>SFBI01000059.1 GCA_007095845.1 Microcystis aeruginosa Ma_MB_S_20031200_S102
AAGGGAACAGTCAAACTAGGAGCCGTGTGAGGTGAAAGTCTCATGCACGGTTCTGAATGGGAGGGGAGGTCGGTGACGATTTTCTCGACCCCTAATATCACACAGAACCTAGAACAGCCATCTTCGGGGTCGATCATTGATTGTCAACTGTTAGCGGTAAAATCTTAATTTTTAGTCAATAAGTAGGGTTTGCAGCAAAAAGTTTGTTGGTGGGGTTAGGAGTTGGTCGTTTTTATTTTCTCAAAATCAGTTGAATAAGTTGACTGACCAACCAACATTACGCCGGATATTTCAGCAATAAAACCTGTTTAGCTAGGGTTTGCAGCAAAAAGTTTTGGTTCTTCCGAACTTACAATGTAGAAAATTCCCCAAGCTCCCTCTCTGTCCAGCAATGCTCTAAAGTTGATAAATATCAATCTAACAAAAACTCAAAGCTTTACTATACAAGCTTGTGGGGGTACGTTGTGGGGTTTTACGGATTTTGAGGGGGTCAGTTACCTAATTTTCAGGGAAAAAGTGCCTGAATTCTACCCCCGATCACTCCAATGGTTGGCAATTTTTGAGGGAAAAAAAGTCTAAAAGTTTTATCCAACAAGGGTTTTAGATTTATTCAGCAACTTCTAGCTAGATTTACAAGGACTGTTGGGGCAAAATTTTGTTTATGTTGGCTGAATTGATCCGCAGAGGGGGAATATATCCCCTGTCTGGGTTTAATCCGAACTGAGGTTAACCAAAGTTAATTCTAATCTTGGCTCTTCCTTTTCTAGCTCCTTTTTGCTAAAACTTAACACCTCATCCAGACAATCAATTACTACCGTATCCCCTTCCATAAAAGCTTGTTCGAGAATTTTTGTGGCTAAAGGATTCTCTAACTCCCGTTGGATAGCACGTTTTAAAGGTCGCGCACCGTAGGTAGGATCGTAACCAACAGTAACGATATGATCTTCTGCTGCCGTAGTTAATTCTAGATTAATTTTTTGTTCTCCTAATAATCTTTCCAGACGCTGTAATTGCAGACGAACAATGTAACGCAATTCTTCTTTTTTCAGGGTATGGAAAATAATTAAATCGTCGATACGATTCAAAAATTCGGGACGGAAATGACTCCGCAAAGCTGTTAAAACCCGTTTCCGCATCTCCTCATAATCAGCATCTTCGGAAACATTTAAAATATGGTCACTGCCAATATTACTGGTCATGACGATAATCGTATTCCGAAAATCCACCACTCGTCCCTGAGAGTCGGTAATGCGCCCATCGTCAAGCACTTGTAATAAAATGTTAAAAACATCCCGATGGGCTTTCTCCACTTCATCCAATAAAACCACCGAATAGGGACGACGACGCACCGCTTCCGATAGTTGTCCCCCTTCCTCGTAACCCACATAACCTGGAGGAGCGCCGATTAACCGCGAAACCGCGTGTTTTTCCATGTATTCCGACATATCGATGCGAACCATGGCTTCCTCGGAGTCGAACAGTAACCCCGCCAAGGCCCGCGCTAACTCGGTTTTACCCACTCCTGTGGGTCCCATAAATAGGAATGAACCAATCGGACGGGAGGGATCTTTCATTCCCGCGCGTGCGCGTCGAATCGCCGCTGCTACTGCTGTAACCGCTTCATTTTGTCCGACAACTTTTTTCTGTAAATGAGACTCTAATTCTAATAATTTTTGTCGTTCCGATTCCATTAAACGATTGACGGGAATTCCCGTCCAACGGGCAACTATTTCGGCAATATCAGCATCAGTTACCTGTTGTCTTAACAGGGTCGAACCTGCCGATTGAATCGTTTCTAGTTCTTTTTCTTTTGCTTCTAATTCCCCTTGTAAAATTTCTAGTTTGCCATACTTTAATTGAGCCGCTTTATTGAGATCATAAGCTCGTTCCGCCTGTTCCACCTGTAGGCGCAATTGTTCTTCTTCCTCTCGCAATAATTTAATTTCCTCGGCGATATGTTTTTCCGTTTGCCATTGGTCAGCGAGAGGCTTTTGTTTACTTTCTAATTCCTCAATTTCTTCGATAATTCTTTCTAAACGCTCTTGAAAAGCTCGATCTTTTTTCTCCTCTTTTTCTAAGGAGAATTTTTCCATCCGTAACTGCATTAAGCGACGATCTATCATTTCTAAATCGGCGGGTTTAGTGGTACTTTCTACCTCTAATTTTGCCGCCGCTTCATCGACTAAATCGATCGCTTTATCGGGTAAAAAGCGATCGCTAATATAACGATGGGATAGGGTAGCTGCTGCCACTAGGGCCGAATCGGTAATTGTCACCCCATGATGCACCTCATAACGTTCTTTTAAACCCCGGAGAATTGAGATAGTATCCTCCACGGAAGGTTCCTTAATATAAACCTGTTGAAAACGTCTTTCTAAAGGGGGGTCTTTTTCAATATGATTGCGATATTCATCCAAAGTTGTCGCCCCAATACAGCGCAATTCACCCCGAGCTAACATAGGTTTTAATAGGTTGCCCGCATCCATCGATCCTCCTTCCCTGGAACCCGCACCGACAACAGTATGTAGTTCATCGATAAAGAGAATAATTCGCCCTTCTGATTGGGTAACTTCTTTCATGACTGACCGCAATCTTTCCTCAAATTCGCCTCGATATTTTGCCCCAGCGATTAAACTTCCCATATCGAGGGAAATTAACTGACGATTTTTCAAAGATTCGGGAACATCTCCGTTAATAATCCTTTGGGCCAATCCTTCAGCAATAGCGGTTTTTCCGACTCCCGGTTCACCGATTAAAACTGGGTTATTTTTCGACCGTCGCGAGAGGACTTGTACCACCCGTCGAATTTCTTCATCGCGACCGATAACCGGGTCTAATTTGCCTTCTTTGGCCGCTGCTGTTAAATCCCGTCCATATTTATCTAAAGCTTCGTATTTTTCCTCTTGATTGGGTTCAGTAACCTTTTGAGTACCGCGAATCGCTTTGATGGCTAATTCTAAATCTTGGGGGTCAAGATTGAAAGTGCGTAAACATTTCCGGCCAACCCTTTCATCTTCGGCAAAACCGACGAGAAGATGTTCAACGGAGATAAATTTATCTTGCCAACTTTCCCGGGATGCTTCCGCTCGATCGAGCAGCAGATCAAGACCACGACCTAAGTATAATTGATCGACGATGGCCACTTTCGGCTGTCGGTTGGTGAAGACTTCTAGCTGTTGTTGCAGTCGGGGAATTTCTATATTAGCTTTTTGTAAAATCCGGGTGGCTAGACCGTTATTCTGCTCTAGGAGGGCAATAATAACGTGTTCCACCTCTAAGGTCTGATTTTTAAAGCGTCGCGCAATTTCTTGCGATTTAACAATCGAATCCCAAGCTTGTTCGGTAAATTTATTCGAGTCTGTGGGTTGCATTCTGCACCAATGAGGAAAGCCAGTGTCAGGAGTCTAGTATAGCAAGGAGTCTCGATCGATCACAAAGTTCTAGGCTCGACAAAGGGACTGACTTATTTATCGCTATTACCCAATTGGGTTAAAGCAGTCCCGGTAATACGACAAATTTGCCACTCTTGGAAGACCTTAGCCCCCATTTTTCCATAAAAATCGATCGCCAGTTGATTCCACTCTAAGACAGTCCATTCTAAAAGTCCTGCATCCCTAGCGACGGCAATTTTAGCCACAGCCATTAGTAAAGCTTTCCCGATACCTTGACTGCGATAATCGGGTAAAACGAAGATATCTTCTAGGTAAATCCCCGGTTTAGTTATAAAGGTGGAATAGTTAGTAAAAAATAGGGCAAAACCGACTATTTTACCCTCTACTTCCACCACCAATGCTTCGATGTAGGGTTTTTCTCCGAATAAATGCTCCCCTAAAGCTTGACTATTTCCTGTCATCAGATGGCTGAGTTCTTGATAGGCCGCTAGGGCGACAATTAAGTCAAAAATAGCCTTGACATCGGTAGCAACGGCAGCACGGATGGAATAATTCATGATTGCTGGTCAAATCTTGATTTTAATGCTGATGATGTTTATGGGGAGATTCAGCAGGGGGAGAATTAAGATTGGAAAAATGACCGTTATTTAATCCCATCCCAACGCTACCAATACTGAAAAGTCCCATGGACACAAAACCGGCCGCAATTGTCCCCATGGCCACGGTTCCAATGGAAACCACTCCCATAGGAACAATACCGATGGAAATAACGCCCATGGGAACAATGCCAATGGAAATTATACCAGTGGGGGCAATACCGATCGACAACCATTTTCGCCCACCACAACTATTCTCTTTTTCTTGACCTAGATTGGAATCCATGCTTTTAACCCCGAAGATGCTTTGAGCCTTCCCATCCTAGGTTAGGGGTAGAATTCTTGTCAAAAGACCGCTAGTCAAAATGAAAGTTAATTTTTTATAAAAACTATTGACTTTTCATCTCAGTTATGTATTGGCGGAATACCAGCCAGATCGAGAATTTTCGGGACTAAATCCTCTCGTTTTATTGCCATGATGTGGACACCTTGACATAACTGCTGGGCTAATTTTATTTGTTCGGCGGCGATTTTGATACCTTCTTCGAGGGGATGAGGTGCATCAGCGAGTCTTTGAATGATCTGATCGGGAATTTGCACCCCCGGCACATTTTTATTTAAAAATATGGCATTTTTAGCCGATTTTAACAGAAAAATTCCGGCTAGAACTGGTTTATCGGCGAGGGAGGCCACCTGCTGCATGAACTTATCAAGACACTCGAAATCCGTAACTAATTGACTTTGAAAAAACTGCGCTCCTGCTTCGATTTTACGCTCAAAACGGCTTTGAAGACCGGACCAACTTTTTGACTGCACATCGACGGCAGCCCCAGCAAAAAGTTCTAGGGGTCCATCCGGTAAAGATTTATCGTTAAAGTCAAAACCTTTATTTAATTTATCGATTAATTTTAACAAACGTACCGATTCTAGGTCAAAAACTGCCCTAGCTTTGGGGTGATCTCCTGCTTTGACGGGATCTCCAGTTAAAGCTAGTATATTTCTCAATCCCAAGGCATGAGCGCCCATTAGATCTGCTTGTAATCCGATCACATTGCGATCGCGACAGGCCATTTGACAGATGGGTTCAATGTCGTGTTGATAGAGAATAGCAGAGGCAGCCAGAGAGGACATTCGCACTACGGCGCGACTGCCATCGGTAATATTAGCCGCATGAACGCGATTTTTCAGCCAGAGGGCCATTTCTAGCATATGACTGGTATTACCACCTTTCGGGGGAGTAATCTCGGCTGTAATCAAAAATTCTCGGTCTTGAACCGCGCGTCTTAAACGAGTAGTCATCGAGTTATCTAGGTTTTAATCATAAATTCTATAGTAAAATCTGATGTGCAACTTACAAAGATCAAGTCAGGATGTTAGGTAAAATTAGCAGCGATAGGCTTTCTCCATGGATCAGGTTTTCTTATATACCGTGTAAATAATGCGCTAGTATTTAAACTAAAGCCATCCTTTTGAGCGCAGGGTTTGGAACCCAAATTTTCGATGACGACAATAATCGACGAGTTAAGGCAAGAATGGCAAGATCGCCTCTCTCAAACAGAGGATTCCTTAACCGATCGCCAACGGGGTACTATTATCAATTGGTTACTCGGGGAAGATAGCCAACGTTGGGAAAATTTAGATGAGAGAGATTTAGCAATCGCTAAACGGGGATTAGTCTATCGTTGGCAGATTTTGCAGCAACGCTATCTCAAGGTTAGTCCCACCCGCGCCTATCGTAACCTGATCGATCGTCTCGGTGCTTGTGTCACTCTCCGGCAAAAAATTCGCACTTGGGTTTCTTTAAGTCGCGATCGTCGGCAAGCGGTGGCCGATGTCTTGCAGGAAATTATTCAAGAAATGTTAAATAGCGATCGCTATCTGCAATCCCAGTTAGCATGGATCGCTCGTTGTACCACCGATCAAGCTACTCGCAATCAGCTGCTGTTAGCTACTCTAGAAGAATACGCTCTGCGTCCGATCCGCAATCAACCCCTGTTAGCCTATCGTTTTGTTAATTATCTTCGTCGTCAATCGAAAAGCGGTATCACTAACGTGCCGCAGCAAGAAATAATCCGGATTCTCTCCGATGAAATTAGTGGCGATGAGGGGGAAAATAGCTTAAGTTTACTGGATCAAAATGCGATCGCTACCTATGAAGATCAACGCACTTACCAAGAAGCGCAAATTCAACGGGCAAAAGTTCAAGAGGGTTTTGCTAGGTATCTAGAGGAAAATGTTAGTCGGGAGGCGGTGACTTGGTTTAACCTCTATCTAGGGGGTGAAAGCCAAGATGCGATCGCCAAAGTGATGAATATTCCTATCCAACAGGTCTATCGTCTCCGGGAAAAAGTTAGCTATCATGCGATTAAGGTTTTTGCCCTCAAGGAAGGGACAGAATTAATCGCTGAATGGTTACAAATCAGCCCGAAAGAGCATAATTTTGGCTTAAATCTCACTCAATGGCAAATTTTCTATGCTGCTCTTTCTCCTACGGGTAAAAGCGTTATCAATGGCTTAAAAGCGGGTAAAACCCTTGAGGAAATCGCCGGCGAATTAAACTGTAAACGCACACAAGTGGTCAAAGAATGGACGCAACTTTATCTAAGCGCCCAAAGTCTTAGGACAAAAACCTAATCAGTTATCAGTTATCAGTTATCAGTTATCAGTTATCAGATTTGAGTTTTAAGTTCACTGATTACTGTTTACTGGACGGCTACGCCGTGCCTTTGGCAACACTGAAAAAATCTCCCTAATTCATAATTCCTAATTCCTAATTCTCACTTCCCTTTTTGATTTTTGACTTCAAGAAATATGTGGATTATTAGCAAAAAAGTCGGGGTATTTACCCATTATTTAACCCCTACGGGGACATTTACCCCCAGCATTGATAAAGCCAGTAAATTTTCTGCTCGGGAAATGGCGGATATTATGGCTAAAAAATACGGGGGAATAGTCGAGGCAATGAAATAATTATGACCATTGGCATTTGGATTTTAGGGGATCAATTATGGACAGGACAAGCGGCCTTAGCCAATCGTCAAGCCTATTCACAGGAAACACCGGTTATTCTAATTGAATCCCACAATCATATTCGACAAAGACCCTATCATCGGCAAAAATTAGTTTTAATCTGGTCGGCGATGCGTCATTTTGCCGAAGAATTAAAAACTTTAGGATGGTCTGTCACCTACGAAGTTGCTGAAGATTTTGAGCCGATTTTATCCGCTTGGATTAAGCGATTAGGTATTAAAGAATTACAGATAATGATGCCTAATGATTTGCCTTTTCTTAGATTAATTAAAAATCTGGATTTAGACTGTGCTATAACCCTAATTGATAATAATCACTTTCTCTGGACAAGGACAGATTTTAATAATTGGGCTAAATCTCGTAAAAGACTATTACTAGAGGATTTCTATCGAGAAAGTCGCAAAAAATGGCAGATTTTAATGGAGAATAATCAACCCATAGGAGGACAATGGAACTTTGATAAACAAAACCGCAAACCGCCCAAAGATGGATTAAAAACTGCTGCTCCTCTTTGGTTTGAACCCGATGAAATTACCCTTCAAGTTATCGCTGATGTGGCAGCTTTAGATATTCCTAAATATGGAAAAATTAAACCTTTTCGCTGGGCAGTAACCCGCAGACAAGCTTTACAGGTCTTAGAGCATTTTATTACTAATTGTCTGCCCAACTTTGGATCATACCAAGATGCGATGATAACGGGAGAAGAAACCCTTTGGCATTCCCTATTATCTCCCTATCTTAATCTAGGATTACTAACGCCGATGGAAGTAATTCAAGCGGTAGAAATTACCTATAAAAAAGATAATTTAGCCCTAAATAGCATCGAAGGATTTATCCGTCAGGTGTTGGGATGGCGGGAATATATGCAGGGGATTTATCATTATCTGGGAGAAGATTACGCTAATCATAATTGGTTTGAGCATCAACAACCCTTACCTGCTTTCTTTTGGGATAGTAATCAAACCGAGATGAATTGCCTCAAACAAGTGTTATCACAGGTGGAAAATACTGGTTATGCTCATCATATTCAAAGATTAATGATTTTGAGCAATTTTGCCTTAATTTTTGGTTGCTCTCCCCAAGAGATTGAGAACTGGTTTCATAGTGTTTTTATCGATGCCTACGATTGGGTAATGCAGACTAATGTACTGGGAATGGGACAATTTGCCGACGGGGGAATTCTCGCATCCAAACCCTACGCAGCCTCGGCGAACTATATTGATAAAATGAGTGATTATTGTCGGGGTTGTCTGTATAAAAAAAATGAACGAGTCGGGGATTTAGCCTGTCCTTTTAACTTTCTTTACTGGGATTTTTTGGCACGACATCGAGAAAAATTAAAATCCCAAGGTCGAGTTAATATGATTTTAGGTCATCTCGATCGAATGTCGGCAGCTGAACTCGCTCAAATGCGCTACCAGTCCAACCAATTACGAGCTATCAGTAGTCAGCTTTGAATCAGTTATCAGTTATCAGTTATCAGTTATCAGATGCCAGTTTTCAGTTCACTGATTACTGTTTACTGTTTACTGCTCACTGAAAAACTTCCGAAACCCAGTATGATAATTGCTATAAGTACCTAAGCAAAATTAATTACACATTTCGATAAAGCTTTTGCCTCTTGCCTATTGCCTCTTCCCTATCTTCACTAGGAAATTTATTTTGCAAGACTACTTATGAGTAAATCAAAGGAAAAAAACCGGATTGCCTATCAGGAATTTGGAGATCAAAGTAATTCTCAAGCTTTTGAGCGTTCCATTCCTGAATTACCCCCAAATCAGCAGAATTTGCGAGTACAAACCTCCCGCTCCGGTCGTGCGGGAAAAACCGTTACCATAGTTACAGGTTTTCAATGCCAAACCGAAACTCTGACAAAATTATTAAAACAGTTAAAAACTGCTTGCGGAACGGGTGGTACAGTTAAAGAAAATACCATTGAGATCCAAGGAGATAATCGTCAAAAAATACTACAAATCCTTATTGAATCGGGTTACAAAGCCAAAATTAGCGGAGGATAGCTAAAAATCATGATTCCCTCTTGGGTGCTTATCGGTGTCGTGGGATTTTTGGTAGCGTTAGCTGGGGGATTACTCAATTCTCGCGATGTACGTTGGTTTGCGCGTTTGCGTCGTCCCGATTGGTTAAACTTTGAAAGATTAATCCCTCTTATCTGGACAATTATCTATATTTGTGGGGCAATTTCTGCTTATTTAGTCTGGGAAGCTCAACCGGCCAATCGCTGGTTTTTGATGGCTTTTTATCTGTTGGTGGAATTGACTATTACTGCCTATACTCCCGTTACCTGTAAACTACGCAGTCTTAAAGTGGGAACGATTATTGGTGGTACGGGTTTTTTCTTGGGTTGTCTTCTGGCGCTCTTGGTTTTCCCTGTTTCTTCTTGGGCGGGTATCCTACTCTTACCCTACCTGATCTGGAGTCCGATCGGTACCTATGTGACTTGGGAAATGACCCATCTCAATCCTCGGGATGTCTAGATAGGAAAAGTGGGATAGGTTAATTTTTAACCCATCCCACGGATATTATTGCCATCTACCAACTTAAAAATCTCAACTGTTTTTTCTGCTCTAACTCGCTCTACCTTGAGAGGACTGGAGCAATCGAGGAAGTCAGGAACCTACTGACGACAGTGAGGACAATACCAGTAGGCACGACTAGCCACAAGGTGACGAAGGGCAATTCCCGAACAAATCGGGCAGCTGTGCATGGATTGTTAGACTAATTTCAAACGTTTTTAAAATTGTCCTACCTCCTGAAATAATCCTAAACAAAATCGCCGCTCTTTAAATCTAACTTGAGGTAGAAACCCAGTGTTTCTTTCGATAGATTCCCCAGAAAATACTTAAGGATGAGGACGGAAAAGATGGGAATGTTGCGGGTGATAAAGTTGCGATCGAGTTCCTGTAATCTGGTTTAAAGCGGGACTAATGAGATAAAGGGTAGTTCTAGTTAGATTTTCGCGATGGGTTAATTGGGCCATCTCTGACAGGGGGACAACCCAGATTTTTTCGTCGGGCCAACCGAGACGGAAACAAACGGCCACCTGTTGCTCTGGCTGGTAGTATTGTAGGAGTTTCTCCTGGGCTTTGTCAACATGACGAGCGGCTAAATATAGGCATAAACTGGCTTTATGAGCGGCTAAAGAGGCTAATTCTTCACTTTCTGGCATGGGAGAGGCTTTTCCTTCCACCCGGGTTAGAATAATTGTCTGGACTAATTCCGGAATCGTTAATTCTAGGGCCAATTTAGCCGCTAATCCTTGAAAGGCACTAATTCCGGGGATTAGCTGAAAGGGTATATCTGCTGCTGTCAAAAGCTCAATTTGTTCTTGGATGGCACTATAGAGACTTAAATCCCCCGATTGCAGTCGCACCACCGCTAAACCCCGACGCACGCGATCGATCATTAAAGGGATAATTTCCTCTAGGGTGATGCTACTGGTGGGAATTAACTCGGCATCTTTAGGAGTGTCCTCAAGAATCTGTTTGGGGACGAGGGAATCAGCAAAGACGATAACATCGGCTTTTTGGAGAATTTTATAGGCTTTTACCGTCAATAATTCTGGATCTCCAGGACCCGCACCAATAAAATAGACGGCCGGGGGGAGAGGAGAGGAGTCAATTAAAGTCATACTAAATCCTGTTTAAAAGGGGTGTGGGGATGTGGGGATGTGGGGGGGAGATGGACAGACCACTTCATGCACGACGTTCGGCGATACTTCAGCGTGAGACTTCGGCGTTCGACAAAAGCTTATGCCGAAGTCCGAACAGAGTCAGAAGTCGGGAGTCGGGAGTTTCAGGCTTTGTTGCCCTTGTTTTTTGTACTAATTACCTCGGCCTTGAGTTCGGCCTGTCCGATTTCTACTTTGGTTAGCCGGTCTTCTACCTTGTCAAATCTCTCATCTACCTTGTCATAGGTAACATATCAGGATAGGCACTCATGCAAGAGGCAAAAGGGGTAATAAATAATCAGTTTTTAATAACTGGATTTAGTATCAAATCTCTCATTCATCCGTTTTTCCAGGGAGTCGATTTTACTCTCAATTCTGGTTAGAACCGATTCTAGGGAATAGGTGACGGTTTCGCTAGACATTTTGCTATACCTCTATACAGTTTGGGTTTTCGAGCCGCTATTTATTATGATCATAGGGGAAGTAACCGTTTCTGGTGGCCAGTTCTAGGGATTGGGGAAAAAACCAAAAAGTTTAGCAGCGCCTCCCAAGACAGCGACCACCAAAGCTATCAGAATCCCCCGGTTGGTAAATTCCTGATAACCAACCCGTACCGTTAATCCCTCGATTTTCTCGTCTAATACTTTAACATCGCCTTTTAACTCTCCCTTTAACCCCTCGATTTTCTCGTCTAATACTTTAATATCGCCTTTTAACTCGGCCTTGAGTTCGGCCTGTCCGATTTCTACTTTGGTTAGCCGGTCTTCTACCTTGTCAAATCTCTCATTCATCCGTTTTTCCAAGGAGTCGATTTTCTCATCCATCCGTTTTTCCAGGGAGTCGATTTTACTCTCAATTCTGGTTAGAACCGATTCTAGGGAATAGGTGACGGTTTCGCTAGACATTTTGCTATACCTCTATACAGTTTGGGTTTTCGATCCGCTATTTATTATGATGATAAGAAAGGTAACTATTGGCGCTCAAATATTGGTTACTATTCCAGCAAGTAGCTAAAACTAGAAAAGGGATGAAGTAGCAGCTTTTCCCATTCTTAAAATGTAACTGCGATAATTAAACCAGAGACTAATAGGACAAAACCGCTAACCAAAGACAAAAAACGGCGATGAACCTGAACATTTCCGCCAGAGTGAGTTATTTGACTCCATTCGAGACGAGGAGATAAATCGCGACGAAACCAACCGATAACCTGTACAGACGTATTATCTATTGCTGTCATGGGAGGGTTAGTAGTCCTGATTTGATACCAAAAACTAAAACGATAGTTAGGAGCGAGGGGAATTAGGCCCGTGCTATCTTTAAGAAATAAATTCTTTCCTTGGACAATTAACTCACCGCGGAGTCGGATGGGGATAGCTGGGAAGGGATGACTGTAAGGATTATCAGTTAAAGAAAAAATATCGCTGAAACTAGCATTGTTGAGAGGAGGATAACTGGCTAATCGATTGATAATTATACCTAAACCCCCACCGACTAAAATTAGCCCCAATGCAGCCCAAGAGCTAAATTTCAGCCAAAGAAAACCAGCCATCACAACCCCAATAATAAAGCCTAGTACCGAGGCATAATATAAACACAGTCGTAGAAAAAAGTTTTGATAGAGTTTCTTGGAATCTAATTCCATTTTTTTGCGTAATAATTCCCCCAGACTAAATTCTATATCTAGATCCATCTGTCGGGCATAGTTAGCTAACGCGCGAATCCTTTTACCAGTCAGGGGATGATGAGAATGCAACTCTAACCATTTTGCCCAAGGGTTATATATATCCCAGAGAAAACTCTGTCCGATTCGGCGAGACTCCAATGCGATACCATAAACGTTACCGGCAATAATCGCATCCTGTTCTAAGGCAACATTTAATACACTTGTGCTTAACAATAGGGGACTAGACTGGGCAGTTTCTTGGACTAAACCAAAGGCAATTTTTACTAAAGCGCGGGCCAAAGCATTGGGATTACCAGTAACTTGGGCAGCAAAATGATCGGCGAAGTATTCTCTAGTACGAGACAGATAAAGACAGCAAAAAACAAGAATTTTCCTAAAAATGGTGATAATTGATGAGAGAAGGCCTAGAAAAACTTGGTTTTTAAAATTATTACCCTGATTTTGGGCAAAAGAATCAAGATAGCAACCTAAATGGTCGAAACTAGCACAAATAGTCATCAGGGCAAAGTCTCCTTGCCAAATATGGCCTAATTCATGAGCATATACCGTCGCTAGTTCCTCATCGTCGAGATAGGTAAATAAACCTCTGCTAACTACTAAGCGAACATTACCCCGTCGAGAGCCATAGGTAAAAGCGAGGGGCTGTCCATCTTCGATAATGCCTAGTTTTGGCGGTTTTAAACTTTTTTCTCGGCATATACGCCCAATTACTGTCGCCGATTCGGGACTATCCCGTTTAATTTCCGCTAAGGACACCCAACGCACTCTATACAGACGTTTTTGTGTCCAATCAACTAGATTCGGAGCGATAAAAAGGATGAGTCCGCCTAAAAAAACCGTCAATAGCAAGGCAATAATTACACCTGTCCCCGCAGGGATGAAGAGCAAACGGGTAATTACAAAAAACAGACTCGCAGTCGTAACACAAAAAGCCGTAATTGTCAATAGTTTAGCAAAAATAAGTCTGTTTTCGGGTATAGTCCCAGATAACTGGACGCTTACCTGTGCTGCTCGTGCTGCCTTGGGCAGCGATCGAGATTTGATCCCATTAGTAGCAATACCGATGGTTTTTTGTTCAGCACTAAAGATTGTCAGTAATCGTTTGGCCCACTGACTAACTTCTTGATCAAGATGATTTTCTAATTCCAAAGCTAAGGCGATCGCTTGTTGCCGTTGATTGTTGCCGCGATAGGCCCGAGCAAGAGCCATTTTAGCTTGAATATATAAGGGAGAATGAAAATTAGCTGACTGTTGACAATATTCTTCCAGTAATTCTACAGCCTTTGCGTAATCCTTTAGCCGCAGACATTTTAATCCTTCTTCCAGTGACATAGATATCCCTTAGCTGTTTTTCTATCCCTATAGATACCCAGAATCGAAGCAAAGATTAAAGGATTTGGGGAAGTGGGGATTTTTCAGTGAGCAGTAAACAGTCATCAGTGAACTTAAAACTCTGAAAAGAACCTAAGCAAAATTAATTATACATTTCGATCAAGCTTTTGCCTCTTGCCTCTTGCCTATCTTCACTAGGAAATTTATTTTGCATGACTACTTAACTGAGCAGTGAGCAGTGATCACTGCTCACTGCTCACTGATTAAAGTACCATTTCTCTGGTGGCTTCTGCATCTATGGGTTTAATCAGATACAATCGCAATAGATCCCCGACGATACCTAGCTGTAAGGGTAACTTACGCAATGTTTTTAGCCATTGGGGAGAGCGACTTTCATCGATCGCTTTTAATTGTAAATTACGTTCAGCACAACGGTTTAAACGGGGGAAAAATTGGGGATGGTCCACATTTAAAATGGTGGGAAAAGCGCGCGCGGAGGTATTATTGGTCTGACGAATTACCTCTTGATCAAAAGCGATCGCATCTATTCCCAAAGCATCATAAAAGTCTGAGCGTTCCCGTACAGTTAAACTATGGGTAGCAAAGACGGAAAGCAAGAAAAAACGGCTCCATAATCTCGATCGCCAATTATTCCACAATTCCGGTTTAGATCGCAGTAGGGTTTTAAAGATATCTCCGTGGCGATTTTCATCCTGACACCAACTCTCAAAGTAATTAAAGAGAGGATTAAATTTATACTCAGGATATTCTTCTAAATGACGATAAATGAGAATATAACGCCAATAACCGATTTTTTCCGAGAGATAGACCGTATATAACACCCATTCAAGGGGGAAAAAGGTGTAGGTACGGGTTTTAGTAATTTTGGCTAGATCAAGGGAAATATTAAAGTCAGCCATGGTTTTATTGAGAAATCCTGCATGGCGCGCCTCATCTCTAGCCATAAGATGAAATATCTCCCCTAACAAGGGATTACGGCTTTTTAGTTGTCGTGACAGTTCCTTAAATAACAAAAAGCCAGAAAATTCGGAGATACAAGAGCGTTCTAGGTAATCTATAAAAGCATTTCTCGTTTTTTCATCGAGATTGTCTTGATAGTTCTCAAATCCTTGCTGACGTTCAAAGTGATGCCGGTTATAATCGGTTCGCATCTCCTCTAACATCGCTTTGATTTCGCTTTCTTGCAAAGAAAGGTCAAAATTAGCGGCAGCCTCAAAATCGGTGGTGTAAAAACGAGGAGTGAGGATAGTTTCGCGCAGAACAGCTTTTTTCTGGGAGGTAGGTTCGATGGTAGTGACCATGATGGAAATTACTTGACTACATAGCTATATAAGATTTTAAACATAAACAGGTAAGCCAATGATAATTATGAAGTTTTATCAATATTTTGGGGGTAGTTATCAAGGGGATTCAGATAATCCTCAAACTCCTTCTCCCCTCTCCCTTCTCCTATTTTGACTAGATTCGGCGAATTGCCACCACTGCTGGCCGGGGAGGTTGATTAACTTGACCACTGGGCCAATTCGATCCTAGGGGTACTTGTCGTATTTGTTCAAATTCCTGTCCATTAGTGGTTTTCAGGGCAAATTTACGGTTTTCAAAGGCCAAATCCCGACGAATTCCCCCCGCTTCCCCCGGATGTTGTACTGCCAAAAATAACGTCTCTTGGTCGGGAGTAAAGTACAATCCCGTTAATTCCGCATCCATGGGAGCGATAGCAAAAGGATAGGGATGCTCTTGACCCTTGGTAAACACCCAAGCGCTATTATTGCCAAAAATCCCCAATAAATCCCGTTGACTAACCGGGACTCCTTGGGGATAACGAGTTTTCATCTCTCGATTTAACCCACTCGTGGAAATATCGCTAACCATCCAGAGATTTCCCTGTTTATCGAAAGCGAGGTTATCGGGATTAGAAAAACCCTCACCCTTCTCTGTCGGTTCCCCTCCGTAAGCGACCACATCCCACCGAAAACTTAAGGAAGCAGCATTGTTATTATCTTCCTTTAAGCTGATAATCCAACCAAATTCGTAGGGGATTTCGCCATTTGGCCCCTTAAATATCTCCTTATCGGCCCCTCCCTCCGCTTCACTGGGACTACCAGAGGTAAAGGTTATATATAAAGTGCCATTCTCGTCCACTTCCGTATCTTCTGGACGACCAGTACAAGTGATCCCAACGGCGTTAGCGGCAAAATGAGCATCGATGAGAATTGCTCCCTGTTTTTCCGTCCCATTACCTTCATACAGGTCTGCGAGGGTCTTATATTTAGCTTTGTAGGCTAGAATCTCCTCATCGTCCTTAAATAGCAGTAATTTAGTCTCATTGACCGTTCTTTCGGGATTCGGCAAAGCTACCACCCCATCCCCGCGACTAGCGGCAATTTGACTCGGTAGGACGGGATTTATCTCCGTGTCGGGATTTAAGGGTATCCAATAACCGGTTTTATCGGGGTTGAATTTCGCCCCGTAGAGCATTCCTTTTTCTAGGAGTTTTGAGTTATTTTTGTCTTTAATATCGCTAATTTTGCCCTCGGAGACGAATTTATAGACATGACCGCCTCTGCGATCGCATCCTGAATAAACCGCTAAGGATTGCCCCGTTTGAGCGAGAAAAGCGACTGCTTCATGGCGAAAACGCCCTAACCAAGTGTGTTTTGTGCCGTAATCGTCAGGATTTGCTGGATCCACCTCCACCATCCAACCGTATTTATTTCCCGCTAACCCGAAGACGTTACCCCGGCCATCCACTTCCCCGCTATTGAGAATAAAGGGGGTAGTATCGGGATGCAAAGAGGAACCATCTTTTAACACTACCTCCGTCACTTGGTCTTGAAAGTTCTCCTCGGCACTAAATACGGTTCCCCAGGGAGTTGTTCCCCCAGCGCAATTTTGAAATGTTCCGATAATTTTTGCCCCTAATCCGTCATCGTAGCCAAGTTTATTGGTTTTGGTAAAAATTGCTACAGCAGGACCGGTCGCTTTTAGGTAGCGACCGTCCTTTAGTCCAGAAATACCGGTAATGCGGCGATCGGCTTTACTATAGGTACGTTGCCATTTTCCCGTTTGATCTTTAGCCAAGGAAATTACGCCAATTCCCTGATCAATTAAGCCTTCTAGGGAGATTTCCTCGATTTTTGCCCTTAATCTGGCATCTTGCAGGTTATACGCGGCAATTTCGCCCTTTTCGTTTGTTTTTTCCCGGACTTCCTTGACCGGTAGGGTTTTACCAATCACCTGTTCAAAGGTTTGTAGCCAAGTACGACCACTGATATATTCAAAATTAACGGTTAGATAACCTTGACCCGGACTGGTTTCGATAAAAGATAGATAATCATTGTTATAACCGAAACGGGAATCACCGACTTTATCCCCCCACTGTGCCAGCACATCATAGGTGAATCCTTGAGGAAGAACGAGATCATCTGGGACTTTATAGGTTTGATAGGCATTTTTTTGGCTTTCATCGCTCATGCCGTCAATTTTTAAGGGAATCGGCAGTTTGACTGGGGCAAAGTTTAACCCAAAACTATTGGAAGCGATCGCAGGACTGCTAATCAGAGAGGAATATTTTTTCTCTTGCAGACTGAAAAAAGAGACACCGGCAGTGGCAGTTAAAAAGGTGAGGAAATTACGGCGAGAAATACTCATATTTTCAGAAATAAAGTCAAAACTGGTGTTCAGACCTTGATTAGGTTAAATTTTATTACATGAACTTGACATAGGTATTATATATTATCCAAGTTATGACTAAGTTAACAGCCAGTTAAAAGTAATCAGTAAACAGTGATCAGTAATCAGTGATCAGTGATCAGTAATCAGTGATCAGTAATCAGTGATCAGTAATCAGTAAACAGTAAACAGTAATCAGTAAACAGTAATCGGTGCAAAGACAGCAGAAAACTGCCATTTAATACCGCTCACTTAATCCATACTGCTCACTTAAAACTCAAATCTGATAACTGATAACTGATAACTGATAACTGAATAATCGCTTTAGCCGTCGCCATTTTGGGTGGTGCGGCGAAACTTTTTGGTTTTTTTCCTAATCCCTAGAAGTGGCTATTAGGCACGGCTAGGAGCAAGATTAATGTCATGAATATTTTGATAAAATTCCTTGTAAAAAAGTGCTAGTTTTTAAATCAATCCCTGTAATTGCTGTGCCAACAACTACCGAATATGCACCAACTTCTAGGGCTTTTTTTGCTTCTGTTGGGGTCGATATTCCTCCTTCGCAGATAACAGGAACTGATAACTTATTAACTAATTCTTCTAGGAAAGAAAAACTCGGCGGCTGCAGCTGTTTAGTGGCTTCTGTGTAACCGTAAAGAGTTGTACCGACAATATCAGCGCCGGCTGCCACGGCATAAATAGCACTTTCGATCGAGTCTATATCTGCCATAACTAATTTACCAGTTTCCTGATGAATACGATCGATAATTGTGGCTAAATTTTCATCATCGGGACGCTTTCTGGGGGTAGCATCCAAGGCAATTATATCGGCACCCGCATCGGCAATGGCCAGAGCATCTTGATATTTGGGAGTAATATATACCGAACAATCGCGATAATTGCGTTTCCAGAGTCCAATTATTGGTATATCTGGCAATTGTTGACGGGTAGCTTTCAGATGAGCGGGACTATCAATTCTTACCCCACAAGCACCCCTATCCACACAAGCATGAGCCATGGCGGCAATAATTATAGGATCGTGGAGAGATGACTCTACTGGCGCTTGACAGGAGACGATTAAACCCGATTTTAAGGTTTCTATTCTCATAAATTATGAATTATGAATTATGAATTATGAATTGGGGAGTGGGGTGTGGGGAAGTGGGGAAACTTTTCAGTTATCAGTAAACAGTAAACAGTAATCAGTGAACTGAAAACTCACATCTGATAACTGATAACTGATAACTGATAACTGATAACTGACTCCAGCAACAAACTTTTTGCCGCAAACCTTACTTATAAGCAGCAATACACTGTTCAACTAAAGCATTTACTGCGTCCACATCTTTCCAACCGAGAATTTCTGTGACTTTTTTCTCTAGATTCTTATAGGTTTTGAAAAACTCGGCGATTTCCTCTAAGCGATGGGGAGAGACATCTTTGAGAGATTTTACCTCTGCATAACGGGGATCTTTAGCGGGAACACAGAGAATTTTTTCATCGCGATCACCACCATCGATCATTTCTAACATACCAATGGGACGCGCCGTAATCACACAGCCGGGGAAAGTAGGCTGATCCATGATCACCATACCATCTAAAGGATCGCCGTCATCGGCGAGGGTATTGGGAACAAAACCATAATCACAGGGATATTGTACCGAAGAATAGAGAACGCGATCGAGAGCAAAGGCGTTTAAATCCTTATCAAACTCGTATTTATTCTTACTACCGGCCGTAATTTCCACTAAAACATTAATTAAACCGGGTTTCGGTTGGGCAGGAATGCGCGATAAATCCACAAGCTTTCTCCAAATACAAGACAATAGCGCCTTTAGAGTCACCTAAAAGCGCAAGCAAAATTAAAAGACACTTTGATTGACTCCGATCCAAATTTTACCCATAAGGGGGATCGGGACGAAGAAAAAAATTTTATTTTGGCAATCGTCTATCTCAATTCTGTCACCTCATTTGCCTCGTTAGGGAGTAGGATGTGTTACCGGTAAGGGGTTCTTCGGTATAGTTAGGCGTGGAGTTATATCCAATCGCTAACAAGGGTAACGTTAGGGTCAGAATTGCGATCATGGTTCCGAGTAAATTGGCCCACCTATGACTAGGAGGTTCGGAAGTCTTCCCTGACGGGTTGCTTGATTCCATAAAGGGGTCGTGTTGAACTCGACAAGTAAAGAATACGAGAGATGTACAGAGCAGTCAGCCATCGGCCTTGAGCTTTTAGCAAATTACTGCTATTTTTTGCTTTTGAGCTTGGTTAACGTCTCGTTAAAAAGCGAAACATTAACAGCAATACTCTCCCTACTAATTATATTTTACCAATTCTTTTCCAATAGTTCACTCTGATACTTTTCTTGACGATCTCTCCAGATCATGGTCTGTTGGTGTTTGTCCATGTCATAAGCTGTTCGTAATTTAGATTGCTTGTTGAGACGAGGCAAAAGGCAACAGTAAAGGGATTGCGGGAGGTTCGGCTAATCTAAGAATAAGGGACTTGCGCTTTGATAATGTACCTTTTGGGCGAACGCAGTTCGCCCCTACATTGTGGACAAAATCCGTTACTGTAGGGGCGCAATGCTTGCGCCCTCCGGATCGATCAGGTTTGCTGATCACCCTAAGTAGGGGGAGAGCCTTCGAGATTTTAGGGACTTGCGCTTTGATAATGTGCCATCTGGCTGGTCTGGTTCTTCTACAGAGCGATTTTCTGGCTGGGATATTATTCCTACGCAAGTCCCTAAGCGGTTTAAATGCGTCTTAGCTTACTAAATCAGTTTTTAATAACTGGATTTAGTATCAATCCACAAAAAAAATGTCTGAAAAGCTCAAATATTAAGCGATTCAAACATTTTCTCATTGCAATCGGAGGGTGATATTGACTTTATGTCTTAACTTCGAGCTTACGACAGAAACCGGGCTGTTAATGTAGCCTATTTAACCAAAATATCGATTTTTTGCTGATTTATCGGGATAGACAATCATCTTTTCTCAGAAATTATCCGAGTTTAGAGACAATTGGTTAGCTAATCTCCCCATAAGCCAGACTCCAGAAACTAGCAAGGCATTCTCAAGCCTTGATTTGTCCTTACTTGTCATGGACAGCGATCAGGGCAAGTGGAGTTAATCTACCAATAAAGATATCATAACTCGATCGAGGGAGAAAAACCAAGAACCTGCGAGAAAAATGCCGATCACCTCAGATCATACCATCGGTCATTATTCAGCGAGAAACCACCCCGCCAGAGGATTCCGATTCTAGGGGGAGAGAGGGTTTAATTATCCCGTATTTTGTCTCCTCTGGGGTCACTTGACGGATGACCTCCAAAGCTTCCTTGATCATTACTGCCATGGGAACTGCGACAATCACCCCCAGTAAACCGCCCACTCGCGCCCCCGTCAAGACCGAGACTAACACCCAAAAGGGATTTAACCCGGTGACACTGCCCAAAATCCGGGGAGCAATGCCATTTTCGACAATTTGCTGCACCACTACAGCTACGGCTAAAACTTGCAGAGCTAAACCAATATCGCGCAAAGCTAGTAAAGCTGTCACCGTGACAATGCCTACAGTTCCCCCAAAAGGGATTAAGGCCATAGTGCCAATCAAGAGACCGAATAGGAGGCCAAAAGGGACTTTAATCGATAAAAATGCCGTGACTAATCCCAGGGCCATGCAAGTGGCACAAATCACCTGTCCGACAAAGTAATTCTGAAAACTTAAGCGTAGGGTTAGGGAAAAGGGTTGCTGGACGGGTTTGGGCAACCATTGGATAATACTCCTCCAGATGTCGGGACTGTGGAGAAGTAGATAAAAGGTGAGGATAATGGTTAGCAGCACATCAAGCACGCGTACCACGGTAAAAACGGTGAGATTAAGGGCTAAATTAACGCTTCTTCCCGCTAAAATTTGTAATTCTGCCCCTAAACGACTGTTAAACTGAGCGATAACACCATCGAAACTGATCGGAATCGGTAGATTCATCGTGTCGATTTTGGTATCTAGTTGCATCAGTTGGCGCTGTCCTGAGTCTAACCATTCTGGCAATCTGTTGACAAATTGCTGCGCTTGGGTGAAGACTAGGGGAACTAGGGTGATTCCCACGGCCGCAAAAATTAAAATCGTGATCAGGGAAACCACGATCGCAGCTAAACCCCGTTTTAATCCCTGACGTTCCAACCAAGTCACCGGATAACCCAAGAGAAAAGATAGAACGGCCGCTATCAGTAGAATAACAAATAAAGATTCAAAATAGCCAAAAATTGCCGATAATGCCCAGGCATTCAGAACTATAAGTGGTGCAGCTAGAGCAATCACCAGTAAGCGAGATAAGGAATTCAGGGATTGCCACCACGTCTGAACCCAATTGCGTTTCGGGGGAACGACTTTAACTTCCACCATGAAGCCTCTTAAAGGGTTTGTTTCAATACTTGTATTCTGACAGATTGAAGCCGAACCCGCTAACTTAACCGGGGGGAAGTGGGATGATGGGGTGTGGGATGCTGACAGGTGATTGAGCCTTTATGCTCCAATAGCTAGTATATTTACTACAGGGAATTCCAGTTATACCATCCTCACGCACAACCCAGAAGAGCTATTTAACCAGCACTGTTACTACTAATTGGGGTCAGAGCAAGCTTTAGCTGTGTGGCGACCCCGGGTTTGTTATGCTGCGGGTTTATTGCTGAAATCCTTGGTGGACAAGTCCCATCAGTGGTGGTGTTTCCTAGAGCATCCTGAAGTCTCTCCCGATAATAACCGAGCCGAGCGTTCTCTACGAGTTGGTTATCAGGAATTTGCCAACCGGGGGATTCTGATAGCTTTGGTGGTCGCTGTCTTGGGAGGTGCTGCTAAACTTTTTGGTTTTTTCCCCAATCCCTAGAACTAACTCCTAGAAATGGTTACTTCCCTTATGATCATAATAAATAGCTGCTCGAAAAACTCAAAAATCTAGGCTCTACCGAACCTGTCATGTAAAACTATTAACAACTTATGCTTGTAAAGCTTGTATAGTAAAGCTTTGAGTTTTTGTTAGATTGATATTTATCAACTTTAGAGCATTGCTGGACAGGAGTTTAGCAAATGTCCAACGAAACCGTCACCTATTCCCTAGAATCAGTCCTTAAGGAAATTAAAGACAGCATCAAGGAAGTCAATCAGAAAATCGATAGCTTGCAAGAAGATGTAAATGATTTAAAGGTAGGACAAGCTAAACTAACTGAGAAAGTCGAAGGGATGGATAAAAGACTAGAAAAAGTAGAAAATGAGCAATACACTCTAGTTAAGGCTA
>SFBI01000006.1 GCA_007095845.1 Microcystis aeruginosa Ma_MB_S_20031200_S102
GGCTCTCGGGGTTTAGGTCTCTAATAAATCTCATTGTATTTTCCTGCTACTTCGTTTCTTCATATATTATACTTCTTAATTTTTTATTTGGGTAATTAATTTTGCATGACTACTTATGTAGTTAGGCACAATAAAATAAGCTATTTAAATATGTTCGTTAAATAAGTACATGAATATTAATATATCCATCATCGACCAAGGCTTAGTATCAGTTAGCAAAGACATTCGTCAAAAAGCTTCTGAAGAACTACGAATCACAGATGAAGGCCAGCTTAAGTCTTTGGCTTTTGTATATCTGTGCGTTAAAACCATTTTAGATTTAGATGGAGATGATGTTTTTGATTGCTTAACAGAAGGAGGTGGTGACTTTGGAGTAGATGCTATACATATCTCAGAAGAATATGACGGTGAATTTACAGTTACTTTATTTCAGGCAAAATATAAGAACAACCTAGAAGGAAACTCTAACTTTCCTGAAGAAGGTATAAAAAGTTTAATAAATGCAATTAATTACTTATTTAATCCAGCAGCCAAACTAGAACATATTAATGAACGACTGCTTGTGAAAGTGGAAGAAGCTCGTAGCCTAATCCGGGATGGCTATATTCCCCAAGTTCGGACAATAGCTTGCAACAATGGCCTGAAATGGAATTCATCTGCTCAAGAGGCTATTGAACGTACTGAGTTTGGAGATCAGGTGACATGGGAATATGTTAATCACGAGCGTTTAGTCAAAATTCTGCAAGCTTCTAAACCCGTAAAAGATACTTTGCAGCTAAGTGGCAAAGCTATTGTGGAAGATATGGAGTTTAGCCGAGTACTGTTGGGTAGAATTTCGGTGACAGAAATTGCCACACTTATAGAGCGACATGGAGAACGTTTATTAGAGCGCAATATTCGTCGCTACTTGGGTTTACAAGGAAATCGAGTAAATGAGGGTATCCGTCATACTTTAACTAGCGATGAAAAAAACAATTTTTACTTTTATAATAACGGGGTCACGTTGATTTGTGATAGTTTCTCATACAACGCATTGCAAGATGGCGATTACAAAGTGCGTGTTGAGAATTTACAAATCATTAACGGTGGTCAAACCTGTATGACCATATTTAAAACCTTGCGAGAACCCGATTTAATTCATCAAAATGCCCAAGCTTTTGTTCTTTTAAGACTCTATCAATTGCCTCGTGAAAATGAAGGTTTAGTTCAAAGAATTACCTACGCAACCAATAGCCAAAATCCAGTAGATCTCAAAGATTTACGTGCTAATGATGAGCGCCAGAAAATATTGGAAAAGGATATTGAGCAATTAGGATTTAACTACAGGACTAAACGTTCCAATACTCATACTCGCTCTGCTGATATTACTTCAGGAGTAGCTGCTGAGGCAGTATTATCCGTTTGGCGAAGAAAACCTCATCAAGCAAAGTTTTTCTCTCGTGAACATTTTGGGAAACTGTATGATACAATCTTTACTGACCAATTAAATGGAGCGCAAATCGTAATAGCTGTTCAGCTTTACAGAATTGCAGAAAACCGCCGCAAAAGACCTGAGTTTACTGACCCAGATTTTATCCGCTATGCTTCCTGCTTTATTGCAATGCAGATGGGACAAAAACTTTTGGCTGATATGAAAGTTCAGATGAAAGATATTAGTCATCAAAATTTTCAATCGGCCCAAATGCTTATTGATCAAAATGGGGAGAGTTACTTTAATGCTTCATTACAGGATATTAAACAGGCACTTCAGGATCTTTATGGAGAACAAGAGATTTCCTTGCAGCAGCTATCTGCAACATTTCGACGTGGTGATTTAATAAGTAGACTTCAATGAATCAAATCGCTTCAATAATTCGACTTCTTTTCTGGCAAACTCGCTTAACCTAACTTCACCGTTAGCTGAAATATTGGTGAATTTTCAAAGTTGCCTGTTGCTGTGTGAATTCACAGATTAATATAGTGCGATGTCAAAGGCACTGCGTAGCAGAGCGCAATCTTGTAGGGTGCGTTCCCTAAGGCAAGTCCTACCGCTCCACCAATAGATTTTTGGGGAACGCACCAACGCACATTAGTCACCCCGCAAACGGTCGATTAAATACTTTTAAACTTAACCCTCATTTATAATCGAATGTGTGATAATATGGCAAATTGTAGCGTTTTCCAATCTCATGAGGTACACCAAAATCTTAACTCCTGACTCCTCAAAACCTAAGACTCTGTACCTCACAACTATGGGAATTGCTATATATCATCCTTGATAAACAAAATTAAAACAAACATTATTTAATAACAACAAAGAGGATAGAATTTGAATTTTGAGAACTTAATTTTTTCTAGTCACGCGATACGCCAGATGTTTTTCATGCGTATTAACGATCGAGAAGTTAGACAGGCGATCGCCTATGGGGAAATTATCGAGGAAAATCTAGAGAACACACCGTTCCCTAGTTATCTAATTTTAGATTTTGTGGGTGGTAGAGCGCTTCATGTGTACGAAAAGTTTTATTCGTGAGTGCCACCCCTAGAACAAGGTACAATGTTCTTTTAGAGAAACAATCCCCACTGCCACCACCGAGCGTTAAAACCAGCATAAAAGGGAATTCCAGAGGGACTATACCTCAGATCGCCCCGCAGCCGGAATTCCTTTAGAAGAACCTCTAGCCCCTCACTGAATCGCCTGTTTTAAACTACGGCAAAGTTCCTCGAGGGATTTTAACCCATCGCTGGGGGAATTATCGGCCAGACGTTTAACCATGGCACTGCCGACAATTACCGCATCAGCACCCCAGTTTTTCACCTGTAGCGCCTGTGTCGGGTCAGAAATGCCAAATCCTACCCCCACGGGTTTATCGGTGACAGAACGGATAGAATCGAGCAATTCCTCCACTCTGGTGGCTACTTGGTTCCGCATTCCCGTCACTCCCGTGACACTAACCAAATAAATAAAACCTTGGGATTGCCTGGCGATCGCCTGTATTCGTTCCGGGGGACTGGTAGGCGCTACCAATAAAATCACTTCAATTCCCTTAGCGGCAGCCGGTTGCAGCAAACTTTCCGCTTCCTCTAGGGGTAAATCGGGAACCACCAAACCACTCACCCCGGCTGCTTTAATTTGGTCTAAAAAGACATCTATCCCGCGATGATAGATGGGATTATAGTAAGTAAAGAGAATAATCGGAGCTTTCACCTCTCCTTGGGCATTTTTGACGATTTCTAGCACATCTTCCAACTTGACACCCCGATTTAAAGCGCGAGTGGCCGCCGCTTGAATAACCGGACCATCCGCAAGAGGATCGGAATAGGGAACCCCCAACTCGATCAGATCAGCGCCTGCTCGGTCTAAAATGCGTAAAGCTTGGGCAGTGGTAGATAAATCGGGATCACCGGCAGTAATAAAGGGAATTAAGGCACAATTCCCCTGGGAACGGAGAGAACGAAAACACTCGGAAACAGCAGTCATCGAAAATTACTGAAGACATAAAGCATCGTCTATTATCTCATGGCGGGGAATAGCTCACCGCCGGTCGTTGTAAGCTCAGGTAAAGAATTTTTCAAGTAATACTCAAGAAATATTGACAAAATGGCGATCGAGGGTAAAATAGGCTCAGTCTAGTAGTTTTGAGAAAATTTCTTAGATAATACGGGTTTTTATTCTGCTTTTTCTAGTACACAATAGGACTACTACCTGATCGAGTTTCGTATAACCAAATACCATATATCTATGTTTTCCATTTACATTCTCACCCATAATGAAGAAATTGATATTGCCGCTTGTGTGGAATCAGCACTTCTATCCGATGATGTGATTGTGGTTGACTCCTACAGTAGCGATCGCACAGTAGAGATTGCTTCTCGTTATCCAGTGCGCGTGATTCAGCATCAATTCGAGAGTCATGGTAAACAAAGAACTTGGATGTTAGAAAACATCGAGACTAAATACGATTGGGTTTATATTCTCGAAGCAGACGAAAGGATGACACCCCAACTCTACACAGAATGTCTGCGTGCCACACAACAAGAGGAATTTACTGGTTTTTATGTGGCCGAAAGAGTTATGTTTATGGGAACTTGGATCCGTCGCAGCACCCAGTATCCTCGTTATCAAATGCGTCTATTTAGAAAAGATCAAGTCTGGTTTAGCGATTATGGTCACACGGAAAGGGAAGAATGTCGAGGAAAAACCTCTTTTTTAGAAGAAACTTATCCCCACTACACCTGTAGTAAAGGTTTAAGTCGTTGGATTGAAAAACATAATCGTTATTCTACCGATGAAGCAGCAGAAACCCTACATCAGTTGGCTAACGGTGGTGTTAGTTGGAAGAATTTATTTTTTGGTGAAACCGAAGTAGATAGACGGAGAGCTTTAAAAGATTTATCCCTACGATTGCCTTTTCGTCCCTTACTTCGTTGGTTTTATATGTATTTTATCCTAGCAGGAATTCTCGATGGTAAAGCTGGTTTTGCTTGGTGTACTCTGCAAGCTTTTTATGAGTATTTGATCCTATTAAAAGTAGCAGAAATGAAACAGGGTTTACCCACTCCCCCAGAACTGAGAAATCGTTCTCATCCTGCACAAAATGGTAACAATAGTAATTCCCATAGGCCTGATTTTGTCTCCCTAAAAGGAAAAGCAGACTAACATTTAACCATTGAGTAAGTAGTCGTGCAAAATAAATTTCCTAGTGAAGAAAGGCAAAAGGCAAGAGGGGGGTTAGATATGTGTAATTAATTTTGCTTAGGTACTTAATAGAAAAATTAAAATAAGCTAGACAGGAACATTTGTCTTGATCGCAATGAAAGCAAGTCGTATCTTGGTCATATCCCTAATAGAGTTCTGTTTCACCCGAATAAGTAGTCGTGCAAAATTAATTTCCTAGTAAAGATAGGCAAAAGGCAAGAGGCAAAAGGCAAGAGGGGGTTAGATATGTGTAATTAATTTTGCTTAGGTACTTATTAGCCTCGATCGCTATCATAGCAGCCCTCTAGCAACAGGGAATTCGGCTCTTCTAGGCTCTGTGTGATAAGTTTAACTTACAATATGATCGCTCAGTCTTTGTGTCCTTTGTGTCTTTGTGGTTCGTTCCACCCCCCCCGCTAGGAAGAATGTATCTTATAATACATTTTACCCACCAAACCCAAGAGAGCCGGAATTCCCTAGAGTCAAAAATCACCACTTAGGGGTATATTCACTGCCTCTATTGCTCGGATTTTTTTGGCCATTGCTGACGGCGATAACTGCTATACTGCCCATGAACATTGACTAGATAGGGAACCAGATAAGTCAGTAATGCCGCCAGCCAGCGATCGCTTGTCATGCTCCCAGACACTATAGCATAACCGTGGTTAATTATCAATAAAATTGTCCCCACCACTAGAGCCACTTTTATCCCGGTGGGGGCAAATTGGGGGGACAATAAAGCATGAAAATAGCCGATAACTCCTTTCATTGTCTATAAATCGCATTCTATCAGACGAGTAAAGCAGAAAGTCACCATTTTTAACCCGTAGGGAGACTTCCACCAGAGAGCGGGAAAACAACCTTGAGGAGCTGCTAGACTAAAATCCCAGTGATCATAATCATCGATACGCCATTCGTCTTTGTTGCGCCATCCTACCAATTCCCCAAATTTTCTAATCGTTTCCGCATCTTGGGTACGCAGGGTGTTAATGTCACCTCCGGCGGCAAAATATAACTTCACCTGATTGCTAAAACCAAAATGATCGCCGCTATAATTTTTCCAAAGGCGATCGAGTACCCGAATCACATTAACGGGAAACCGCATCATATCCTCTGGGGTTAAAGTATCGCGGGTTCTGCCAGCAGCTTCGAGGATAACTCGGAGAGTTTCTGCGTCTGCCTCCTTAAAGTTCCCCTCAGCTAGGAATTGCTGTAATTTACCATAGCGCTCGATGTCCGGTACTAACATCTGCCGCGCTTCGATGAGGGCAACCCGTTCGGTTAAAGATTGCAATTGAGCTAAAATATCCTGAAGTTGGGCGTTAATATCTGACATAAATGTAAAGGGGGTTTGTTGACTGCAAAAATTACCGATTTATCGGCAGAATAATTATTGATTTACCGCTTCTAATCGTGACTTGACAAAACGGTTCATCCATGATTCTAGATAGATACGATTGGCTTTTTGTTCTTTTAAATCTGTAGTAGTTAAAGGATAGGGTGCTAATCCTTGAATGGCTGCCGTTGTCACACAAAACATCGACTTTTGAAAAGTTTCGCAGATCTGGACTAATAAATCTTCCTCTTGACGAAAACTCTTTTTATAAATGTCGTGCAGATAATCTGGTAAAAAGTGACGCATATCCTGCATTAATAGTGTGGGGGGAATCCCTGCACCTCCGATGGGTAAAGGATCCGCATACAAAGCACCATAGGCAAACATTCCTTGATCGTAGGGAATTTGATAGGCTTGGGCATTATAGGAAATTGTACCAGGAAAAGGTGTTCCGCGAAAGAAAACCGCCTCAACGTAGGGGATTGCTGTATCTGCAAGAAAGGTTAATCCTGCCGATTTGGGGATCAGATCATAGGTTTGTCCTTTGATTTTTACTTGATAGACAATTGCTTGACTAGCATTATCGACTAAATTTTTCTTAATGTGTGCCACCACTTCGGGAATACTGGTAATTTTTCTGGCATCGTAGAGATCGGATAAACTTAAAAAAGTATCGGCCATAATTCGCCAAAATTGACCTAAACCGCTATAGTAGGCCATCATCCGCATTTGTTCTGGCAAAAATTCAGGAAAGACTTTATTTAAACTTAAAACTAGGGGATTATTTCTAAATTTGGCTTGAATAACTTTGGCTGTCACTTCCTGAAAAGCAGCACTATCTACATAACTATCTAAACCACCCCCACCATGCCAAAACATGGCTTTCATACAATATTCAGCATACTCAAAATTAATGCGATCATGCCACCAATGTTGTAGTAATTTTTGCCAAGATACTTGACCATTAAAATATTTAAAGAAGGGGAAAAAAACTAAAAACTGATTTTCCGCAATATAAATTAAATTTTTGGAATAAGCATCTAACACCACTCCGTAACTTTTCAGGATACCCACTACCTCGAGCAAATTCTGGGGAGTATCTTTTAACAATGCTTCCCCAGCCGTGAGACGATCAATATAGGATGCTAGGGGGTGAGAGAAGGACTTGACAGGGATAGTGACCATGCTAGAAGCTTGATAAAATAACTTTCCTTATCTATTTTAACGCATAAAAGCACAACCAATTAGCGGCGGTGGCACGGCGAGTCATCCGGGGATTGAAATCGCCAATTTTATAACCAGTAAAACCCAATTTATCTTTTAATAATTGTTTATTTTCTGGCAAGATTGATCGAGTTAATTTTACTGTTGGGGGACGATTGGCAATAAAATCTGGAGGTTGAGGATATTCACGTCGCCAATCTTCCCCCACTTGACTATTATCCCATTTTCCCTGACTTTCATCGTAATTATAACCTAAACTTTGCCAAACCAATTTATTAACGGTTTCGTCGTCAATTTCATCGTTAATAATCGCCCAAATTGTCTCTATATTTAATTCTGGTAGTTCCATAGATCAAGTAAATCGGAGATGGGAATTATAAATTATCAATTATGAATTATGACTGAATAATGACTCCTGCCTCCTGACTTGAAAATGATAACGCGACTAAAAAGCGTTATGAACGAGTTGGCCTGTGTCTTCAAGGATAACAGCCAGATTCCCCCGTATTTTAGACCAATTTAAGAAACAAACGCAACAGGCTCAAGATTAACTTGATAACCAAGCTTCTCTAAAGGTTTAACCAGACGTTTTTTCACACTTTCTGGTCGTTATTGGTCAAAATAATCAGCCCCTAAATCGCAGTAAGGTTGTTGACGAGAGATAAGACTCATTGTTTGCTAAATTTTTTAGGGGAAGGGTTTTAAAGTTGCTGCAACCTTTATCCTAATATGCTTTTTAGCCAGTAAGGTAAGCAGAATAGTGCCGAGAGTGCGATCGCCAATTGGCTCGCTCAAACCCTAATCATACTACATCCGTTGAGTACAGGCGAGTTATGAGGAGAGGCAAAAGGCAAAGGGGAGAATAAATAATCAGTTTTTAATAACTGGATTTAGTATGACCAGTTTAAAGCCACAACTGGTTAGAAACTTCTGGGTTAAACAGTTTCAGTGGTTTTGACTATCCCAGACGGGGAGCAGTTTTTCCCATAATTGAATTTTTTTGGCACTTTTTTAATAATCTGTTACACTTGTAGCGATCAATCTTTGTCTGGGGAATTACTGATGACTGAACCTGTTAGCACCACTGACCCCGCAGTAGAAACGGCCACCGAAGCGCAACCCAGTTACGTCAAACTGGCGATGCGGAATATGGTCAAGAAAAAAGGCATCTCGTTAAAACACTTTTTTTTGACCACGGCAGCCCTATTAGCCTTTTTTGTCGGTATTTCCTATCTGACGCGTCCCTAGGGTGAAATCTGGTGAGTGAGACTTTACCCCTAGGGGTGGATTTATGCCTACAGGATAACTATTTTGATCCCGGAAATAGTCCTGTGGATGGGGAAACTTGGCACTATTGGTTAGAAACATGGTTAGGCTATCTATCGGATTATCTCCCCGTTGCCGCCGGTTATGAACTAAGTTTGCGCTTAACAGACGATCGAGAAATTCAGACCTATAATTCCCAATATCGCCACAAAGATCAACCGACGGATGTTCTCGCTTTTGCCGCTCTGGAAGTCGATTTACCAGTGGATGAGGGCATTTTAGAGACAGAACCTTTATATTTGGGGGATATTATCATCTCTGTCCAGACAGCACAACAACAGGCTTTAACACAAAATCATTCTTTGGCGCGAGAATTAGCTTGGTTAACTGCCCACGCTTGTTTACATCTTTTGGGTTGGGACCATCCCGATGAAACAAGTCTGTTAGAAATGCTATCTTTACAGGAAACTTTGTTAAAAACCGTCGAAATGCCGATACATAGTTAGTTATTTTTGTCAAGCATTATTGAGGAATATGAAGACAAATTATCATCAAGCCAACCAATCTGCCAGCATACCTAATCCCTATCTCAACAGTAATTTTATCCCTCGATCGGGACAGGTGAGTGAGGGCAACAATCCCAGTCAAAGAGAATACGCTTGGCAAGTCGCCTCGAATCTGTTAGTCAGTTTTCGCTACGCTTGGGCCGGAGTCCGTTATGCTTTTGTCAGTCAAAGAAATTTTCGCATTCACACCCTGATTACCCTAGTAGCGGTTAGTTGGGGCTTATTTTTGCGGGTTAATGCCATGGAAATGGCGATTGTCACCCTTACCTGCGCTCTGGTGATGGTCTTAGAATTAATCAACACTGCCCTAGAATCAGTGGTAGATCTGACGGTGGGGCAATCCTACCATGATTTAGCCAAAATAGCGAAAGATTGTGCCGCTGGTGCCGTTTTAATCGCCTCGATCGCCGCTTTACTCGTAGCGGCTTTTATTTTTATTCCCCATTTATTAGCTTAAGCGGGAGACTTTTTTCAGTGTTGCCAAAGGCACGGCGTAGCCGTCCAGTAAACGGTAAACTGAAAACTCAAATCTGATCACTGATCATCTGTACTGATTTTAAAACGCTTAGGGAAAAATTAAGTACGAATGCTCTGAATTCCTCTCCTTGCTGCCAACTCCAGCACTCCGGTGCAGTCTTAACCAGTAATATTAGATAGGGTTTGCGGCAAAAAGTAGGGGCGAAGCATTCGGATAGAAAATCTCCGGTTTCAGCGATAGGTTATTGCCCGAATGCTTCGCCCCTACAGGACACGGGCCGATGAAGATGCAAGGTTTTGAACCACGATTCTCTCAAAATCTTGCACCTGTTTCGCAAGAAAAGCCCCAAAACCCTTACCTTACCTACATTTCACATTTATTCAGCAAACTCTAGATAGTCAACAGCTTAACTGATAACTGATAACTGATAACTGATCACTGATTTGACATAAGGGGACTCGACAGCTTTTAGCCGATGAATTTAACTTTTCTTAACCTAAGCCTAAACTGGCGAGGGGAGAGGGTTTAGCTATATATAAAAAATTGTAATCGTCGATACAGCAAAAAATCTCTTTTGTCCCCCTATCGGTTAGACTATAGTTAGTGATAAGACTTCTTTTGTAGATCTTGCAGGAAATCTCCCATGAGTGCCATAACTTTCTCCACCGCTCCCACCGCTTACTCTATCAGGATGATTAAGGACGAAGTCCGTCAGATGGTAGAACAGGGGGTAGTGAGCAGACACCAACCGATCTACACCCTCTGTCAGTTCATTCCCCCTCGGGAGTGGGTTTGTGTTGAATGTGAACTAGAACGATGCGACTACCTTCTCAGAGATCAAATTGGTGACTTAATCGCCTCGGAATCTTGGGATAATGATTAAACTCTCCCGTTTGCCGATCCGGGGAAAAATCGAACTGATCAGAAATTTATCAGCCTTGTCCACTCTATATAACTATTATAATTCAGCCCCGGTTAATTCTGGGGCTGAAACTATGGGGACAGGAAAGGGATAATTGTTAAGAAAAAAGAATTTTTGGCAAGATTTAGCCAAGTTAGTTGAAAAGTTGCCGATTGCCAAGGGACGCTATCTCTAACATCCCAGAATTTTCCCTAACTTAAAATCAGTAGTTGGCGCTGTTGTAAAGAACGCACACCAGTTAATCCTAAACCAACTTGAGCGTCGATTGCTCCCACGCTTAAACGACCATCGCAAGCTTGTAGAAAAGCAAATTCTCTCTCCGAGAGATTAACCGGCCGATAGTCGTAATCTAGAACACTTGCACTAGGCCAACCATAAAGACAGGGATGAACTTCGGCCACTGCATTCTCTAGGACTTGATCCCGGGACCAATCGGCAGTCAAAATCGGTGGTTTAGCGAGGAAAAATTCATAGTGGGTGATTTCGGGGTCTAATAATTCCGTCAAGCGATAACGTTCCCTTTCCCCTAAATTTTGCGCTCTAGCCATCAATTCGGGGGATTTACCCAATAAACGCTCTAATTGCCAGTAGGAAGGGTTAGAAAAGCCAATAAAGGCTAATCCTGATGCGTCAATCAGTTGAAAGAGGGTATCGATATTATAGTCCACTTCCTGGGGGTGAACGTACATATCAGCGAAGGACTCATCGCGATGATTTTCCATTGACCAACGCTCTTTTTCCCGTTTCAAAATGCGATTATCTTCTGGTAGGGAGGCAAAAATCTCTCGGCCGACAGCGACCCCATCTTTATAATCTCCGCGTCGGTCTCCCTGCAAAAGTGCGATCGCAGATTGCATTAACTGGATTTCCCAGCGTCCCAATTGTGCATAGACGAAAATATGCAGCAGACCACCGGGGGCCAGTTTTTGCGCGAGGGATTGAATCCCTTTAATCGGGTCCGGGAGATGGTGCAGCACCCCGACGCAGTTAATTAAATCAAATTCTCCGGGGAGATTGGTGGCCGATTCAAGGGGTAAATGGTGAAAATCCAGAGAACCTCGGTGCTTTGCTGCGACTCCAGAACGATTACAGCGTTCTTTGGCAATTTCTAGAGCTTTTTCACTGATATCTATAGCGACTACATGAGCGAAAGGGTTGAGCGCGAGCAGATATTCGGTTCCCGCACCGGTACCACAACCCGCATCGAGAATCCGGATATCCTCTCGTTTGGGTTTACGATGAGAACAAAAGTTATAGGCAGCAATCCAATTCCAGCGCCAATTGTAACCCGGAGGAGGTTCGTCTAGGAGCGGTTCGGGGGGGAAAGGATAGGTATTGTAGAGACGTTGTACAGCAGTGCGAATAGTAGCGTCGTCGGACATGAAAATTGGCGGAGTTTAGGATAACACTCGATCGATTGTCTCACAGAGGACAGCGATCGGGAAAGTCGGCTGGTTTTTTTTTGAGTTAGTTGGGAGTAAATTATAAATAATCATTATGAATATCCGGTTCTGTGCCAAAACTAGATATTATTTTTTCTATTCCTTGTCCTACTGTCTCTTAACCCTATCTAAGTTTTACTGGGCAATTATTGGAGAGTGATTCTCTAACAATTATCTCAACTATAAGCAAATCTTGCCGATACAAAAATCCATGAGAATTAAGTCTATAAAGCTTATTAATTATCGAGGTGTAGTTAATTTAACCATCGACTTTCATCGGCAACTCAACGTATTTATATGAGTTAATGGTGCGGGAAAATCTACCATTTTAGATAGTTTGTCTATTATGCTTTCTTGGTTAGTTAATCGCCTAAAAAATACTAATGCCAGTGGACGAAAGATTAGCGAAACCGAGATTAATAATGGTCAGGGGACGGCTATAATTGAAATCACTGGGGTGACGGAAGATAGTCAAGAGATTACTTGGAAAATAGTAAAAACTAGGACTGGATATATCCACGCTGGGCAAGAGAGTAATTTTAGCCAATTAAATAAATACACTCAACAAATACAACGACAAATTACTGATCATCAAGGACAAATTAACTTACCTTTATTTGTTTATTATTCTGTTAATCGAGCAGTGCTGGATATATCCTTAAAAATTAAAACAAAACATCAATTTGATTCTCTAAGTGCCTACGAAAATGCTTTAACCAGTTGATCAGATTTTCGCACTTTTTTCAATGGTTTTGCGAACGTGAAGATTTAGAAAATGAAAATAGAAAATATCAGTTAGTATGAGCTTGCGCTAAAACCGTCGGTACGTTGATTAGGGAAATTCCCACTGTTAGCAAAGTTGCCGCTAGAACATTTTTGGAGTTAGGATGTGAAGCAATCATTAATTTTCTATTCCTCTAATTTCAAGGAAACAAAACGTTCTCTCTTGAGATTAGAAGGCTTTTACTAAGGGATTTATAACCCCAGAATAAAAACTCTTTAAGAACTGATGCTTTGTCATAATTGTTAATGTTTGTATAAACAATTGTAAAAAAGCTGGATGCTCACGACCTAGCTCCTTTCTATTAACAATTGTCATTTAATCATCGAGCCTAATAAACAATTTCTTTCTTTTGCTTATTCCGACTCCTGAATCCCGGAACCTGACTCTTTCCTTAAGGGAATATTTCTGATTTTTGGCAGCAGTCCATTATTAATTCCCACCGCTTGATTAATATTAGTCAACCCATTAGCATCTAATTTTTCTGTTAATCCCTGTAAAATATTTGATACTAGCCAGGGTCCTCGGTATAACCAACCGGTATAAATCTGTAATAAACTCGCACCGGCGGTAATTTTTTCCCAAGCATCATCGAGAGAAAAAATACCTCCCACTCCAATTATCGGTAAATTGCCCTGGGTTTGCTGATAGATAAAACCGATCACTTCCGTGGAACGTTTCCGCAAAGGTTGCCCACTAATTCCCCCTGCTTCTTCAGTGATTGGTTTACCGGTTTCGGGCAGAATTGTAGTTTTTAATCCCGTGCGTTTAGTGGTGGTATTAGTGGCGACAATTCCAGCTAATTGGTAGGAGAAAGCTAACTCAATAATTGTTCTGATATCCTCCCATTCTAAATCGGGAGAAATTTTCACTAATAGGGGTTTTCTGCCTTGATTTTCTGTTTGTAAAATGTCGAGGATTTTATCGAGTTGTTCCCCACTTTGCAGGGAACGCAAACCGGGGGTATTGGGAGAACTAACATTAACGACAAAATAATCAGCATGGGGGAATAAATAGCGAAAACTGCCTAAATAGTCCTCTGGAGCCTTTTCTAGGGGCGTATTTTTCGATTTACAGAGGTTAACACCGATGGGAATCTGTCGGGGTTGTCGTTGCCAAGATTGCTGGAGAGTTGCCGCTAGAACCGGCGCACCGCGGTTATTTGCTCCCATACGGTTTAATCCCGCCAAATCTTCTGGTAAACGAAATAATCTCGGTTTTGGGTTGCCCGGTTGCCCTTCTAGGGTGACAGCGCCCACCTCGGCAAAACCAAAGCCGAAATTATGCCAAAGTCCTGCACCTAAACCGTCTTTATCGAATCCTGCCGCTAATCCGACGGGATTGGAGAAATTTAACCCCCAGAGGCTTTGAGATAGGCGAGAATCGCTAAAAATGAGGGATTCTGATAATTGGGAGATTAACCATTGTCCCCAAAATTCCCCCCGCGAGCGATCGATTTTTTGCAGAGTATTTAATAATTGTTTTTGGGTTCCTTCTAAATTACCCCGAATAGCCCTGAAAGCTAGGGGATAAAAGGGTTTAATTGTATCAATTATATTTATCATAATAAATTGGGACTAAGATGTAGGGTGAGTCAGGCAAGAACAAGTGATATTTTTGACAAAAAAACTTAGATTTGACGCAAACTACTTAGCATAATTTTTATAAATCTTGGCGAGGATTAAAAGTTTCGATCGCCCGTATTTTTTGATAAAGTTCTAATTCTTCAGGGCTAGGATCGGGAGGATTAACTAAGAAAATTTCTACTAATTGATCGCCCCTTTCTCCTTGGGAAGTGGGATAACCTTTATTAGCTAAACGCAATCTTTGACCGCTTTTAACTCCCTTAGGAATCATCATTTTAACTAAACCGTCAATGGTAGGAATTTCCACAAAACCGCCCACAATTGCCTCGCTAGGAGTAATCGGTACTTTACAGACAATATCAGAACCTTGAATCCTAAAAAAAGGATGCCTAGCGATAGTTATTTTTAAATATAAATCACCCCCTTCAATACCCTGACCTTTGAGACGAATTTTCTGCCCATCGATCATGGCTGCTGGCATATCAACCTCTATTGATCTACCATCTTCTAGACGAATTCTCTGTCTGCCACCTTGATAGGCTTTCTCTAAAGGTAAAGTTAATTTTGCTTCCACATCTCGACAAGTTAAACGGTTGTAGGAAGCAATTTTAGTACGCCTAGTATTCAGGTTATTAAAATCTTTAAACTTCCATAAATCCTGTTCTTTACGAGAGACTTTTCCATTGCCGTTACCATTCGCTTTTTCCCCCGAACGCATCCCACGGCGCTTATTTCCCATCAAGGAATGATTATACTCAACCCGTTTTTCTTCATCGGAGAGAACATCGTAAGCTTCATTAATATCTTTAAACTTTTCTTCGGCAGATTTATCCCCCTGATTAACATCAGGATGATATTGGCGAGCTAATCGTCGAAAAGCCTTTTTTATCTCGTCACTGGTAGCCGTGAGAGATACTCCTAAAACATCATAATAATTAACTAATTGTGGCATATATTCAGTTATCGGTTATCGGTTATCAGATTTAAGTTTTAAGTGAGCAGTATGTATTAAGCGAGCAGTATTAAATAGTAGTTTCCCACTGTCTTTTCACTGATTACTGATTACCGATCACTGATTAAAACCAATCATCATCGTCATCATCCCAGTTATTTTGGGGGGGAATATTGCGGGAACGATTGCCAGCGCTCCGGTTACTTTTAGTATTGTTATAACTTTTTTCCTCCGAACGGGGGGAACTTTGCCAATCGCTATCGCGGCCATTGTCGTAATTGTCCTGATTGCGGGGGCGATAACTATCTTGATTAGCCGAATAATTGGGTCGATAATCACTTTGATAACCCGGTGTAGTGGGACGATAATCCTGACGATAACGATCGCGACGCGGTTCGTAGGGAAGCTCATCTTCCTTATCCCCGGTAAAAGTCTTGCGAATAGCGCTAAAAAAGCCCTCGTCTTCCTCGTCGTATTGTAGCCGTACCTCGCGATTTAATTCATAGATAACATCCTGTAGGTCAGCTTGGGCGCGATCAATGCGACGGTCATCATTTTTCTCCAAAGCGTCGATAATTTCCGTACTCAAAGACTCAATTTGACGACGATAAGAACGGGTGAACTCATTACCAAAATCGAGAGTAACATCTTTTAAGCGTCGTTGGGCTTGATCCACCAGAGAGCGAGCGCGATTGCGTTTATCGACCTTTTCGCGACGAGTACGATCTGCTTCCGCAAATCGGGCAGCATCGCCAATCATGCGGTTAATTTCCCCTTCGCTGAGGGTAGAAGCGCCTTGAATGGTGACACTTTGCTCCCGTCCGGTCATTTTATCCCTAGCGGTGACTTGTAGAATGCCGTTAGCATCGATATCGAGGGACACCTGCACTTGGGGAATACCCCGGGGTGCGGGGGGGATACCGGTTAATTTAAAACGTCCCAGGGATTTATTATCGCCGGCCATTTCCCTTTCCCCCTGCAAAACGTGGATTTCCACCACAGTTTGATTATTTTCGGAAGTGGAAAAAAGGTCAGCTCTGCGGACGGGAATAGTGGTATTGCGGGGGATTAACTTTTTCATGACACCACCGATGGTTTCTAAACCCAAGGATAAAGGGGTCACATCGAGGAGAAGTACGTCTTTGACCTCGCCGCCCAAAATTCCCGCTTGAATAGCCGCCCCGACCGCTACAACCTCATCAGGGTTAACATTTTGATTGGGTTCCCTATCGATAAAACTCCGCACTAAATCCTTCACCACTGGCATCCGCGTGCCGCCGCCCACCAGTACCACTTCGTCTAATTGGACGGGGGACAAACCAGCATCGGAAAGGGCCCGTTTGAGAGGACGACGGAGACGACTGATTAAATCGCCGCATAATTCCTCAAATTGGGCCCGACTCAGGCGAGTTTCGATGTGTTTGGGTCCGTCTTCCGTGGCGATGATAAAGGGTAGATTAATATCGGTGACGCTGACCCCAGATAGTTCAATTTTGGCTTTTTCTGCCGCTTCTGTTAGTCTTTGTAAGGCTTGCCGGTCTTGGCGCAGCTCCACGCCTTCCTGTTCCAAAAATTGATTGGCTAACCAATCGACGATTCTTTTATCGAAATCATTACCGCCTAATTGGGTGTCGCCACTGGTGGCTTTCACCTCAAAAACGCCGTCACCCACTTCTAGGATAGAAACATCAAAAGTACCGCCTCCCAGGTCAAAAACGAGGATTTTCTTGCTTTCCTGTTCATCAAGACCGTAGGCTAGGGCAGCGGCGGTGGGTTCGTTGAGAATCCGCAGCACTTCTAACCCGGCAATTCGGCCCGCATCCCGGGTGGCTTGACGTTGGGAGTCATTAAAATAGGCGGGGACGGTGATGACGGCCCCGGTGACTTCTTCCCCTAGATAACGGCTGGCTTCTTCGGCTAATCGGCGTAAAACTAGGGCGGAAATTTCTTCGGGGGCAAATTCTTTTTGCAGACGGGGACATTTAATTTTGATACTGCCCATCTCATCCCGGCGGATGGTGTAGGGGACGCGCTTCGATTCGGGGTTTAATTCCGAGTAGCGACGACCTATGTAGCGTTTGATTGCATAGTAGGTGTTTTGGGGATTAAGTACCCCCTGTCGCCGGGCCATTTGACCGACAACTAACTCCCCATCTTTATTAAAACCTACCACAGAAGGGGTGGTTCTCATGCCCTCCGAGTTGGCTATGACCACCGGCTTTCCGCCTTCCATCACGGCGACGACGGAGTTAGTTGTCCCTAGATCAATGCCTACTACTCTACCCATGCTTGTTTTTGTCTCCCCCTAGATTTCGATAACTTCGGGACTTTTAACTTTGATCGATAGTTTAAATCGCTTAATGCTTGTTGACAATATTGTATCGAATTGTGTTAGGTTCTTGCTATCGCTTAGGGGGGGTTGAGGGTGTGATTACCGAAGTGGTCTTTTAGTGATCGCTGACACTCAGGTTTGGGAGGTTTAATACTAAATCCGTTTTCAACACCGTGATTAACTCCCAATCGAACTTTAAAAATCCAGTTATGGATTGTTTCCCCCAGTTTTTAGGCTTTTTTAGCTATCAGCCCTCGGCAGTCAACCTTGAATCAGTTATCAGTTCTCATTTTTCAGATGTGAGTTTTTAGCCTACTGATTACTGATTACTGTTCAGTGAAAAAAGCTTCCATCTCCCTGCTCCCCTGCAATCTGAACCAGTAATTTAGATAGTCAACAGCTTATATCTAATTCGGGTGGCGGCTGACAGGAAATAGGCATTGTTCTGCCTGTGCTGGGATGATTAAAAACGATTTGATTGGCATGGAGATAATAACCACAATCTCCCGGTACTGCATCTGGTCGCGGTAATCCCCCCAGACCATACAAGGGATCACCGATTAAAGGATAGCCAAAAAAGGCCAGATGAATGCGAATTTGATGGGGTCTGCCCGTAAAAATTCGTACTTCTAATAGGGTACTATCGGGATGTTTTTTTAAGACTCGACCATCACTGCGGGCCGATAACCCATCTGTGAGCGCACCGTAAACGTAGCCTAAAATGGGATGGGCGATTTTCCCGATCGCTTGATTAATAGTAAAATTATCTGGTATGTCGCCACGACTGACTAAAGCTCGATATATTTTGGTAATTTTCCCCTCTCGCATCTGTTGACTTAATTTAGCTCTAGCGGGCTTTGATTTCGCCATTAAGACTATGCCAGAAGTGCCGCGACCAAGACGATGAATTGGATAGGGAGTGACCTCGGGATAATGCTGATGTACCAAATGGATAAGAGTATGCTCGAGAAATCCACCCCCCGCTAACACGGGTAATCCCGAAGGTTTCGCCACCACTAACACCTCGGCATCCTCGTAAAGTACCTGAAAAAAGAGCGGTACATCCGGTTCTGTCCAAGGCGGACGCTGATAGGTCAATTGCTGCCCGATTTCTAAGACTGTATCGGGGTAAGCGGGACGACCGTTGACGAGAATTGCTGCTGATAAAATGCGATCGAGCCATTCTTCTGGACTAGAATGGGGATATTTGCCCGTATAGTAGGCTAATAAGCTTAATCCTGCCTGATTTTTGCTAATTTTATCTCGATAAATCCAACCTTGATTGGCCATTGGGGAAGTGGGGAAGTGGGGAAGTGGGGGAATTTCAACTAAAACCCTAACACCCCAACACCCCAACACCCTATCACCCTATCACCCTATCTCCCGACTCCTGACTTTTCACCCAATCTTCGGCAAAGATAAGTAAAAATTATTAATTGACTCCAAAAACTTGAGGATATTTAAATTAACATTTCGCAATATTTACAAATTCTTAAGAATTAATTGAGAAAGATTTTTATTTAATAACGATGTTACAATGGTTACAGCGATTTTACTGAATTTCATAGTGGGTTGTTCTTGGCTTTTTTAGGCAGCAATGGTTGAAACCCTTGCCACACCTACAAGGTGATCCTAATTAAGACAGGTAAATCAGTCAATTTCAGCCACAACGATGATCTTTTTTTTGTGTAGTTTTGTTGCAAAAAAAAAGTTTTTTTGACAAAAAGCACAAAGTATGTAGGAGGAGTTGTCCCAGAGTGGTGGTTGGGGAAAGGGAAGTGGGGAAGTGAGAAGTCCAGGAATAAAACTGGGACGGAATAACGGCTCTTCTCGGTTCTGTGTGATAAGTTTAACTTACAGAGGATCGATCAATCTTTGTGTCCTTTGTGTCTTTGTGGTTCCTTCCACTCGCTCGCCGGAAAGAATGTATCTTAGAATACATTTTGCCCACCAAACCTAAGAGAGCCGAATAACTTATGCTGTAACAGTTCCCCTATCCATTGTGCGTCTTTGATGCCGGTTTTTCTTCCCGGTACGGCTTTGATTTGACGGACATTGACCAACATGATTTCTAGGTTGCCTTCAAGGTTCGGTTAAAATAACTGTTGGATAACAGATCATCGCGTAAGAGTAGCCTATTTTGCCTCCTTCTAACGCCAAAATTATTTTTATTCTAACTATCGGTGTGGTGTCGGTTTCTGCATCGGCAATTTTTATCCGGTTAGCGATCGAAGCGGTAGGTAATGCTACGATCGCATTTAGTTTATTTTTAGCGACTTCCCGTCTGATCTTGGCTTCTGTTGTCCTAATTCCGAACTGGTTGACCTTATCACGCCAAAAAGTCCCTATTCAAGCCTATTATTACGCAGTGGGGGCAGGATTTTGTTTAGCTCTCCATTTTGCTACTTGGATTACTTCTCTATCCTACACCTCGATCGCCGCTTCTACCACTTTAGTCACCACTAACCCCCTTTGGGTTTCTCTGTTGGGTTGGTGGTGGTTTCGAGAAAAACCGACAAAATTAACTTTTATCGGCATTTTTGTGGCTCTAACGGGGGGATTATTGATTGTTTTAGCCGATCGAGATGTCAGTGGTTCTTATCCTAACCCTTTATTGGGCAATAGCTTGGCTTTAATTGGGGCAATTCTCGTCAGTGGTTATATTCTCCTCGGACGGGAAGCACAAAGAAAGGGCTTAAATATTAAGAATTATATAACTGTAGCCTACACTACCGCAGGATTAGCCTTATTACCATTTCTTTTTTTATTCGGTCAAGGTTACGAAAGCTATCCCTTATCCGTGTATGTTTATGTGTTAATGATGGCGATTTTTCCGCAATTAATCGGTCATACTAGCTTTAACTGGGCTTTGCGATGGGTAGCACCGACAATAGTAACCATGGTAATTTTATTAGAGCCAATCGCCGCTAGTCTGTTAGGAGTGTTCATTTTTGGGGAAATCCCCCCCCAAGAAGTCATTTATGGTGGATTAATTCTGTTAATCGGCGTAGGCATTGCTATTTTAGGCGGTTAAGCTGTTACTGGCTCTAATATTACTGGTTGAATGTGATCTCGATCGCCGATTGTAACTACAGACAAAGACTAGATTAGTGTACAATGCTAAATGCGTGAGATTTTAGACAATCTGACCCACTTGAAAAATAGGGTTTTCGGGGAATTAATTCCCTGACTAAAATTAGAAATATCCGATCATTTGCTTACTCTGTAGTTGAGAACTAAAAAAGCCAGTAGTGTTCAGGAAAAACGGGGGGGTGAAAAGTGAAATCAAAAGGGAAGGGGATACAGTCAAAACTACCGTCCTCCGAGTCAGGTTTCTCGATGTTAGAAGTGATAGTTGCCATTTTAACTATTACCGCTTTCTTAACAGGAACCCTACAGTTAATGGCATTCACTGCCTTATATAAAGTTCGGGCAACAAGACAAACTCAAGCTAACTTTTGGATTCAAGAAGACTTTGAGAATGTCAAAGCTTTAGCTTCAAGTTTAGATGTTAATGACAATGATAGTAGTGTCAATGCAAGTAATCATGATCCCGATCGTTTCAGTGAAATATATCCTAATGTTTGCTCAGATATAAATCAAGGTTATGCCATTGAATTAAGGAGGCGATTACCGAATGCTGAACCTCCTGACAGTCCGGAATTTGATCCAGATGATCCCAGTAAGGATTATGCTATTCCCGCTAGTGATTTACCTGAAGAAGAAACATTAGTTGCAACACGAGAAATTGTCGGTAAAAACTATTCTCTCTATCGAACTTTTCCCGATGATGATGATGACGAAGCCCAGTCCGCTCATCCCCATCGCCTTCGTATAGAGTATAAGGTGAAGTTAGCTGATGATCAAACTGCTGACGATTACCCCAACCAAGAAGATGTTATTGCTGAAAGTTCTGTCGAGGTGGTTCCTGATGCGTCGTTTGAATGTCCATAAAAATCAGGGTTTTACCCTGTTAGAAATTTTAGTAGCTTTGGCAATTACGGGAATTCTTGCCGCCTTAACCCTGCCTAATTTATTAGCTTGGTTAAATAGCAATAGAGTCCAAGAAGCCACCGATGCTATACAATCAGCCCTACAGGATGCCCAAAAACAAGCTATCCGTCGAGGGAGAAGTTGCACGATTAATTTTACTGACGGGACTGGCACTAGTCCGACGGTTTACCGGCAAATAACCGCCAATGAAGCGGGTTGTTTAGTGGCGACTAATACCAATGCGGGTTCCTTAAGTCTGCCGCAGGAAGTATTTATGGTGGTGAATAATTTTCCAGATTTTCCCCCTGATAGCGGTAGTCCGGGGGTGCAGTTTTCCTTTCGGGGTCATGTGCCGGGGTTAACCTTTGATCCGCGGGAAGACCAAGCGATAATCGTATTATATCCCGCTGCTAATGCCGCCGCCGCGCCCTATCCCAACCAAGAAAGAAAGTGTATAGTTATCGCTTCTTTGTTAGGAATAATTAAACAAGGCACTTATACTGGCGATCCTCTAGGTACGCTCGATGCCAATAATTGTGAAATCCGTCTCGATGGAACTGAACCCTAATTAGGGTTTGCGGCAAAAAGTTTTTCGTGGGGTGTGGGTTTTAGAGTGTAGGGTGTGGGAAGAGTAAATAAAAATAATCTCCTGTCTCGAAGTCTCCTGCATTTGACAGGCTGTCTGTTGATTGTTCAAGAAAGTTTCCTCAGAATTGGGAGTATATGCACAAAGATACTCCTATGTCAACAGTTTTGAAAAATTTTCTTCCTCGCTTCGGTGGATTGGTTATAGTTGCACTGCTCTGCTCGCTTGTGCTGGGGGGATTGCCTCGGCCGGGAAAAGCAGATCAATCAGTACATTTATCCTACTGGTTGCGATCAGGAATTGAACAACTAGAGGTGGGTAATTATCAGCAAGCTTTGCGGGATTTCAATCAGTCGCTGGAACAGGAAAATAACTTAGCCCTAGCCTACAATAATCGCTGTTTAACTGAGATTTATTTACAGGATTATCTGCACGCTTGGCAAGATTGCACGCGCTCTTTACAACAGCAATCTGATAATTATCTAGCCTATTTTCATCGGGGTTTAGCTTTTTATCGTTTGGGAGATTATTCACAGGCGCTGACCGATTATAACCAGACTATCCAGCTAAAACCCACCTATTATCAAGCTTACTATAATCGAGGTTTAGTTCAGGCGGCCATGAAAAATTATCCCCTTGCTCTAGCGGATTTTAATCAATCCTTGCGTCAAATTACTAACGGGCAACCGGACACTTTAGCCACTATTTATAATGATCGAGGTTTATCCTATTTAGCCCTCCATAATTTTACTTCAGCCAAAGCGGATTTTAATCAGGTTCTTCGGTTAAATAAAAATAACGCCTCAGCCTACTATAATCTAGCTTGTACCGCTCATCAATTAGGTGAATACGATCGATCAATAGCCCATTTAAATCGAGCGATTGCCATTGATCCTTTTTATGCCGATGCTTATATTAGAAGGGGATTACTGCGGCATCAATTGGGTTATTATCAATCAGCTTTAGCGGATTTAAATCAAGGAGCAAATCACCTCTATCAACAGGGATTGCAGCACAATTATCAGCAAATCCTCGCCCTAATCGAGCAGATTCACCAACAGTTACTTTCCCTACCATCCCCCATTGTTTAAAAGAGTGATCAATTTACAGAGGAAAGCGCTTCATGGCTGTGACGGCAAGACGGGCATTATCTTTAAGGACTTGAGAAACCTGGGGAATTTGGGGAATTTGCCAGAGAACATCGACGGTGCGTCGTAATAATCGCACTAGATCTCCCTCATCGAGACTGGTATTTTCGCACAATTCCGGCCAGGATGTCCCTTGGGCCCAACGGGAGGCAATTCCCATCAGTTGGGTTTCTAACCAAACGGGAATAGTGATATCGTAGCGAGATTGAGCTTGATAGAGTAAACGGCGAACTTCTCGCAAACCGGGAGAATTTCCCTCTCCTTGTCGCAAAATATCGATAACTTCTGGCACAGGTGGGTAATTGCACCAAGTATCGGGGCGAGGGGGTTCCGTAATTATAGCGCTGATGGCGGCGGCTAGTTGGCTAGGAGTCAATCTCTCCAAATCTCCAGACATCATCGCTAATCCTAACCAGAGTTCATTTTCCCCGCGAATAGTGGCCGCCGCTTCTCCGAGGGGAGTGGGCAAATAACCCTCTAATGCTTGGAATTCCCGCAAAATCTCGATTAGATTCAGAAATTCTTCCCAGTAGTAGGATTTACGCGATTGTTGTTTTTGGTATTTAATCTGGGTCTTGTGTAACTTATCGCGAGCAATCTCTCGATCGTAGTATAGTTTCATCAATCGCCCTGGATTTTTGCGTTTTTGCAGGGGATGAGCGGCAATTTGACTATTGACAATTTCAATTTTTTGTGCTTGTGTTGCCAGTTCCGCCACTGGTGGGATGCCCTGCACTTGTTGGGGGATTAAATCAGCGATCGCCTGAGTATTTTCCTCACCCTTGCGCCAACCCCCTAGGGAAACAGCTTCTAGGGAAGGGGGTATCAGTTCGCCTAATTCCGCAGGAGTGAGAAAACCTCGATCGATCTCGCTAATATCGGCATAGGCGGCTAAATACCAGCGATTATCACTGCCTAAACAAACAAGAGTTCGCACTTGACCAGCGCCGTGCAGGGTATTGACGAAGATAGCGGGGACGGGGACGGGAACCTTAATATGTTTGCCCTTGAGATGGAGGATAGTTCCGACGGGAATATTCGGCAATTTTAGATGTATTTCCTGTCTTTTCTGTGCTTCTGACTGACTAGCGAGGATTTTATACAGTCTTTCTTCTTCCCGCAGTCTTTCCCGGAGCTTTTCGTAACTGAAGACCTGTTCCCGTTCGATACCGGCTAATTCCATATCCAACTTAGCTAATTCGGTGGTTAAGACGGTAATTTGTTGTCGTTCAGGGCTTAACTTCAAACGAGCGAGATATTCGGCGAAACTACGCTCTAAGAGGTTTTTTACCTCCTCTAGACTGTGTTTTTGCAAGAGATTTAAGACCATACCGTAACTGGGCGCAAAACAGCTTTGCAGGGGTTCCGGTTGAGCGATGGCCAGAAAAGCCGCTTCTTTTGCCCCTTCAAAGGGCGTTTGTACTGTCACCACATGGCCCACCGCGTCCATTCCCCGGCGACCGGCCCGGCCAGCAATCTGGACAAATTCCGAGGGAGTCAGCATACTATGGCCATCATCGGTGCGTTTGGAGAGGGCCGAGATAACGGTGGTGCGAGCGGGCATATTAATCCCGGCGGAGAGGGTAGCGGTGGCAAAAACCACCTTAATTAAACCGGCTTCAAAGAGTTGTTCGACTAATTCTTTCCAGAGGGGTAAAATCCCGGCATGGTGAACACCACAGCCCCGGGTGAGGGGTTCCACTTGGTCGGCGCGCACCAATTGGGAAGCACTGGCCAGGAATTCAAACAGTTGGTTTTTCGTCTCGGAATCGGCGGTTAAGAGGCTGAGGAGTTGATCTTCAGACTGGGGGTTATTAGCGAAAAAAGCCAGTAATTTCTGGTGTAGAGGCGGATTTTCGACGGCAAAGAAGGAAAGGGCGAGTTCTTGCAGATTGGGATTATCTTCCAGAAAGAAAATGAGTAAACGGTAGTAAATGGCTCTTGCTTCTTCTGGATTAACGAGATTGAGGTTTTTTAGCTCTCGAATCGCCTGATCGCAACCTTTACGGCTGAAAATGACGTAAATAGCTGGGAGCATATCCTTGTCCCGCAGAGTGGTGACAATCGAGGCGATGGTGGGACAATCTTCTCGCTTTAAGCGTCGGGAGCTGCTCCGAGGGACTTTAGGACGCAGTTTCGGGTTAACTTTGCTCTGTTTTGGGTCGAGCAGCGGGAATAATCCCTCTTTATTGACGAAATAAAAACGTAGGGGGACGGGGCGAAAATCGGAGTTAATTAGCTCGCAGCTGGAGGTCTGCTTATTATCGCCGGGTTGGGGCTGTTGCCGCACCCAGTTAATCCAGTCGGTGAGTTCCCCCGGGTTGCCGATGGTGGCGGAGAGGGCGACTAATTGGATACTAGGGGGACAGTAGATAATTGATTCTTCCCAAACGGTGCCACGACCTCGATCGCTGATATAGTGACATTCATCGAGAACTAGGGTTTCCACGTTTTCTAGGGAAGTGCCTACCTCACCGATTGGGGTTTGGTAGAGCATATTGCGAAAAATTTCTGTAGTCATGACTACAATTAACGCGGAGGGATTGATCACCACATCGCCGGTAATCAATCCCACTTCCGCAAACAGCAGCGGGGAATCCTCATCGCCATCGGTGGGGGTGCGACCGAATTTTTCTTGAAAATCCCGGAATTTTTGGTTAGAAAGAGCTTTCAGGGGAGTGGTGTAGAAAACCCGTTTGCCCCTTTCGAGGGCGCGATAGATGGCGTATTCTCCGATTAAGGTTTTGCCGGAACCGGTGGGAGCGCAGACCACCACTGATTTACCGGCAGCAAGGGCAGCGATCGCCGATTGCTGGAAGTCGTCGAGTTTAAAGGGAAAAATGGTTTTGAGATCCAAAGAAGTAGGGTTGAGGGACTCTTTCACGTCAAGTCTAAGAGGAGAAATTTTTTAAATTGCGGCTATTCTGGCTGGCTTTTTTTATTCTAGTCGAAAAAAGCGTACTTCTAGAAACTAGGGATAAGCTTAACCTTTGGGGGCGATGCCCAATCCCATCATACTTCATCTGTATAAGAAATGCTGTATCACTAATAATTGTATCTCTATTTTGTCCTTAACTTGATTAATTATACCTACTGATCATGATTAAATTTCGTCCTGAAGACTCTCTAGTTTTAGTAGTTGATGATGTCGGTAAAAATCTCCAATTGGCTGTGAATATTCTTGATTCTGCTGGTTATGCCACTACTTATGCTAATGGTGTTAAACAGGCAATAGAACGAGTAAAAACTGCTAATCCTGACCTAATTCTTCTTGACTTAATGATGCCAGACATGGAAGGAATAGAACTTTGTCGAAGACTCAAAAGTGATAATTTGTACGCTCATATACCGATTATTTTTGTCACAGATAGTAAGAAAAAAGAAGATATTGTCAATGCTTTTAATTCTGGGGCTGTGGACTATATAAATAAACCCTTTTATAGTTGGGAACTGTTAGCCAGAGTTAAAATTCATTTAGAACTGAAAAAGACTCAAGAAGAACTAAAAAATATCAATTCTCAGCTAGAAAAGCTAGTCATCACCGATAGCCTAACTGGGGTGAATAATCGTCGAGAGATTCTCGATTTGGGCGAGAAAGAATTGCAACGATGTCGCCGTTATCATCGTTATTTTTCGGTTTTAGTCATCGATATCGACCATTTTAAACATATTAACGATACCTTTGGGCATATACTAGGAGACAAAACTTTAATTACTGTCGCTGGGGCAATTAAAAACTGTCTGCGTCAAGTGGATAGTTTTGGGCGCTTTGGGGGCGAGGAATTTGTCGCTATTCTCCCAGAAACTAATCTTGAAGATGCTGCCACCACAGCCCAGCGCATTTGTCAAGTAATTAACCAGTTAAATATTGAAATTGATCGACAAAAAGTGCGAGTTACTGCTAGTATTGGTGTGGCAACATTTAGCCCTGAAGATAATAATCTAGAAGCGGTGATCGAGCGGGCTGATCATGCCATGTTTGCCGCTAAAAATCAAGGTAGGAATCGAGTTAGTTTAGGTAAAACAGTATGAAAAATTTGTTATTGATTCTTGGTTTTTTGCTCTTGGGTGTAGCCCCAAGTTTTAGCGCCGATCTCGATACAATTATACGCCGGGGAAAATTAATTGTCGCTGTCAAAAATAATCTCCCTCCCCTCGCTTTCCTTGATTCTCAGGGGAATCTGCAAGGATTGGAAATCGACATCGCTAAACGTCTAGCGTCAGAAATTCTCGGTTCTGACAGTGCTATTATTCTCAAACCCGTTAGTAATCAAGAACGTTTACAGGTGGTTATTGATGATCGGGTGGATTTGGCGATCGCTCGGGTGGCGATTACTCCTGCACGTCAGCGCTTAGTGGATTTTAGCCCCTTTTATTACCTCGATAGTAGCGGTTTTGTGACGAAAAACCCGCAATTGCAGCGTTTAGAAGACTTAGCTAACTCTAGAATCGCCGTACTCAACGGATCGACGACAATCGCTCTTGTGCGTTCCAATTTACCTAACGCTATCCTGCGCGGGGTTGCTTCCTATCAAGAAGCTTTAAATTTACTGGAAACTGGGGAAATAGACGCTTTTGCGGCTGATAATAGCCTTTTAACTGGTTGGGTGCAGCAATTCCCCAATTATCGTCAATTACCGATCGAGTTAGGGGCGATCGCTCTAGGAGTTGTTCTCCCTAAAGGTTTACAGTACCAAAGTCTCCGAGAACGCGTCAATCAAGCGATCGATCGGCTAGAATCCACTGGATGGTTAGCAGAACGGGTGAACTATTGGGGTTTACCCCTGAGAATTCGGGAAATGGGAAGATAGGGAGATAGGGTGTGGAAATTATGAATTATGAATTATGAATTATGAAGTGGGGTGTAGGGTGTGGAAATTATGAATTATGAATTATGAAGTGGGGTGTGGGATGTGGGAAGTGGGGAGTGGGGAGAAGGGAGTTTTTTGCTGTGAGCAATGAACAGTGAACAGTGAACGGAAAACTCACATCTGATAACTGATAACTGATCACTGATAACTGATCACTGATAACTGACTAAATCCTGCTATAATCTGAGGGAATAAGTATAAAAATATTGATTGCTCGATCGCTAATTATGGAAGATACCCTGCCGCTTATTTACGTTTCTGGATTGCTAATTTTCGTGATTGGTTTAGGAATTTTTGTCATCGTGCAAATCTTTAAAACCCGTCGAGTGGAAGGAACCTTTAACAAGCTACAAAAGAAATTGCAAAAAGAAAAAGGTACAGCTAAAGAATACTATGAATTAGGGAGCCTTTATCTGGATAAAAAACTCTATGTTCAAGCCTTGAGTTTACTACAAAAGGCTTTAAAAATCTCTGAAGAAGAAGGCATCGAACCAGAAAATCAAGCCCTAATCTACAATGCGATCGGTTTTTCCTATTTTGCCCAAGAACAATTAGAATTAGCGATTCGTAACTACAAAGAGGCAATTAAACTTTATCCTCAATACTCGATCGCTCTTAATAATCTTGGCAATGTTTACGAAAAGAAACAAATGGCTAAAAAAGCTCTCGAAACCTACGAAGAAACTCTCAAATTTGATCCTAATAATACCGTGGCGAAAAAGCGCACCGAATCCCTGCGTAAACGCTTTGCTGAATCGAAATAGTTTTGACTACTGATCAAATTCTTTTTAGAGATCGAAGAATCTTCGATCTCTTTCTTTATTTCAACCCATAAAACAAGACAATTAAACTAGGGGTTAAAATCGTCAAAATTAAATTTAGGGGCGCACCCAAACGGGTAAAATCGAGGAATTTATAGCCCCCGGGGGCATAAACCATAGTGTTAGTTTGATAGCCAATTGGTGTTAGATAACTATTAGAAGCGGCAAAGGTGACAGCATACATAAAAGCCAAAGGATTTAAACCCAAAGTTTTCGCCACTTCCACAGCGACGGGAATCATTAAAACGACGGCAGCATTATTAGAGAGGATTTCAGTTAAAACTGAGGTAATTAGATAGAAGAAAACTAATATCCAAAACCCCGAAAGATGGCCGCCGATAGCTACTAAATTATCTGCTAACCATTTAGTAGTTCCCGAGTTATCCATGGCAGTACCTAGGGGAATTAAACCCGCTAATAAAAAGATAATATCCCAACGAATGGAACCATAGACTTCCCCCGGTTTTAGACAGCCAGTAATTACCATTAAAACCACACCGACTAAACTGGTAACGAGAATCGGTTGAATATCAAAAGCGGCAATAATAATCACTAACAAAGTAATCATTAAAGCAATAATGCCTTTATCCTGTCGCAATGATTCGATCTCTTTCTCTTCTAAGACTAATAATTCTCTTGTAGTTTGTAAACCAATAAAACTCTGTTTTGGTCCCTGAACTAAGAGCAAATCACCAAACTTTAAAGGAATTTTACCTAATCTTCCTTGCAGTAATTCCGAACCACGGCGAATCGCTAAAACCGTTGCGTTATAACGCTGACGAAATTTTAAATCTTTTAAAGTTGTCCCAATTAAACGGGAATTAGAGAGAATCAAAACCTCGGCTAATTTTTCCTCACCTGTGGTAATTGCCGATTCAATATCTCCTTTCTGAAATTTGAGATCGGCAAAAATTTCTAATCCCCGTTCATCCTTAATTTTTAATAGTTCTTCCCGACTACTGTGAACGATTAAAATATCGCCAGCATTGAGAACTTTATCGGCTAAAGGCTGGGGTAAATGTACCTTATTTCTGATTAGTTCCAATACATCAAAATTAAACTTTCTTTGTAGTCCACTTTCCGATAAAGTTTGACCGATAAGATTAGAACGAGGGCTAATAATTACCTCACTTAGATATACTTTAGAACCATAATCATCGTCTAAAAATTCCCCCGTGGAAGATTTGCGATCGGGTAATAATTTTGGGGCAAAAATTGCTAAATAAATCAAACCTGCTAAAAAAGTTACTACTCCCAAAGCAGTGAATTGAAATAAACTAAATTGCCCATAACCCAGCTTGGCAGAAATACCACTAGCGAGAATGTTTGTAGAAGTTCCCACCACGGTAATCATCCCCGCTAAAACCGTGGCGTAGGAAAGGGGAATCAATAACTTAGAAGGAGAAATTTTTTGTTTTTTACACCAATCCTCGACGATGGGTAAAAAGATCGCCACCACTGCCGTGTTATTAATAAAAGCACTAATTGGCCCCACTAATGCCCCTAGGACAAATACCTGCTGGTGGGGATTTTTGCCACCCCAAACCAGCAAGCGATCGCGAACTACTTGAATCACTCCCGTGCGGGTAATTCCGGCACTAAGCACAAACATCGCCATCACTGTCACCGTGGCAGAATTACTAAATCCAGCGATGCCTTCTTCGGGAGTAACTAAACCCAAAAGAATGAGGACAATTGCCACGCATAAAGCGGTTAAATCTACCGGTAGCCATTCCGCCACAAAAGCGACTAAAGCAACGACTAAAACCGTTAAAGTCAGAATAATTGGTGTTGGCATTGATTTATTTTTTCGTCATGAACCAGCGAATAAACAACTTCTCTAACTCAATCCAAACAAACATTAAGGCACTAAATCCAAAACAGATTAATAATTCCGTGCCACTAATCCATTGAGTACCGAAGAAGTTTTGTAGAGGAGGAGCATAAATTAACAACAATTGTAGGATCGTTGTCAAGCCCACGGCGGCAATAATGTAAGGATTAGAGAAGGGATTCATTTGCAAAGCTAACTGGGTATGGGAACGCACCGCTAAAGCATGACCCATTTGCGCTAAACAGAGGGTAGTAAATACCATGGTTTTCCAACGTCCAGGATCTCCGATTTCGGGAGTTGCTTGAGTATATCGGTAAGCCCAGTACATCATAATAATGGTGAGAATGGCAAAGACGATACCGATGCGAATCATATACCAACCCAACCCGCGAGCGAAAATGCTTTCCCGGGGGCTAAAAGGTGGACGTTTCATCACATTAGGTTCGGCGGGTTCCATTGCCAAAGCCAGAGCCGGTAAACCGTCAGTAACAAGGTTCATCCAGAGGATTTGCAAGGGAGAAAGGGGTACACCGCCTAAACCGAGCAGCGGAGCCGCTGCAATGGTTAAAACCTCGCCAATATTACTGCCGAGAATGTATTTAATAAAGCGTCGAATGTTGCTGTAAACCACGCGCCCTTCTTCGGTGGCAGCGACGATGGTGGCAAAATTATCATCCAGCAAAATCATATCACTGGCTTCTTTGCTGACATCGGTTCCCGTAATCCCCATGGCGATACCGATATCCGCTTGTTTTAGTGCCGGAGCATCATTGACTCCATCCCCCGTCATGGCAACAAATTTGCCCCGTTTTTGCAAAGCTTGGACGATTCTCAGCTTATGTTCGGGAGAAACGCGAGCATAGACGCTCACACTATCTACCTCTCCCTCTAGGTCATTCTGAGACATTTTTTCTAATTCTTTACCCGTGATTACTCGCTCCCCGGCAGCAGCAATACCTAATTCACTGGCGATCGCCTTGGCGGTTAATTGGTGATCTCCGGTAATCATAATCGGACGAATTCCCGCTTGACGACAGAGGGCAACCGCTTCTTTAACTTCTTTGCGGGGTGCATCGAGCATTCCCACCAATCCCAACCAAACCAGGGATTGTTCCTCACTATCTTCTCTTTCCGCTTCTGGCACTTCTGTGATCGGTTTATAGGAAAAACCTAAGACTCGTAGGCCATTGCCCGCCATTTCGTCATTTTGTGCCAAAATACGGCTTCTTTGTTCATCTGTTAAGGGTTGACTTTCCGCCCCAACTTGGATCAGAGAACAACGTTCGAGAATTAATTCCGGTGAGCCTTTGGTAAACATTAAATAGGTAGAATCACCCAAACCTAACTGAGCATTCTCACAGATTACTGACATTCTCTTTCTTTCGGAAGAAAAGGGAAATTCGCCTAAACGAGGGCTTTTGGGTGCCAATGCTTCCCGATATAGTCCTCCTTTACCCGCTAACGTCAGTAAAGCTCCCTCGGTGGGATCGCCTAAAATTAACCATTCTTGCTCTTTATTTTGCAAAAGTGCGTCATTACACAGCACACAAGCCGTTAAAATTGCCTGTAGTTCGGGATCACTCTCACTAGCACCACTAAACTCACCGATGGGTGCGTAACCTTCCCCAGTGACAGTAATGACATGGTGGGAAGTATTGACTTTCTGCACCACCATTTTATTTTGAGTTAAAGTTCCGGTTTTATCGGAGCAAATCGTCGTTACCGAGCCTAAAGTTTCCACTGCCGGCAATTTACGGATTAAAGCTTGTCTTCTCACCATTCTTTGGGTTCCAATTGCCAAAGTTACTGTCACCACTGCTGGTAAACCTTCGGGGACAACGGCCACAGCCATACTAAGGGAGGTTTCTAGTAATGACTCAAAAAACTGCCAACCGAAGCGAATTACGCCTCCAAGCACGACTACAGCCACTAAAGCTAGGGAACCACTCACTAAAACGTTACCTAACTGCGACATTCGCTGCTGTAGAGGTGTGGGTTCACTTTCTACTCCTTGTAACATGGCGGCGATTTTACCGATTTCCGTATCCATTCCCGTCTTGGTAATCGCCACTTTCCCTCGTCCCTGTACTACTTCTGTACCCTGATAGACGAGGTTAATGCGATCGCCTAAAGAGGCATCTTCCGGTAAAACCCTCTGTGCTTGTTTATTCACCGATTCCGCTTCCCCCGTGAGGGCAGCTTCGCGTATTTGCAGGTTTTGTGCTTCTAATAATCTGCCATCGGCGGCAATTTGTACCCCCGCTTCCAGTAACATGATATCCCCAGGGACAAGTTCCTTGGCCGTCACTTCAAAGGTGCTACTATTACGAATAACCCGGACTTTCGGCGAGGATAACTGCTTAAGGGCTGCTAAAGCCTTTTCTGCCCGACTTTCCTGTAAATATCCTAAAATACCGTTTAAAATAACAATTGTAAAAATAGCGATCGCATCTTTGGGAAATTCCGCTTTTTTCAGGTCCAAAACTGCTGAAACCACCGCCACGGCAATTAGCATCACTAACATAATGTTAGTAAACTGTTCCCAGAGAATCATTAACGGGCTACGTCCCCCCGTTTCTTTTAGTTCATTTAACCCGAAAATATCTTTTCTTTTAACAATTTCCGCCTCGTTTAAGCCAGTTTCCCCATTGGTTCTCAGGATTTCTAGGGTTTGTTCGCCAGTTAAATTATGCCAAGCACGATTATTCTCTATCTCCGAGACTTGGGGGGACGTAGTGGGAAAAGTCATAGCGATCGATTGAAGAGGGTGTATGCGTGAACTAAAAAGGTAAGCGAGTTAAGCTAATTACATATCACAATATCAGTTATCAGTGACCAGTTATCAGTTATCAGTTATCAGTGACCAGTTATCAGTTATCAAGGAAGTGGGGAGGGGGAATTATGAATTATGAATTATGAAGTGGGGAAGTGGGGAAATGGGGAAGTGGGGAAGTGGGGAAGTGGGGAAGTGGGGAAGCTGTCTCATCACCCTATCACCCGTTCGGCGGTTCGGCTGAGCGTTCGACTGAGCTCACGCCGAAGTCTCACGCCGAAGTCTCACCGTCGAAGCCTGAGCTCACGGCCGAAGCCCAAAACCCTATCACCCGTTCGGCGGTTCGGCTGAGCTCACCGTCGAAGCCTGAGCTCACGGCCGAAGCCCAAAACCCCATCACCCGTTCGGCGGTTCGGCTGAGCTCACCGTCGAAGCCTGAGCTCACGGCCGAAGCCCAAAACCCCATCACCCGTTCGGCGGTTCGGCTGAGCGTTCGACTGAGCTCACGCCGAAGTCTCACCGTCGAAGCCTGAGCTCACGGCCGAAGCCCAAAACCCTATCACCCTATCACCCTATCACCCTATCTCCACCTGCCGACCGCCTTCTCGATAAGCTGAAAAAAATGTAACGAAATGTGAAGTATAATAGCGAATGTGATAAAGACAAGACATTAGAGAGTAGATAAGAAACGATGCGAGTTGCGATCGCTGGTGCGGGACTAGCCGGATTATCTTGTGCGAAATACCTGGTCGATGCGGGACATACGCCCATCGTACTGGAACGTCGCGATGTATTAGGGGGAAAAATTGCCGCTTGGAAAGATGCCGATGGGGACTGGTACGAAACCGGTTTACACATCTTTTTCGGCGCTTATCCCAATATGCTGCAATTATTCAAAGAATTGGGCATAGAAGATCGTTTACAGTGGAAAGAACACTCGATGATCTTCAATCAGCCGGAAAAACCGGGGACTTATTCGCGGTTTGACTTCCCGGATATTCCCGCCCCAATTAACGGTATTGTTGCCATTCTTCGCAATAATGATATGTTAACTTGGGAAGAAAAAATTAAATTTGGACTCGGTTTACTCCCTGCCATTGTTAAAGGCCAAAGTTACGTCGAGGAGATGGATAAATATTCTTGGTCGGAATGGTTAGAGAAACAAAACATCCCTCCTAGGGTAGAAAAAGAAGTGTTTATCGCTATGTCGAAAGCCCTAAACTTTATCGATCCTAACGAGATTTCCGCCACGATTCTACTAACAGCACTCAACCGCTTTTTACAGGAGAAAAACGGCTCAAAAATGGCCTTTCTCGACGGTTCACCCACGGAAAGACTTTGCCAACCTTTAGTCGATTACATCACCGCTAGAGGTGGCGAAGTGTGCTTAAATGCCCCTTTAAAAGAGATTCTCTTAAATGAAGATGGCACAGTTAAAGGCTTCTTAATGCGCGGTTTAGACGGGGCGAAAGATTATCTTTTTGAAGCTGATCTTTATGTGTCTGCAATGCCTGTAGATCCCTTAAAAGTTTTACTGCCTAAACTTTGGCAAGAAGATAAATTCTTTCAAAAATTAGAAGGATTAGAAGGGGTTCCCGTTATTAATTTACACCTCTGGTTTGATCGCAAACTAACCGACATCGATCATTTATTATTCTCCCGTTCGCCTTTACTCAGTGTTTATGCTGACATGAGCAACACCTGTAAAGAATACGCTAACCCCGATCGCTCGATGTTAGAATTAGTTCTCGCTCCTGCTCAGGATTGGATTAGCAAATCCGATGAAGAAATTATCGCCGCCACGATGAAAGAACTAGAAAAACTCTTTCCCCAACATTTTACTGGCGATAATCCCAGTCAATTGTTAAAATATCATCTGGTGAAAACTCCCCGATCGGTTTATAAAGCCACCCCTGGCCGACAAGCTTATCGACCTTCTCAGAAAACTCCGATCGAGAATTTTTATCTCGCCGGTGACTATACCATGCAAAAATATTTAGGAAGCATGGAAGGAGCGGTTTTATCGGGGAAATTAGCGGCAGCAGTGATCAGCAAAGATCACCCCGCAGCACCGCTAAACCCGAATAAAACCCAATCCACACCAGTGTCCAGCGCTCGTTAATTCTCTGGCTAGGGACTAATGACGAAAATGGCCTTGAGTGAGACAATGCTATATCATTAGCCACAGTTCGCCGTTAATCTAAGTCAATCATTCCGCCCCAGCAGAATGCTCCAATTGCCAAAACCGACCCACCCCACCAAACCCCTCGTCTCCCTTGCGGAGTCCTACGAACTCTGTCGCCGGATTACAGAGAAGTATTCCAAAACGTTTTATCTCGGTACTCTCCTGATGCCGAAAGCAAAACGTCGAGCGATCTGGGCAATTTATGTCTGGTGTCGTCGTACCGATGAACTGGTCGATGGACCCCAAGCCTGGTTAACCACCTCTGAAACCCTCGATTTATGGGAAAAACAGCTAGAAACTGTCTTTTCTGGGGTTGCCCTTGAGGATGCCGATGTCGCTCTCGTGGATACTCTAGAAAAGTTCCCCATGGATATCCAACCCTTTCGGGATATGATCGCCGGGCAACAGATGGATCTCTATCGCAGTCGTTATCAAACCTTTGATGAACTAAAACTGTACTGCTATCGGGTGGCGGGAACGGTGGGGTTAATGTCCAGCGCGGTGTTAGGATTGGAACATGGCGATCGCTCAGCCCCTTGGCGACGCAATCAAAGCGTTTATATTCCCCAAGAAGAAGCGATCGATCTCGGTATTGCCAATCAATTAACCAATATTTTGCGGGATGTGGGGGAAGATGTCCATCGTGGCCGGATTTATCTGCCTTTAGAGGATTTAGAGCGTTTTGACTACAGCGAAGACGATTTACTCAAAGGGGTTAATGATGACCGTTGGAAGGGGTTAATGCGCTTCCAAATTGAGCGGGCCCGTTACTACTACGATTCCGCCGAAAGGGGGATTCGCGCCCTTAATCCCGATTCCCGTTGGCCGGTTTGGGCGGCTTTACTGCTTTATCAAGGCATTTTAGACGTAATTGAAGCAAATAATTACGATGTCTTCGCCCGTCGTGCCTTTGTGCCTTTACCCAGGAAAATGCTCTATTTACCCGTGGCTTGGTTGCGATCGCAGGCACTATAAAAATTCGACAGGTTTTGCTCCTTGGCGACTCCACCCGTCGAGTCATAAGTAGTCGTGCAAAATTAATTTCCTAGTAAAGATAGGCAAAAGGCAAGAGGGGGTTAGATATGTGTAATTAATTTTAGGCTCTTCGGGAATTGTTATGCAAATAATTAACTTAAAATAAAATTCGATGAGAGCAACTACGCTCAAAAGTAGCTGAAATTCATACAGGAAATGACTTAAGGCACAAATAAGTTAATACCAAAAGATAGACAATTGAGTTAAGATTTGATATAATAGCCAAAAACGAGATTATTTTACTTATGATACTTGACAAATTTTTGAATCTACAAGGAACCTGTATTCAAGGCTATCGACACCTAGAAAATATCGGTATAGTTTGACCAGTCGAATCGAAAAATAAAAAAGCAGTCTGTCCTCGTTGTGGGTTAGAGAGCGATAAACTCCACCAAA
>SFBI01000060.1 GCA_007095845.1 Microcystis aeruginosa Ma_MB_S_20031200_S102
AAGCGTTAGATTTATTGGGAGTTTCCCTGATTTGTACCCAGTAACGGGGCGCTGGAAATTCTCTTAATCCCTTCTACAGCACAGGTTATGGCTTTTTGTCAACGGGGAAGTCCAGATATTCGAGTTGGCTATCTTTATAACCCTAATCGCGTTAGCTTTGTAGAAGGTTCCCTCCGAGCGATCACCGACCCCAACGCCATATCCGATAATGATGGTGCTTTTAACAACAGTCGCAAGCCTCTAGTCGCCACCTTTACCTTTAACGGACAGGAAGTGACGGTAATTAACAATCACTTAAGCTCCAGACGCGGTGGCAATGGTTTATTTGGCAATGTTCAACCCCCCAATATTGGCGGTGCGGATGTACGAGCCAATCAAGCTACGGTTATCAATAGCGAAGTCAACGCAATTTTGGCGGACGATCCCAATGCTAACGTGGTGGTTTTAGGGGATTTTAACGGCTTTGATTTTGAAGAGTTCCAGCAAATTCTCAGTGGTGGGGTGCTAACCAATCTTTCTCAAACCCTGGATGTCAGAGATCGCGCCACCTTCAACTTCCAAGGTAACTCCCAAGCCTTAGACCATATTTTGATAACCAATAATCTCGCCAGTAAGGCCGAGTACGATATCGTTCGTGTCAACGTTGATTTTCTCGATCAGCCCGCTGATCATGAACCCATCCTTGCAACTCTCAACTTGCCGCAACAATCCCAGAGTTTTACCCTACAAATTCTACAAGCCTCCGATCAAGAAGCGGGTATTCCGGCTTTTCAAGATATTCTGGGCTTCTCGGCGGTAATGAATGCCTTGGATAACAAGTACACCAATACGCTGAAATTAACTACGGGAGATGTTTACATTTCCAGTCCCTTCTTTAATGCCAGCCGCGATATTTACGATAACGCCACAACGGGTAATCCACAGGCCGATCAAGGGGGCATCGCCGACATCCTGATTAACAATGAATTAGGCTGGGATGTGGCCTCGGTGGGCAACCATGAATTTAGCGGTGGTGCTGGTTCTTTCCTCAACCTAGTTGCCCCGAATCCTAATTGGGTTAATGGGCAGAATGGCGGTGTCGGTATCGGACCTGGAGGCTATCCTGGAGCGGCATTCCCCTATTTAGCCAATAACCTCGATTACAGTCGGGCTACCCTTCCCAACGGTTTAGTCGTGGTCGCTAACGGGGGAGCGCCTTTACCCAATACCCTAACTGGAAGCGTGGTTAAGGACTTTAACGGCGAAAAAGTGGGAATTATCGGCATTGTTACCCCCTATCTCAAATCGATCGCCGATACGGGAGCGATCGAGGTAACAACCCGAGATATCAACGGCAACGTGATTACTGGAACGACTTCCGTGGATGTGCAAGTGGACTCCATCATCCGCAACATCACCCCCGAAGTCCAAGCTTTAAGCAATACGGGCATCAATAAAATTATTTTGATGACTCACCTGCAAGAGTCCCGCATCGAAATCGCTCTGGCCGAGGAAATGGCAGCCCTCGGGTTAGGGGTTGATCTACTTTTTGGGGGTGGTTCTCACCAACAGATGTCTTCCAGTACCGGAGTTCCCCCCCTACGGGAAGATGAAACCCAACAAAATAACGGACAGTTATTGCAACCCTTTCCCCAAGTGTACGGGGGTGGAGATAACCGGGTTATTTACGTCAATTCAGCCGCAAATTATCGCTACTTGAATCAATTGGTCGTCACTTTTGATGATCGAGGTGTAATCACCACGATTGGAGATGATAGCGGTCCCTATGCCACCGATATTGCGGGAGTCGATCGCCTCTACGATGAATCGATTACTACTTTTGACCAAGTAAGAGCCAAAGCAGATCAAGATATAGTCGAAATTGTCGATGGGGTGCGAGGCTTCGTTGACATCCTAGACGGTACGATCTTCGGTCAAACCGATGTTTTTCTCAACGGGGTTCGGGGCGATGTGCGTACCCAAGAAACCAACTTGGGTAACTTGACCGCAGACGCTCAAGACTTCTACGCCGAAGCCTATTTGAATGAGCATAACCTACTTCCTGGCTTTAACCGGATCGATATTTCCTTCACCAATGGCGGCTCGATCCGCGATCAGATCGGACGGTTCGCGATCGGAGACTCGGGAATCATTCCCCTGCCCCCGCAAGCGAATCCCGATGTGGGCAAAGAGGAAGGGGATATCTCACAACTCGATATTTCTAATTCCTTACGCTTTGACGGCGATATCGTTGTCGGTACAGTGAACGCCACCGGATTCCTGCAACTGGCCGAACACATGATTTCTTCAGTGGAAACGGGGAACGGTCGTTTTGGTCAAATTGGTGGCTTTAACTTTAGTTATGACCCCAACGCTCCAACCAGTCAACGGATTCGCAGTCTTGCCTTAGCAGATGCAACGGGCAATAGTGTCCAAACCATTGTGAAAAATGGGGAATTAGTGGTTGCTTCTAACACCATTTTTAGTGTTGTCACGCAAGGTTTCCTGGCAAATGGCGGTGATAGTTATCCCACGGTGATCCAGAATATCCAACGCTTAACCGATTTTGACGAACCCGATTCTCTGGGGAACGCCAATCTCCGACCCGGACGGATACAGGATGCCTTTGCCGAGTATCTCTTGGCTAATTACAACAACGACAACCGACAACAGCCCTTTAACCAGGCCGACACTCCCCAATCAGAAGATCAACGGATTCAAAGCCTCGGTTTCCGTCAAGATACGGTTCTCGACGGTGTCGCACCTTTACCGACAACCGCCAACGGAACACTTGGCGATGATACCTTTGATGCCGCTTTGCGCGATGGCAGACAATTTATCGGCAATAATCAAATTCTCAATACGGGAAGTGGGAATGACACTGTAAACGTTCGCTTTGCTGTCGGTGGTAATAACATCCGTACCGCTTCGGGCAATGACACCGTTTACGCAGGAACCAATAACCGTATCGATACGGGTGTCGGGAATGATCTACTTTTCTTGGGGTCTGCTGGTGGTAATAATATCGTCACTGGGGGTAGCGGCCAGGATCTATTCTGGATTACAGAAAATGATGCGCTCTTACCGGCAAATACCAACATTATCGCTGATTACAGAGCAAATCAAGGGGATCTGATTGGTTTCTTCTCTACTAGCTTAAATTTTGGTTCTCGCGGCACGAATTGGGATTATCGTCAAGCGGGTGCAAATACCATTATTGAAGCTTTTGGACGAGATGTGGCGATTCTCAATGGAATTAATGCTTCTACCTTGACTCAAGCTAATTTCATCTTTGGTTAGGCTCTCTAACTAACTAAATTGAGGGGCGCGACTCATCAAACGCGCACCTTTCAACCCTAATATTTTCAGCACATCTTATTGGATGAGGACAAAATGATCAATTCCTGGCAACGCAACGCAGTGATTACTTCTGGGGTAGTTCTAAGTTTTGCAGTTCAGCAAGTCAATTCTGCTCAAGCAGCTATCGTAAGTTACAATCTAGCTGGAACTATCCAAAATGGTTTATTGACAGGGCAAACTTTTTCGGGTACTTTTAGCTATGATAATTCCCTGTTAACGGGTTTAGGCTTTGAATTTTTAGATGTATCTCAAGTCAACTTGAACTTTTTTGGATCAACTTTTACTGCTGTTGATGCGGACTCTAATCCTACTGTGGAATTTTTAGATGGTATCCTTCTAGGGTTGAATTTTTCAACGTCTAGTTTTACTCCAGAATTTTCTCTAATTCCCGCTTCTGGTAGTACTGAGGCTACTTTTTCCTATATTGGAATTAATGATAGCGGTTCAGGCCCCGTTCAATATGTCCTGATTCCTGAACCTTCAACTGTTTTAGGAATTATTGCTTTAGGTATCGGCGGTTTTTTGGTGGGTAGAAAACGATAGTATCATTAAAACTCGTGTTTTACTAATTTAAGCCACCTCCAGTAAGGGCAAATCAAGGATTTGCTAGGGGTTTTGAATTGAGTTATGTGGGAGCATCCCACTTAGGCGATAAGTATTGGTACTTGTCGCCTATCAAGTGGGGCAGAAAATCAAAATAACACTAATACGTTGAGTATATGATACTTATAAGGACAGGCACTCCTGCAAAGGGGAATAAATAGGGTTTGCTGAAAAAGTTTATTGGTGGAGTCAGGAGTCGGTCGTTTCAGGTTTTGTTGCCCTCTCTTTTTATACTAACTTGTGTACTACACGAAGGATAATGCAAGGTTTTTGAAAGTCCCAATCCTATTTTCGCAGCATGAACATCGGACTTTAACAGGTCAAAAGCCTTATTTTAAAAAGGTTTTACCATTATTCAGCAGACTCTAAATAATCAGTTTTTAATAACCGGATTTAGTATCAGACATTATGAGCGCCAATTTCTATCTCTTATCTTATACGAATCTTGTGTGATAGTGGAGTAAAGAGTACAGTCTTGTTACCAGAGAAAGGCTGAAACCCTTGTTAGGTATAATGGGCGGAGTCGGACTCGAACCGACATGAGGGGCTGCCTCGCCACATTTTGAGTGTGGTGCGTCTACCAATTTCGCCATTCGCCCTTGGCATTAGTTTTATCATTATAACCCATTTTTGGCCCCTTTAACAAATTTTGATAATCGGGGGAACTGGCCCAACGATCGATTTCTCGCGCACGCAGGACGGGGAGGGGATGGGTTAACTGTTGGGTTTGCAAACCCTTTAACATTTCGCCCATTTCCGAGGCGCTGACGGCATCGTAGGACTTGGCCTGATCGATAAAAGCCTCTAAATTTAGTAAAGGTGCGAGACTGGGGGAACCTCCAGCTAACTTCATTAACACCGACATGACGATTTTGGGGTCTTGAACTGCCAATAAAGCCGCTCGATCGCAACTAAACTCAGCGCAGCGCACCCATGCTAACATTCTCTCCTGTAGGGATCGTGCTAACATTGTCCCCCAATTGGGCAGTAATCCTGCCGCTAGGACCATAATATTGGCTAAAGTCAGATAAACGCCGTGTTCACACTTGAGATGTCCTAATTCGTGGGCCATTACCGCTTGAATTTCCGCGGGAGTCAGCATTTCAATTAGGGAAGTGTGCATCACCATAAACGGTTTTTTGCCCCGCATGGCGAAGGTATAAGCGTTAGGGACGGGGTTTTGTTGAATGTATAATTGAGGTGGTTCTAAGTCAAGAACTCGGCAAGCTTCTAGGAGGAGATTATGCAGGTCGGGTAATTGTTTTTCCCCCACCAAAACACTAGCAGCAATATTATTTAAGTAAAAGAATTCCTCAGCGACGGAACCTAACAAACTTCTCACGGCTATATCTAAACCAGGCAACTGTTTAAGGGAGTTAGTCGCATCTAGGTCGATGGGATGCCGAAAATCATTGGCTTTTAAGCCGAGTAATAACTGTTTTGATAATGCCATATTCTTATTCATTTAACCAAGCTTTGACGCGTTCTAAACTTTTCCAATCAGGTTTTCTAGCCAAACCATCGGCGATATTTTCATCCACTTCTTGGCGAACTTCTTTGTTTAAACTAACTAATTGTTGCACCAGTTCGATATGTTCTCTAACTCCGGCGGTTTTGGTTTCTAACATAGCTAAAACCAAATTGATCCGGTTTTGGGGGGAAACTTTATCGAGTTTAACGGCTTTTTGGGCGGCTTTTAGGGCTAATTCCGGTTTATCGGTGAGCATATATAACCAAGCTAAACAGGACCAAACGGCGGCATTTTTAGGACTGCGATCGCTTAATTGTTTAAATTCTGGCAATAAACTGGCGGCGTTTTCTCCCTGTTGGTAGCGTTCTAAACCTTGTTCGAGGGTAAAATTGGCGATTTCTGTCATTTTCAGCTAGGGGGTTAATCAAGGAGCAAATCTAACGGTGATCGGCGTATTACAATGTTCTAGTACAATTTGCCTTTATTTAGTATTCTAGCAAAATTTGTCCCCTTGTCAGCAAAATTTTAAAAGACGATGCCGCGTTCTCGCCAGATCATCAATAGGCCACTCATCGAAACGAATAACATCACTGCTTGTTTAAATTGTTGAGGACTCATTTTTTCTAAAACTTTTTGTCCTAACCAATTGCCCGGCCAGGCTGCTAATCCTAACAATAAACCGTAACCAAGAAAAGGCAGATGTAAAACTCCAAAGGCTGCGTAGGCGATTAATTTAGCCACATGAACTACGACCATGTGAACGGATTTCGTTGCCACCATTGGTTCTTTAACTAGCCCATAGTTAATATAAAACAGGTTCATCATCGGGCCGGTACTACCGACTAATCCTGACAGGAAAGCGTAGATAAATCCCGAGGGCATAAAATACCAAGTTTTAATCTCAAAAAAAGGATTTTCTTGTTGGGGAAATAACTGTTTAAGCGAGGATAAAACCAGAAAAATTCCCAAAACTAGCGGCAACCATTTGAATTGTAAATGGGCAAAGACAAAAGCGCCGAGGGTAGATCCCATAATTGCCCCGGGTAGATACCACACTGTCGAGGGCCAGTCAATGGCGCGCCAATACATTCCCATGCGTTGGACATTACCGATTAGCATCCCCGTGGTCAAAACTGGAGGAATGACGGCAGCATCGAGAAACCAACCTAAAACGGGGAGTAGAATCAGGGGGCTGCCCCCACCAGCAAGGGTACTAAAAAACCAAGCTAGACTACCTGCCAACATCAAGGTAACAATGATCATCGAGTTGTAAAGTTAATTCACAAAGAGTTACTTAATCTATTATGATATCTTCTTTGGGATCTTCGTCGGTATAATGCCATTCCACATTGGGCATAGCCTCGAAAGCTTGCCGGACGTAATCCTCCCAGAGTTTCCGCATTTTGGCTAGGTAGGGATCTCCCAAACGCAATTGTAACTTATGACGTAGGCTTAGGCTATTAGCTTCATACATACTCAAATAGATAGGCGGTCCGACAGAAATATTCGATTTCATGGTCGAATCGATGGAAAGTAAGGCACATTTGGCCATTTCCTCTAGGGGTGTATCATAGGTAATGGTGCGATCGAGAATCGGTTTACCGTATTTAGTTTCACCTATCTGTAAAAAGGGTGTTTCTTTGGTGGCTTGAATATGATTTCCCTGGGAATAAATTAGGAATAATTGCGGTTCTTCTCCTTTAATTTGTCCCCCAAGAATAAAGTTACATTGAAAATCAATATTATCTTTTTCTAACCAAGTCCTTTCCCTAGCTTGCACTTGACGACTTTTATCACCGATATAGTGAGCGATATCGTAGAGATGATTGAGAGAATGAAGACTTTTATCCTCTTGATTGTGCAGATCTCTTTTTAGTTCGTGAATCACGCCTTGGCTAATCGATAAATTCCCCGATGTGCAGACCATAATTACCCTTTCTCCCGACACCGAAAAGTCAAATAATTTCCGATAGGCCGAGATATAATCGACTCCCGCATTCGTGCGAGAATCTGCCCCCATAACAATGCCAAAACGATTGATAATTCCTAAACAGTAAGTCATTTTCAGTGAACAGTAATCAGTGAACAGTAATCAGTAATCAGTAAACAGTAATCAGTAAACAGTAATCAGTGATACAGTAAACAGTAATCAGTAATCAGTAAACAGTAATCAGTAAACAGGCTCTCTTAGATTTGGTGGGTAAAATGTATTCTAAGATACATTACTCCTAGCGAGTGCGTGGAACGAACCACAAAGACACAAAGGACACAAAGATTGATCGATCATATAGCTGGACTTCCCCCATACATAAATACTAGAAAATTAACAAAACCCTTACTGCAGGTCGCTTCTAAGAAAAAATTGAAAAGAGGCTACTGGGTACATTTTTCACTTGAAAATGGCTGTACC
>SFBI01000061.1 GCA_007095845.1 Microcystis aeruginosa Ma_MB_S_20031200_S102
ATGATTTTAGTGCATTAAAGAGGGCAAGAATGTATGCTCCTGTGGGGACAACCCTTGATGAAATTATTCGTACTTATTGTGTCGCCTAGTGTCTCGTTCTTATTTGAAATAACTATAACAGTTTTGATGGCAATCACAGATATTTTTTTGCTGTAGAAGGCTTCAATTATCCAATCCTTCAGAAATTATGAATTATCAATTATGAATTGGGGATAGGCAATCTGGAAAAGTAATTAGGACTGGCTGAATATCGGTAGCAGCTTTGCTAAAAAATGGTTTTGGGACTTTATTAGCAAAACAACAAATTTTTTGCCGCAAACCCCACATACAGTACAATTATTATAGTTAAGGTTTTGAAAGGCCTAGGATGATGGCAAAGCAATCAAGGGCAATTGCGGTGACAGAACATGATAATAAGTGTCCCGAATGTCTGCACCTAGAGATTTTGGGAGAACCGGTTGCGTCTGAGTCTAAGGGGGTTTTTTCCCTTTTCAAAAAGTCTGAACCAGAGGCGTTTGCCCTATCGGTGCGGATTATTTTTAATGAGCAGTGGCTTGTTTTTTCCTTTGGACGGGTTAAGTTTGGTTTGCGGGGGGGAGAGTTACGCTTAAAACTGGAGAATGGCCAAATGCCTTCTGAGTTGAGAAATGAGGCGTTGAAAAAGATTTTAGCAAGGGAATTGGAGATTGAACGTCAATTAGGGGGAGAAAAGGAAAGCAAGTCTCAACTAGAAGGCTCTATAACTCCTGATTTATCGAAGGCAAGCTTCAAGGGAGTTAGAGAACAGCGTCAGAAAGAGTCCCAGGGGGATAAGTTTCAGCTTAAAATAGCTCAAATTAGTCATAAGGGAGCAAATAATCAGCCTGTGTGGGTGTTCGAGAATAGGACAGGTGAGCCTGTTTTGATTGGGGAATTAGCGGATTCCCTGGGTAAAATGTTAATTGCGGGTGTTCCCTGGAGCGTTGAAGCGACATTTACCCATGAAATGCGTCAGGTTGTGATTACGGGTTTAGAAAATTTATTTAAAGATGATATTTCTGGACACAAATTGAACGTATTTGAGTTAGGATTCGCTAAGTTATTTTTAAAGCATAAAACCCAACCCTATCTAAGTCGTCAGGTATTACGTTATGAGTGATGCAGATTTTATTCGAGAAGTTGAAGAACTGTACCTGCGTCTTGCTAATGCAGATACAGATGATCTAGTTGAGTTAGCTAAACTTGCGGGTTTAGACCCTAAAACAGATTTAGCCGACTCTGTTTGGGTTCCCTATCCCAGCTTTGGGGAATTTCGCCAGAACACCTTAGCGGCGGTGGTGCTGACAGATTATCTAGAAGAGCATGGGATAGAGGTAGATGCTGCGGCGGCTGATAATGCTCAAGTGGTACTACCCAAGCTAGGTAAACTGGAAGCTGTATTGATTCCTCAAGACTCTGGTGAAGAACTGTTAGATTTAAGCCAAATTAGGGTCGAAATTGACCTAAATCCGGCAACATTGGCCTATATTTTAGTCGAGCTAGGGGAAGGAGGAGCTTGGTTAACCGGGGTTCTGTTGAGTTCGGATCTGCGTCAGGATTTCCCAGAAGGCGGTGCGGTGTCCTTGGCGATGAGGAAACCTATATCGGCGCTGTGGGAAGCTTACCATCGGTGGGAAAACTGTCAGCAAATCATGGCGCAGTATATCGATAAACAAGGCTGGTCAGCGGAACAGCGAGCGGAGGTAATCACGGTGTTAAACTGGGTCTGGGACTATCGGCAGGACTATGAGCGTCCGACGCTATTAAAGGAGTTTTTAGAAGAGAAGGCCAGCGAGAATCATGAGAATTTTAAACCCTTAGTTTCGCATCTTCAAATGGTAAAGGAAGCAACGCCTAAGCCGTCTTCAGAGGGTGCGGTGGACTGGCTAGAGGTGGCGATGGATTTGCTTGATGAATTGGGAAAATTTATTTAAAAAATAATCATGAAAAGTATTAAAATAATTGTCGAAAAGCTATAAAAGCTTTTTAAATTCTTCAATGGTCAATCCAGCATCGTTAACAATTCCAGCCATCGTATAGGCGTTAACCGGATTGGCTCTAGGAATGACAACAATACGCTTCCCATTCGCCATCGTAATATGTTTACCTTGTCTAATGACTTGAAAACCTGCTTTTTCTAAGGACTGAATTGCTCTTAAATGATTTATTCCTGAAAGTTTTGGCATGATTATCCAACTTCTACATAAAGAGATTCATCATCCTTATTTATTTCTTCGACTGTCTCTAAGTAGAGTTGAATGGCATCCTTGATATTTTCTAAAGCCTCCTCTTTGGTTTCCCCTTGTGACCAGCATCCTGGTAAACTTGGACACCATATCGCATATCCTTCCTCACTCTCTTGTAACCTTACTTTATAGCGCATACTTACCTTTTAATTTTGACTATTATTATTTGTAATTATATCCCACTTTTCGTCATCTGCGGAACCTGCGCCCAAAATAAGTCAGAATGTAGGGTGCGTTAGACGGCGACAATCTTTGCTTAAACTTAAATCTAACAATCCGTCGTAACGCACCACACTTATCATTAATTTAACTTGGTGCGTTACGCTATCGAAGAGCGCACCCTACTATAATTAGACTAGAATTGAGTTTGCTAGAGAAAAATTCGGGGTACGGGCGAAGCATTCGGATAGGAAATCTAGGGTTTCAGTAACATTAATTTATTTGGTGCGTTACGCTATCGAAGAGCGCACCCTACTATAATTAGACTAGAATTGAGTTTGCTAGAGAAAAATTCGGGGTACGGGCGAAGCATTCGGATAGGAAATCTAGGGTTTCAGTAAATTTGGTGCGTTACGCTATCGCTAACGCACCCTACTAAAAACTACTAAAACCAATCATGAACGAAGCAAGAATAGAAGCTTACTTAACCCTAATCCAAGCGCTCCTCCAGTGCGAAAATGGTCAGGAACCAGCGCTATTACAAGCTAACGCGGAATTATTTGATGCAGGCTTAGTCGCTGTGATGAAGCAGTATGCAGACTTCTTAGAACAGCAAGGAGACAGCAATGAAGGGAGATGGTTGCTGAATATGGCGCAACAGTTAGAGCAATTTTTAGAACCGCCCAGAGACAACCAAGACCCCTACATCAATTTTTTACAAACCCTACTGCAAACTGTCGAGGAAAGTGACGGAAACCGCCAAGTAATTTATCCCCTGCTCGACAATAACCTCCATCTCTTAGATGAAAACTTACTTAACCTCCTCCGTGCTTGGGGAAATCAAACCAAGGAACAAGCCAGTCCAGAGGAAACCTACCAACTAGGGGTACTCCTCTATCGTCTTGCTTATGCTTTTCATGAATTTCCTAAAGGTAATCCACTCATTAACCTAGCCATTGCCATCTATGGATACGAATTTTGCGCCGCCACCATCTTCCGCCAACCCGGATTAGAAAGGTATTTAGCCGCAACCCTCACTAATCTGGGCGTAGCCTACAGCACCCAAGCCGAACTGGGTCAAGAGCCGGTAGCCAACCTAGAACGGGCGATCGCTGCCTACACCGAAGCCACCACCATCTACCGCCAACCGGGATTAGAAAGGGAGTTAGCCCAAACCCTCAATAATCTGGGCGTAGCCTACCGCACCCAAGCCGAACTGGGTCAAGAGCCGGTAGCCAACCTAGAACGGGCGATCGCTACCTATACCGAAGCCACCACCATCCGCCGCCAACCCGGATTAGCGATCGCCAACCACACCGAAGCCACCACCATCAGCCGCCAACCCGGATTAGAAAGGGATTTAGCCCAAACCCTCACTAATCTGGGCCGCCGCCTATACCGAAGCCGCCACCATCTTCCGCCAACCCGGATTAGAAAGGTATTTAGCCGCAACCCTCACTAATCTGGGCGTAGCCTACAGCACCCAAGCCGAACTGGGGAAAGAGCCGGTAGCCAACCTAGAACGGGCGATCGCTGCCCACACCGAAGCCACCACCATCCGCCGCCAACCGGGATTAGAAAGGGATTTAGCCCAAACCCTCAATAATCTGGGCATAGCCTACTGGACTCAATCCCAAGTGGGGAAAGAGCCGGTAGCCAACCTAGAACGGGCGATCGCCGCCTACACCGAAGCCACCACCATCCGCCGCCAACCCGGATTAGAAAGGGATTTAGCCACAACCCTCAATAATCTGGGCATAGCCTACCGCACCCAAGCCGAACTGGGTCAAGAGCCGGTAGCCAACCTAGAACGGGCGATCATCAATTATCGAGAAGCTCTAGTAATTGTTACTCCAGAGGTCTCCGCAGCAGATTGTTTAAAAATTGGGAGCAACTTAGGCAATCTCGGTTTCCGGCAGGGTTGGTGGAACATTGCCTTAGAAGGCTACAGCGTCGCCGTGGAAGCCGTTGAACAAAGCCGCGCCTGGGCAACGAGTGAAGCCCTTCGCCAAGAGATTGTCCGCGAGTCCATCGGCGTTTATGAAAACCTGATCCAAGCCGCTGTTAACCAAGGCGACCTCTCCCTGGCGCTGCGAACCGTCGAACGTTCCCGCTCCAAACGCCTCGCCGACCTCATCGCTGTGGGCGACCTCTACGCCGATGGGCGCGTTCCCCCAGAGATCCAAGCCTGGTATCAGCAGGTTAAGGATAGCCGTCAGATCCAATCCCAACTCCGTCAAAACCCCCTCGACCAGCCCGGATTCCCCCAGAAACCCCAACCCGCCCCCATCGGCAACACCCGCGCCAGCTTTGCCCCGGAACAACTCCACGCCGCCGAAGCCGCTGAACGTCAAGCCTGGGATGCTCTCTACCGCTTTGATGCCATCACTGCCCAACTTCAGCAACCCCAACCCCAACCCCAACTCGATGAACTAACGGCGCTGCTTCCATCCCCCCAGACTGCCCTCCTCAGCTTCTACACCACCGCCACCCATACCCACATCTTTGTCCTGCGTCGCCCCTCCCAGGATGGCGGGGAAGGGGTCAACTGCCACACTATTCCCAATCCCCCGGAGTCCGCCAACGACCTGCAAAACTGGCTGATCGACAACTGGGTTATCCCCTACATTGCGATTAATCAAGCAGAGACCGCCCAATCCCGCGAGCAGCGTCGGCATGAGTGGCACCAAGCTATGGCCACTCGTCTGCAAGAACTGGCAACCCGCCTGCAATTCGACACCCTCATCCAACAGCACCTCCAGGGCATCACTGAGTTAATTCTGATTCCCCACCTGTTCCTGCACCAAATTCCCTTCGACCTTCTACCCACCGCCCAAGGTCAACTACTGGGCGATCGCTTTCGCCTTCAGTTTGTCCCTAGTACGAAAATTCTCGGACTGTGCCGAGAGCGATCGCAACCCAGTCCCCACACCCTGGGGATTGTGGAAAACACCACAGAGGATTTGCCCTATACTCCCCTAGAGTGTGAGTGGGTTGCCCAAACCTGGAATGTGCCTCGCCAACGGCGGCTACAGGGGCGCACTGTCACCCCCGACTCTTATCAGCAATTGCTCAAACAAGTACAGGCTTTGCTCTCCAGTCACCACGCCACCAGCCGCCCCGATGATCCCCTCAACTCCCACCTCCTCCTAGCCGAAGAGCAAAAAGTCACCCTCCGGGATTTACTTAGTCCCCTGTGGCGTTTTCCCGAATTGTTGGAAGTGTTTCTCTCCTGTTGTGAAACCGGTCTCAGTTTTGCCACTTCCCGAGATCAAGAGGGAAACCTGCGACGGGAATTACTGGACGAACCCCTTAGCTTGGGTACAGGCTTTCTGTTGGCGGGCGCTCGTGCTGTGATTAGTAGTCATTGGGCGGTGGCTGATCTAGCTACGGCGCTGTTTTCCCGGGAGTACCACCGCGCACGGCGGGCCGGAGAGGAACGTTTAACGGCTCTACATCAGGCTCGTCAAGCGTTGCGGGAGACTCGCCAAAAAGACTGGCGGGACAGTTTAACGGCCGATTATCAGCAGGCTTTCCAGACTTGGCAACAACTGCGCCAAACTAAGGATCCCAACGTCAATGCTGCTGGGGCAAATTATCAGAAAATCGGCGAATTGATCAAGTGGCTTGACGATTTTGCTCCCGATGCAGTGCCTTTTCAGGACTATCGTTACTGGGGAGCGTTTTATTGTCTGGGACTTCCTTAAATTAGGAATTAGGAATTAGTAAAACGTAGGGTGCGTTAGACGGCGACAATCTCTGCTTAAACTTAAATCTAACAATCCGTCGTAACGCACCACACCTATCATTAATTTATTTGGTGCGTTGCTAGAGAAAAATTTGGGGTACGGGCGAAGCATTCGGATAGGAAATCTACTGTTTCAGTGATAGGTTATTGCCCGAATGCTTCGCCCCTACAGGACTCTCAAAACCTTGCACCTGTTTCGCAAAAAAATATCCTAAAACTCTTATCTAGTCTATATTTCACATTTATTCAGTAAACCCTAATTAAATAAATGTCCCAGCCAGGGGAAAAACTATGACAACTCTCGACATTTTACCAGAAATTACCTGTCCCCCCACCGATTTATGGAGTGATGAACCACCCTTGGAAAGTGATTTACACCTGCAACAGATTATAATTCTCCTCAGTTGTCTAGAATTATTATGGCAAGAGAAAAACGATTACTACGCTTCTGGTAATCTGACTATCTACTATAACGAAGAACAACTGAAAAAGCGCGATTTCTGTGGTCC
>SFBI01000062.1 GCA_007095845.1 Microcystis aeruginosa Ma_MB_S_20031200_S102
TGGACTCTGTGTAAGACAGTACATGGTTTTTTAACTGTGGTATGCGACGGTGGTGGAAGCAGAAACTTAAATCGTGAGGTTTAGGAATCGCCGCACTTTTAGGGCGGCGAGGATGTCAAGAGCTTACTATTTCCTCCTTAGAAAAAGTTGATAATCGGTTCACCTGGCTTGGCATTTATAAAGGTCGATCCCGTTTGTCGTTTCTCGAATCGTTCCCGAGTTTTCACGTAGGCGAGATCGGGTAACGACACATAGCCTACACTGTCCACATATTTCCAGGAATTATCCACAAAGAAACGCACGAAACGTTCAACCGAAGGTTTGCTATCCAGTGCCTTCTTGCTCACGTAAATGAAGAGGGGGCGAGTCAGGGGACTATAGGTATTGCGCTTGACGTTCTCCAAAGGAATGGGCTTAACACACTCTTTGCCCTCGAGATTTTCTAGCCCGACCACGTTTACCTTGTCTTGATTTTGCATTACGAAAGCGATCCCCGCGAAGGCGAATCCGTTGGCATTGCCGATGACTCCCTGAATCAGAGTATTTTGGTTAAAGCTGGGCGTATAATCGCTCCGAATATTCCCTCTTCTCTTAGTGATCGATTGGGTGAAATAATCGGTCGTTCCCGCGTCCACAGGAGGTGCGAATAACAGAATTCTCTCTCTGGGAAATTTAGGATTAACTTGATCCCAAGTAACGATTTTTCCTTCGGCTTCTGCCTCCCAGAGTGTCTTTAACTCTTTTCGAGTTAGGCACTTGAGAAACTTATTGTTTTTGTTCGCTACCAACGCCAGACCGTCCAGCGCCATGGGTAGCTCGATGTACTCGATTCCCGCCCTCTTACAGGCTTTCGATTCCGATTCCCGGATGACACGGGAAGCGACCCCAATATCGATGCTACCGTTACAGAGCCGGGTAAATCCCCCACCTGTACCGCTAAAGGCCACCCCGACGCGGGCCTTGGGATCGACTTTTTGGTATTCTTCGGCAACGGCGAGCGCTAGGGCGAAGCCCACGGCCCCCCCGTCCACGCTGACCTGTTGTTCCCCGCTTTCCGCTCTGCTTGCCCTGAGCCAAGTCGAAGGGTCGGCACAACTGGTTATCCATTGGCCTATCAGTAAGAGGGGAATTAGATAAAAAAGACGGAATTTTTTCATAGACTTGAAGAGAGATTGATAACAAGAGCGGTGAGGGCTTTTAGGTGGGAGAATTTCCTCTGATTTGGTCGAAAATAGCTCCCTTCGCTAAAAACTCGTTACTGATCAAAGGCCAACCCCCTAAATCTTGGGAGCTAAACAGCGTTTCCACGGGGGGTAATTTGGCTTCGGTGGCGAACGTGATAAAGGGATTGACCGATCGATAGCCCAATTTGGCGAATTCCTGTTGTGCCGGCTCGGAATAGAGGAAATCCACAAAGGCCTCGGCCACCTCTCGCGTGCCGTGTTTATCGACATTTCTATCCACCACCGCAACGGGATTATCGATCGAGATATTGACCGAAGGGACGAAGTAATTGATGTCGGGTTGATTTCTGCCCTCTAGAATTACCTCGTTTTCGTAGGTGACTAAAACATCCCCCTTTCCCTCGTGGAAAAAGGCATTGCTGGCTTCCCGTGCGTCCCTAGCTAGGGTGGGAATCTTTTCATAGACTTGGCGGACAAAATCCAATGCCTGTGCTGGTTCGCCCCCCGTTTGCGTCACCGAACCCCAGAGGGCTAATAACTGCCAAATAGCGATCCCGGAAGTTTTCGGATCGGCGGATAGAACTGTAACGTCCTCTCTGGCCAGATCCGCCCAAGATTGAATATTTTTCGGATTTCCCGCCCGTGTCACGATCGCCGCAACCGATCGACTCACCACTCCCCTTCTCGGAACCCGATCTTCCCAACCGCGATGGATTAACCCCGCGTCGGCGATGCGCATCACGTCTAGAGGTAGGGCTAGATGTACTACGTCCGCCTCTTGTTTCCCGGCGATCACGTCATCGGCCTGGGCCAGGGATCCGCCGTAACTGCGCTCGAAAATGACTTTTTGGTTCCGCTCTTTTTGCCATTTCTCGATGAATTTCGGGATAATCTGGTCGTGAGCGGCTTTCGTGACCGAAAAGGAAACGAGATTTAATTTCACCTCCGGTTTCGAGGCGATCCCCCCGGACGTACAGGAAGCGAGCGCGAGCGCACCCAGCAATCCCAATACCAAGAAGGATACAAATCCCCGCCGCAATAGCGAACGGAAGGCTTGCCCTGAGCCAAGTCGAAGGGGACGAAACAGCGATCGGATGGACAACAGTGATACATTCATCGGGATTTTCTCGATAAGGTTGATCTAAAGGAGTTCTCGATTATCGCGATCTATTCTCTCTTGCTCAATTCTGACCCCCGTGCAGGCCAGAGATTGTCGATTTTTACAGGGGTCTAATTTAGCTGGTGGGAATCAACAGGCGATAGGAGCCGTTATCGAGAATAATCCGTAGGCCCAACCACATCAGCACAAAAGGGAAAAGCTTACTCGCATAACGGCTGAGGACAACCGCGATCCCCGGTTGGCGGGTTAGATGATAGGAGAGAAATAACCAAGTACAGACGATTAGATAGCAGATCGGGATGATTACGGCTAACTGCGCCACGGTACTATTGGCGAATAGGGGAATATAGATACCGAGATTATTGCCGCCATTGGATATCGTGACCGCGGAAACTTGATAGGTTTGGCGATCTCTGAGGACTTGACCGAGGGGTAGTCTGCGGGAGGCGAACCCATGAAATTGGGCATTTCTTCGCAAATTCACCTTGCGATCTGCGGTTTCCCTCTCGTTATCGCGATTTAAAGTCACTAAATTTCTCACACCGATGAGGATCGGCAGGATTCCGAGAAGACCGATATAAATCGGCGGGATGATTAGGCCGAGGAGAAAACCCAGCAAGCTAACCGATACTAAGGCCGTAAACCCGACTAGCTCGCCGACGACAACGTGAACCGGGCGAAAGGTACGATTTACCTCGCTAAAAAAGCCGGTTAGATAAATATTGTCGTCGAAGGTGGTGGCTATGCCGGTGGCCACCGCGATTTTGACGATTTCGATCAACCAATCCATCCATATTACCTCGATCTCTCAAAGGCGGGCGCAATTTTGTTTTAAAACTATATCATTTTCAATACATTTATAAATGTACTTCGTTACACAATCGAGAAGTCGTGGATTTCTATAGTATGTAGATAAAACTAATGGAACCTCTCCCGCTTGCCCTGAGCCAAGTCGAAGGGATCAAGTTGGGAAACCCTCTCCTCTTGTCTCCTTGCCCGACAATAAATCTTGTTTTCTGCGAGAAATCCCATGCTCCACCGTTCGATCAAGTGTCTCTGGAAACCCTGGCGAAATTTCCGGGGAATTCGTCCCGCAGTGCTTTTTGTGAGCAGCCTGGTGGGGAGCTTTCTCCTGGCTGGATTTTCCGACACGAACGCAAAGCGCTCGCTACGCGAGATCGCCGTCGGTCAAAATTCTCGATCGGATAACCCGATTCTCAACCTCGTCGATGGCTTTAAATTCCCCCAGAATACGACTCCCCGGGTATTGGAAACCGTGGGATTATTTATCGCTGGCATTCTCTTTTCTATCTTGATCGATCGCTGGTTCAAGCGCCCAACCCCCGACCCTATCACTCCCCTAGCCAAACAAGCGCGGCGGCTAGGAACCCTCAAGATCGGCTACCCTGAGGGCATGACTAATCTGGAAGTTCTCCGCTCCCAGGCCTTTCTGGAAAGACGCTTAAAACCCTTTGGGGTAACGGTAACGTGGACGAGTTTTCTTTCCGCTTCCTCGCTGATCGAGGCCTTGAGCAACGGAATGATCGACTTCTGTGGTGGTGGCGGTACGGCGAGTATTTTCTCCCAAGCGGCGGAACACGTCTTTGTCCGGGTAGCCAAGGAAAAATATACCGCTCCGAAAGGTCAGGCGATCCTCGTGCCTGAAGATTCGCCAATACAGACCTTGGCGGATTTAAAAGGCAAAAGAATCGCCTTCGATCGAGGTTCGAGCGCCCATTACGTCCTCATCCGCGCCCTGATGAGAGTGAATCTAGAATTAAGCGATATCGAACCGGTGTATGCAACCCAACCGGAAGCGCTGGTGCTTTTCCGTCGCGGTGAGATCGACGCTTGGGTGGTGTGGGTCCCCTATTCCCCCACCGAGACGCGCACCTATCCGGGAAGATCGGTGGCCGATCTAGGGAGTATCTTTGGGGAAAACGCCTCCCTAGAAGTGCCGACCTATTATTACGCAGTTCCCGAATTGGTGCGGGATTATCCCGATGTACTGAAGGTGATTTTAGAAGAAGTGAACGAGGCGGGTGCTTGGGCGAAACAACAGGAGTTAGAGGCGACCAGACGCTTGGCAGCTCACCACGAGATCGATCCAGCGATCATCACTAATCTTGAACAACGGGCCTCTGAACGTGCCATTATCCCGATCGATGATCGCTCTCTGACGGCCTTACAACACCAAGCTAATATCTTCCGAGATCTGAAGCTGATCCCCCATCGGGTCAATGTGCGCGACGGAACCTACACCCTACAGACGAAACAAAATTGGACCTATTAACCAGACAGCGACATTTTAGGCATTGGTTGGATTTATACCTGAACTTCCCCTGCACATATCTACTACAAGAGCCGAAAACCCTTATCCATCAATGGATGCACCCGTTAATTCTTCTTGATTTACCCATGTAATTTTTAACATTTTTTAATGAACAAGAGTTCTCTCTATTTGCTAAAATGATAGCCATGTATATAGAAAAAGTTCTTAACCGTAATTCCCCCCCCGCTGTTCTTCTTCGGGAGTCCTATCGAGAAGGAGATCAAGTCAAAAAAAGAACCCTTGCCAATCTCTCAAAATTACCCGATGATATTATCGACAATCTAAAACTGGTTCTTAAAGGAGCAACGCTGTCCATGAATGAAGGCATTCCCAATCATTTTGAAGTGATTAGAAGTCTTCCTCATGGTCAGGTGATGACTATTTTAGAGACGATTAAAAAATTAGGTTTAGATAAAATAATCAGTGAAAAATCCTCTCGAATCAGAAACTTAGTAGCTGTAGGGTGCGTTCCCTAATGTAACTCCTACTGCTCCACCGATAGATTTTGGGGAACGCACCATGATCATTGATTCAAGCAAATGATAATAAGCTAAAAACGTCTAGGCACAGCGACGGACGGGAGTGTGATCGCTTATGATCGAGTTGTAAATTTTTGTTACGAAGTGCAGTCAGATTGAAGAATTGGTGCTAAATTTTCGGGGGAAAAGCTGATGTTATTTCGGCTGATTGTCAGGAATCCACAAAACGGGGAGATATGCCGAAAGTTTCGGCATATCCTTACTCTGGTTATTCGGAAAGTTTCCGTATAATTAATAGTTGAATTGCAAGAGTAGAAAAAGTAGTAAAATAGTCTAATACGCGTAAAACATGAACAAAACATGACTACTCCGTTGCAAAAAGCATTCACAAAAATCCAGAAACTGTCAGAGTATCTTCAAGATGAACTTGCTCAACAATTGCTGGAAGACATTGAAAGTGAATTAAAATGGCAGCAAAGCCTTTCTAACGAAGATCTGGAATTGGGAGCTTTAATAACAATGGTACAGGAAGCCCTGATAGAAGAACAAGAGGGGAGAACGGAAGATAAAGGCTTTGGGGAAGAATGAAGTCAGCCAGAACCAAGAGGTTTCGTCAACTTTTTCTCAGTTTGCCGCAAAGAGTACAAGAAACAGCCAAGAAAAATTAGGAGATTTGGCAAGAAAATCCATTTCGCCCCAGCCTAGAGTTCAAATAAGTGAAACCAAGAGAAAAAATCTGGTCAGTCAGAGTCGGCATTGGATGGCGAGCATTAGGGATTAAAAAGTCAGACGAAGAAAAGATAGTTTGGTTCTAGGTTGGGTCGCACTCCAAGTATGACAAGATTCTAGCCCATCTTCCGCACTTCTTAACATTCAATTGATAATTTTTACTAATACATTGCTTACAACCCATTGCCAGTAAGAATTATAGCTACAATGATGGATTTTTATCAAGGTGAAGAATT
>SFBI01000063.1 GCA_007095845.1 Microcystis aeruginosa Ma_MB_S_20031200_S102
AACTGGAAAAAGTAGTCAATCAGCTTTTAAATGAAGGGGGATTGATTATTAAATGGAGTAGAAAACTTAAAAATAAGGGTAATGCTGTTAATGTAACTTAAATGCGTAAAAGCTTACCTACATGGAAACGGTGCGTTTATGGCTATCAGATTATAGCATTTACACCTATCCCGATGTGATGGTGATTAAAGGTCAACCTCTCTATCAAGGGAATAGTCAATCTAACGTGATCAATCCTTTAATTATTGTCGAAGTTCTCTCTAATTCTACCCAAGCTTATGATCGAGGGGATAAGTTTAAATTTTATCGTTCTTTGCCAACTTTTCAGGAATATATTCTGATTGAACAATCTAGTTATAGTGTAGAACGTTACTATAAACAAAAGGATGATCAATGGTTAATTGATTTCGTCACGGGGGAAAATGCGGTTTTACAATTGGTGTCGGTAGATTGGCAGATTTCTTTGCAAGATTTATATCAAAGAGTCAATTTTGACCCAGCAGAAACCTAAAATTAAGAGAAACCTGAAAAAGAGTCGCTATCAAGAAAATTGTCATCTCAAAATAGCTAATCTTTTTTGGTATAATAGACAGACTACTATATGTTAAATCTATGAACGCTCTAGATTTTTCCGATCAACTACAATGGACCGCAGAAGCAAAAGCAAAACTGAAAAATATTCCCTATTTTGTTCGTTCCCAAGCGCGTCAAAGGATAGAAGAATTAGCTCGTCATGCCGGTTCCGATCGAGTTACCGTGGAAATGGTAGAACAGGCTAGAGTAGAATTCGGACAGTAGATTTTTAGCCGCCAATTTGGGACATAGTACGGGTATAAATGCCGCTTGATGTGCCGGAATCACGCAGTTTAAAGTTGATTTCTGCTTTCAGTTCTATTAATTCCCGCACTCTTTCCCGGATTTCTGCTGGCGAAATTCCCTGACGGAGGGCAGTTTTTAGGTCAATTTGTCCAGTTTCGTTCAGGAGACAGGGACGCAACCAACCATCGGCCGAAAGACGTAGGCGGTTACAGCGATCGCAAAAACACTCCGACATCTGACTAATAAATCCAATTGTACCCTTAGCCCCCGGAATTTGAAAAACATCGGCTGGACCATTTCCCCGCACTTGACCCTCATTTAAGCCCCATTTTGCCCGAATTCGCCCCCTTAATTCCTCGTTCGCAATCCAAGCTTTTTCTTGAAATAAATCACCGTTACCGATGGGCATAAACTCGATAAAACGGACGTGCCAACGCTTCTCGATGGTCAAAGCCGCTAAATCTTCCACTTCTGCCTCATTTATCCCCGGAATTACCACCACATTCAATTTTAAGGGGTCAAAACCCACTCTCTGGGCTGCTTGAATACCTGCCCAAGTTTTTTGCCAACGACTCCGGCCGCGATTACCGATAATTTTATCGAAAGTGTCGGGGTCGAGGGAGTCTAAACTGATATTAATCCGTCTTAATCCGGCCTCGTACAACATTTCGGCTAAATTGTCAAGTAAATAGCCATTAGTAGTCAAGGCTAAATCGCTAGTAGCAGATAAAGAGGCGATATCGCGCACAATCTCCACTACTTCGGGATGTAAGAGAGGTTCCCCACCAGTAAGGCGAAATTTGCGGAAACCGAGGGGAATAAAGACATTTTTGACTAAAGTAAGAATTTCCTCCCGGGTGAGTAAGTCTTGCAGTCGAACAGATGCCAATTCTGCATCCTCAGGCAGACAATACTGACAGCGAAAGTTACAGCGATCGATTAAACTAATCCTGAGATAGTCGATTTGGTTCATGTTCACGGGGCAATACTGTCATAAAACTTCATGAATTTATCATAACAATTCCGGCTCGATCGATATCTAGACATCGGGCCAAGTTTCCAGAAAACCACAGTTACATCTAGATTTTAGTCTATGATGACAATAGATTTGCTCAATGGCAAGAGCCAATAATGATTGGTAAATTTGATAATTTTTCTTGATTGTACTTAACCAAAAAGGTCAGCTAACACCGGCAAGAAATATTAAACAATCCTCTAGATATGGACAAACAGAATACTATCTAAATTGAGCGAGCCAGTAATGCTATGATCAAAAATTAATTATCTTGAGATGGTAATTTGTGTGATGTTACCTTTTTTACTACCCATTGCCCAAACTCCCCCTAGTGTAGAAATAATTCGACCGGCGCAGGTGCGTCCTTTACCGAATCAACTAGATCAAGTTCCCGTTTTTAATAGTAATAGTCCCGAATTATTGCTAGGAGAAGGGATTTTGCTTTCGACTTTTCCCCCTCAAGAAAAAAGATTTCCCTCGGCCCATTTAAATTATGCTTTTCAGGGACGCTTTGATATTTTTGCCCACCATATAGCGAGGGGGAATTTTCCCGATAATTTACGCACCCTTTATCTGGGTATATTACTCCACAATCCCAGTCCTAATCCCGTGACCGTTAAAATTTTGCAGGGGGCCAGTTATTTGAGTCAACCCGATGCAGCTTTTATCGACTTACCCGCACAAGTGGAAAATAATCAGGGGACGGTTTTTGCTGGGCCGGGAAGTCGGGTAATGGGGGATATTTTAATGGGGCAGCGTCAGGATATTTTTCCCGATAGAATTATTATTCCCCCCGGGGAGAGTTTTATGGTCTTAAATGCGGCGATTCCCGTGCGCGATTTGACTCCCCCTTTAAATGGTAGATCCACTTATCTTCGTCTGGAAAGTGACGGTCTTCTCTACGCTGCTAGTTTAGCTCTTTATGCCCCCCTAGACGAAAATGGGCAGGAAAGACCACCAAATCTGACAGAATGGCAAAATTTGCTGAAAAAAGGCGATTTATCGACTCCGCGCGATCGAGCGCCCACTCCTCCCCATAGTCAAGGACAAATAATTTATGGACGGGTAGCGGGGGTGTCCCAAGGTTCAGCTTGGCCTGCCCGATTGGTCGATCGAGCTTCTTTATGGTTAAATATTCCTGATTCTGGTCAATCTATAGCCTATGGGATTAGCACCCTACCCGGGGGCAAATTGGGAACGGAACAAAATCAAAGTGCTAGTATGTTAGTTCGCTATCCCGATACGGCCTATCAAGCTCATGGTAATTACGGTGTGGAATATAGGTTAAGTTTACCTCTATTTAATCGAAGTAATGAGGCGAAAACGGTGACTATTGCGCTAGAAACACCGATTAAAGAGGATGTTATTGGGCAGGGTTTGCGTTTTCTCGATCCGGCTGCTCCACAAGTGTTTTTTCGGGGAACGGTAGCCGTCAATTATAGCGATGACCAAGGACAGGCACAAAGCAGATTTTTTCATCTCGTCCAAAGACGCGGACAAGAGGGAGAATCTTTAGTGACTCTGACTATTCCTCCGGGGGATTGGCGTATAGTACAGGTGAATTTTTTATATCCACCAGATGCCACTCCTCCGCAGGTTTTAACGATTAAGACCGAGTAGAACAAGTTTAAAATTGTCCGTTAACGATCGCAATATTCCATTGACCGTCTTGGTTGGTTTCAAAGGCAATTTGGCGACCATCACCGCTAATGGTGGGATTGCGGACGCTTCCCCGCAGGTTAGCGGTTAACAGGGTTGTACGGGACTGGGAACGATCGTACACCATGACATCACTTTTACCCCGTTCGCTGGAGACATAGGCAATTAAACGACCGTCAGCATTTAAAGATGGCTGATCTTGGCTAGAATCGCCACGATTTAGGTTAGGAAGATTAACTAGGCGCTTTTCTTGCAGATCGAATAAATATATACTACGACGACCGGAGCGATCGGAAGCGAAGGCTAAATAGCGACCATCAGCACTATAACTGGGGAATTGATCGGGAGCAAAACTATTTAAACCACCAGCGGGAACTTGAGGGGTGATAAAAAGAGGGGAATTACAGCCACTTATCCCCGATAACAGCCCAAAAGATGCCAAAAATCGCCCCAGCCAGACAAAAAAATTTTTTTCTTTCATCTTGACTTTTGACCCCAAATGTGCTAGTAACTTTCTTCCTTGCCGACGGTTTTGAGGGTAAGTAGTTGATTGCCTTGACTGAGACTATCGGCGATCGCTTCTCGAATCGGTAGGTCAATACTGGTTTCAGCGAGGATTTCTTGGGCTTTTTGCCGCAAATCTGCCCCGGTATCGGCATCTACTTGGTCTAGATCGAGTAATTCTTGCGATAGCTGTTCGATCAAATTCAGGTTAGTCATAGCTCAGGCTCCCAACAAGCTTAATTACAATCCCATGGTAAAGAGGATCCCTCCCTAATTGGGGATTTTTTGGCTTTAATTCAGGATTGATAAGCTGTTCGTAATTTAAATTGCTTGTTGAGATCAGGGGGTCGGCAGGAGGCTGGAGATTATTTTTATTTATTCTCCCTACTCCCCTCTCCCCCCGCAACGGCTCGCAGTGGTCTCCCCCCACTCGCCAATTCATAATTCCTCCTCTCCCCACTTCATAATTCATCATTGATAATTCATAATTCCCTCTCCCTCAAAAAAATTTTCCTAGAAGTGCTTGACATAACCCTAATGATGAAGCTACAATCAGAATTGTCGCAAAAATGGGATTGTAGTTCAATTGGTTAGAGCACCGCCCTGTCACGGCGGAAGTTGCGGGTTCGAGCCCCGTCAATCCCGTAAAAATCCAGATTAGAGTCGTTTAAGGCGAGTTGACCAGTGGGCAGTAGGATGAATAAACAGGCTCCTACTGCCTAAATTGGTTCTAATTTACCGATAAACCAGCATTAGCTTGAGTATAATCGGGTAATTCAATCTTTACCGGTTGTACCCGCCAGATTTCCTCGCAGTATTGCCGAATCGAGCGATCGCTAGAGAATTTACCCATGCGGGCCACATTAAGAATCGCTAAACGACTCCAATGTTCTTGATCTTTATAGGCACGACCGACTCCTTCCTGACAGTCGATATAGGATTGATAATCGGCCAGTAACATATAGGGATCATCGTAGATAAGATTATCCACAAGCGGACGGAATAAACTACTATCACCCCGGCTAAAAAATCCCGAACTAATGAGGTCTAATACTGCCCGCAATTCTTCGTTATGGTAATAGTATTCTTGGGGATTATAACCAGCGGCTTTTTTAGCATAAACCTCCTCGGTTGTCAAGCCAAAAAGAAAGAAATTTTCTGCCCCCACCTCTTCACGAATTTCGATATTTGCCCCATCAAGAGTGCCGATAGTTAAGGCACCATTCATGGAGAATTTCATATTACCAGTTCCCGAAGCTTCTTTCCCGGCAGTGGAAATTTGTTCAGACAAGTCGGCAGCGGGATAAACCCGTTGACCGAAGGTGACATTATAATCGGGTAGGAAAACCACTTTTAAGCGTCCTCCAATTGTCGGATCATTATCGATCACTTCTGCCACAGAATTAATCAATTTAATGATTAATTTCGCCATAAAATAACCCGGGGCTGCCTTACCACCGAAAATAAAGGTACGGGGGGTAATATCGAGATTGGGATTATTTTTGAGGCGATGATAGAGAGTGACGATATGTAAAACGTTGAGATGTTGCCGTTTATATTCGTGAATGCGTTTTACCTGCACATCAAAGAGGGTACTAGGATCAACTTTAATGCCGACTTTTTGATCGATATAATTGGCTAAATCTGCCTTAATATCGTATTTAATTCGTCGCCAAGAGTCCCGAAATCCCCCATCATCCACATAGTTTTCTAACCCGCGTAAATCCTCCAGATGCTTAATCCAATTTTCGCCGATTTTTTCTGTAATCGCAACAGTCAAGCGGGGATTACTAGAAACTATCCAGCGCCGGGGAGTAACTCCATTGGTTTTGTTGCTAAACTTTTCAGGAAAGAGTTCATAGAAATCGCGCAGAACATCTTTTTTTAGTAATTCTGTATGGAGGGCTGCCACCCCATTAATTGCCTGGGAACCCACACAGGCGAGGTGAGCCATACGGACGTATTTTTCGCCGCTTTCATCGATTATAGATAAACGGGACATTTTGCCGTCATCCTGGGGATAAATAATGCGAATTTTATCCAAGAAACGATGGTTAATTTCGTAGATAATTTCCATTAATCGCGGTAAAAGACGACCAAAAATACTCAAAGGCCATTTTTCTAAAGCTTCTGGCAAAAGAGTATGATTGGTGTAAGCGAAGGTATTTTGAGTGATAGACCAAGCTTTATCCCAATCAAAATGATGCACGTCAATTAACAAGCGCATTAACTCAGCTACCCCGACGGAAGGGTGAGTATCATTCAATTGTACCGACCATTTTTGATGAAAATTATCGAGACTGGGGTTCTCGTACAAGTGAATACGAATCATATCCTGTAGGGAACAGGAAACAAAGAAATATTGCTGTTCTAAACGTAGTTCTTTGCCCTGAATTGGTTCATCATTAGGATAGAGAACTTTACTAATATTTTCCGAGTGAACTTTATTATCTACCGCACCATAATAATCACCGCGATTAAAGCGACCAAAATCAAAAGATTCACAAGCTTCTGATTTCCATAGACGCATGGTATTAGCGGTGTTAACTCGATAGCCGAGAATTGGGGTATCGTAGGGAATTCCTTTGACTACATAATCGGGAATCCAACGACTGCGATAATTACCATTTTCGTCGGTATAGGATTCGGTATAACCGGCAAATTTTACCTCTACTCCCGCTTCTGGTCGGGCAATTTCCCAGGGATTTCCATACTGTAACCACTTATCAGTTATTTCTACCTGCCAACCGTCATGAATTTCTTGATCAAAGATACCAAATTCGTAGCGAATACCGTAACCAATAGCCGGAATTTCTAGGGTAGAAAGGGAATCGAGATAACAGGCAGCTAAACGACCTAAACCACCATTTCCTAACCCCGGTTCTTCTTCTTGGGCAATTAATTCTTCTAGTTTTAATCCCGATTCGCTGACAGCTTTCTCCACCTGTTCGTAGATACCGAGATTAATTAAATTATTAGCCAAATGGGGACCAACTAAAAATTCGGCCGAGAGATAACAAACGGTTCTGACATCTTTTTTTAGATAGGTTTGTTGGGTGGTTAACCAACGCTGTAATAAACGATCGCGGATTGTATAGGCCAAGGCCATATAAAGATCGTTTTTGCTGGCTAATTCTGGTAATTTACCTTGAATATAGAGCAAATTATCCCTTAAAGCTCGTCGGATAGTTTCTGTGTCTAATCCCGTTCTGTCGTCTTCGATGATAATCGGACAAACAAAAGTTGCGTCTGGAGATGGATTCATAGGATCATTTTTACCTAAGATTGGCTGCCCCTAGTCTAAGATAATCTGTCTTTAAATTTTATCAAGAAAAGCTTAAATATTGACTAAGATTAAGATATAGTAATGATTAAGTTAAGGTGGTTATATTTCTCTTACCAGTGGCAAGTGAGGAGAGAATATCTTCGTAGTTAACAGCTTACCCTGGTTTAGGTTAGATCATAATTGATGCGGTCATCGATCCTATAGCCAATTTTTGCAGGGATGTTTTGGTCTCAGGCCACCAGTAATTCTAAACCACATTCCGCTAACTGCTTTAGCTCAATAATAATGAAAAAACCCGGTGAAACCGGGTTGCACTAGCTTGGAGTGTGTATAATCAACCGATAAAGCAGTTGAAAACTTGAATAAATCTAAATAGAAAAAAGTTAAGCAATTGTAAGAAAATCAGATTTAATGAACTACCCCGCAGGTTAAGGGACAAGAAGCATAAACAGCTTGATGAGAGGTTTTTACTTCACCGTGTAACCAGTGCAACCAGCTAACTTCATGGGGATGAACACCTTTTGCTGTTAATAAAGCGGCACTAATTAGGATAGCCAAAATATTGATACCAATAATCATTCCCGCCACTAAAAGCACGGAACTAATCGGTAAAACTGACTGTAAGATAATCGCAGACAATGCTCCCACTGTCATCATTAAAACTACTAAAGGAAATCCCACTACTAATAAACAGACAGTGAGGACGAAACTCCAAAGAAGAAAGCTTTTTAGCATTGTTAAAGAAATGTAGCCCCAGTTATTTCTTGCGGTTAATTGCATCTTCCTGACCTCTTACAAACTTGGTGGTCTAACTTTTCTGCACGTTGGCTCAAAGTTGATGAAAACCAGTATAGGGAAAACACCGAAGAAGATGAGCCATTCGCAATATAAATTTACAATCATGGCTGATTATCTATGTTACATGTATCGAACTATTACAATAACTGGCGACAGGTATCGAAAACTTTACAATCAGTTTCTCTTGATCCCCACTGCAATTTCCCCCTGAAATCCTTGATCCCCGTTGATAATCCCTTATTGTGTCCCTGCCGTCAGATTTTTCCTTGTCTTGTTGTAACAAATATTTACAAGTACCTCTAGAATTCTCAGGAAAGGTGAGGGGAAGTTGGGAGTGGGAATTATGAATTATGAATTGGGAAAAGGGAACAGGAGTTTCCCAATGTTATGACACATTCTCTTTTTTATCCCACATTCCGCACCCTAAAGTGTCACATTGAAAATTTTATCCAAATCGTCAAAACGATTGCTGGCTCTGAATTACAGGCTAATTTGTTTGTCTAGCAGATGCACAATTAGCCATAAAAATCTGATAGCTTTGATACCAAATTATTGAGATAAACTCTCATTAAGCCGGCGATCGCTGACTAGAGTGTGACACTTCATAATTCTTAGTAATCGCTAAAAGTTTTACTATACAAGGGCTAGAGCAACTTTTGATTTCAACGACTAGGGTGCGGAATGTGGGTTTTATCGTTCTTCGTTACTTGTTATGGTTCGATAAGGTGGCATAAATCTACTAAATCTTTGTCTGGCAAGAGATTTAATTGATTAGTTCGCTCTAGATCGAAAACAATTGACAAAAATCAGCAAATGTCTTTCTCTATAAGGGTTTTATCTCTTATGATCCTGTCCATTGCATAAGACAAACCGAAAAACCTTTCTAGATAAGGTGATTTCCTCTAAAGAAATTACCAGAGTGTCAATTATGCTGTCAGAGCTTGGCATTGTTAAACTCTGCCGAAGGTAAATTTGTTCTCGGAATCACCTAATGCCTTGGGCTATTTTTGCCAGAGAAAAAACTATACTATAGCGGTGTGCAGTCGTATGAGGTACAGTGTGACGAGCTATAAACCATGCTAGGCAAAGCTTGGTTTGTATCTCACTCAAGCGCTTACCGCTATAATAATGGCATCCTATAATCGAAGATTAATCTTCAGGTTATAGGCTAAAATCCGAAAGAATAACCAATTTTTAGCTTTATTTGACTTTGATCATTGCCATTAGTGGCAACATCTCCCTCAATGCCCCAATCGATCACACCTTGACGGTTAATTTGCTGACGAATTCCGATACCAGTGCGAATTAAAGCCCCACCATTACTATTATCGCTAGTAATTACGCCCAATTCTGCTAAAAAAGTGCGATCAAAACGTTTCGGATAACCAATCGGTCGCGAATAACCGAGAATTGCAGCGGGTAAAAAAGATCGATCGCTGTTATCGGGGTCAGTTTTGATGTTTAAATCGAGATTAAGATGCAAGCGATTGAATTGACCAATAGTTTTACTCGCAATTCCCCGCAGACGAAAATCTAATCCCCTAGCATTATTTCCCGTCGGTAATCCTAAATCGGTACGAATGGCAAAAGCGGGAACATTATCGTATTCTCGATTGAAATTATAGAAAAAACCTACGGATAAATTCCCCACATCAAAATCCGTGTCATCACTATTAACTCGTCCTCCCACTTGTGGATCAATACCGATAATAATGTGACCATTGCGAATAATACCGTTGAGGTATTCAATATCAAATTCACCACCGACATTGCTGTTTTCAGGAAAGACTAACCCAGTACCAAATTCTATAGATTGTTCTCCAAAACCGAGACTTTCAGCATCATCAAAAGAAAGGGGACGACCAGAATCCAGATTATTATGATCGTTGGCAAAAACTGGATTAGTAAAACCAGCGACCAAACCCACGGCAATTAATAAAAATCTTCTCATTTTTTCAGTTCCTCTTGAGCATTGCTATCCTCAGGTTTTTTCTCGTTATTAGGAGGGTTTTCTGGAGAGTAATTTTCGTGGTTATGGTGTTGGTGATCTCCCCCCTCATGTCCCTGAGAATTATCAGGTTTTTTCTCAGAATTATCAGGATTTTCGTGATTATGACCTTCGTGAGAAATATCTGTTGGCATTAATCCCATCCCTGGAATTCCTGACTCAAAACGATGATCATGTAGTCCTTCACCACCATAATTTTTTCCTGCTGCCATTCCTTGATGATTAGCAGCCATTACTAACCAAATAGCGCGGGTAATTTGTTCGTCTTTTTGTTGGGGAGTTAGCCAATCTGATGCCAGAATATCATTAACCATATCGTGCAACATATGCAGGTTATCAAAGGTGTTAGATATTGCGGGAAAACGTCGGGCAAACTTGGGACTAAGTTCGGCAAACATGGGCATAAAAGCTCGATCAGTGCGATACAATTCCTGACTATGGTATTGTTTTCCCACCTGTTTATAAGCTTGTTTTTGTTCTTCCAGCGTCTTCTCATAGAGCAAGTCATACATTGTTCCTTGTAACCAATGGTAGCCCCAAAATAAGCCATTAACTTTCGGATATTTCTGGCGAAAGGCTTTAGAATAAGGCTGGGAATCCAGATAACCCATATTCATCGGTAATCCCGTAATCGCATAGGGAACTTTTGTCAAGTAAAATTGATATAATTTTTCAATTTCCGCCTCTTTTTCCTTGTTGGTTAATTTGCTGCTGGCTAAAACATCAACGGTTTGAGCATGGAAAATATGCGCCCACTCGAAAACCTGTTCTAAAACACCGTATTTTCTGCCAAAAGTTGGGGAAATATTACCCTCGTCGGGCATAAATTTAGGCGGATTTTTTAAAACCCAATTAATTTTTTGTTGTGTCTTAGTTTCTAAATCTTTCGCTTTTCCCGTTACGATATCTTCGTAAGCAAAGGCATGACCGACAGCGATCGCATTTAAGTCTAAAGCTAAATCTCTGACATTATAAATTGCATTATTATAAACCCCTCTTTGGGGATAAATATGATTACGTTGCTTGTTATACATCCAAGCTGGTATATTGTCAGGAATTGCTTGTAAAGTCTGAGTTTGAGGTGAATCAAAATGTAAATGTTGAGCAATGACAGGAGTAGAAATCATTGCTACAGTTACCAATAAAATTAACTTTTTCATGATAGTTAAACCTTGAGATTAGGGCAAATAAATTGATCGTCTTTTACTGGTGTATCCGTCCATCCTTGCAGGGTTTCGGTTAATTGTTGACGCAATAAAAGCAATTGTTCCACTTGTTTATCGATCTCAGCAATATGTTTAATTAATTTTTCCTGAATATCTCCACAGGGTAATTCTCCATGGTCATGAATTACTAAACATTCGCGGATCTCTTGCAGACTCAAACCCAAAGATTGTAATCTCTTGACAAATAGCAAGCGATGGACAGTATCGGGAGTAAATAGGCGAAATTGTCCCTCTGTCCTCTCAGGGGACTGAATTAGTCCTAATTCCTCGTAATAACGAATTGTTTTAATCGAAACACCACTTTCTAGGGAAAGTTGACCGATTTTGAGCATTATTTTTGCTCCTTAATCCTATCGTTCCCCCATGATAAAATCTCCCCTTGACTGGAGAATCAAGGGGTGAAAGAAATATTTTTTTTAACTGACTTTACACTCAACCCCAAAACCGACCAGGATAACTTTTTCTAAGGGTTCTTCCTCCTGGGGACGTTGATAGTTAATAATTTTGCGAATTCGCAGGTCTGGATTGATTAAAGTAATTGAATCCACGGAAACACTGCGAGTGTAATTGGTAGTCATTAATAACTCTCTGGTGGTGGAATCAAAGCGAAAAGCGGAGATAATTGGTCTTGCTTCTTCGTAGGCGCGATCACGAAGATAATCCCCTTCTAAATAACCGTTATTTTCTGCTTTAACCACAAATAAAAGATTAAGATTTTGTCGCACTTCTTCTCCTTTTTCCGAGATCGTATAGAAACCTAAATTAAACCCAGGAATAGTTTCTAAATCGGCAATATCGGGATAGTTATTATCTGTGAGAACTTTCTGTTTAATTTCCCTAGTTAGGGGGTGAATGAGGAATTCAGTACGGGAACGTTCCACTTCTTGAGCAGCTAGATAATGATAGGTTCTTTCCGTTTGCCAACTACCGACACAATAGGCAAAAAATTGCTGAAAAACTTCGGTATTCATAGACTTAATTCTCCTCTTGTTAGTATTTTAATTTTGAGTTATTTTATCAGTAACTTGTTCCCTATTTTCAAAACCATAACAATCTCGAACCAGATAAAGTGGCCTACCCTTTACTTCTTCATAAACCCTGCCAATATATTCGCCAATAATACCAAGAGTCAGTAATTGAATTCCTCCTAAAAATAAGACAGCAACCATCAGAGAAGCGTATCCAGGTACATCGATTCCGAAGATAATAGTTCTGAGCATCAAAAAACTAGCATAAACAAGACTAACAAGTGCAATGATAAATCCTACATAAGTCCAGACTTTCAGAGGTAAAAAACTAAAAGAAGTAATACCATCGATTTTAATTTGTGGGTAAAGTTGATGATATTCCACAAGATTTTTGAGAGTATTATCATGACTATCATCATTGATGCAAATAATCTCATAACTGGTATGTTGCTGAAAAAGAGCGTCGATATTTTCTTCTTCATTATACAGGAGGACAACAGATATTTTCACTGGTATTTGATTTGATAGCATATTAATTGACAAAAAATTAGAGAAATTTCCTAACAAATATCAGCAGTTAAAACTTGTTCGTACTTACCTGCTGCTTGCTGCCATGTATAATTATCTTCAATTAACTTGCGAGCATTTCTAGATAATTTTTCTCGCAACTCTGCTGATTCAAAAAGACTACTAATCGCCGTACAATATTCCTCAATACTATTAGCTCTTAAAGCTGCTAAAGGAACATTATTTCCCTCCACTGTTAACCCTTCTAAACCTCGATCGCTGGCCACCACTGGCACTCCCGCAGCCATAGATTCTAGAGTTTTATTTTTAATTCCAAAACCCGAACGCATTGCCACAACACAAATAGTAGCATGATGAAGATACTCGGCCATAGATGGAACTCGACCTGTGACAGTGATTTTAGAATTTTTTGTCAATTCTATGACCGATGGAGCAGGATTGGAGCCAACGAGTATCAGAGTAACCTCAGGATATTTTTGTTGTAAAATAGGGAAAACTTCTAAGCTGAAAAAGCGTACTGCGTCTATATTAGAAATGTAATCTAGGCCTCCCGTCATAATAATTTGATAACCACTGGGATCGGTTTCTCGATAGGGGAATATTTCCAAGTCAACGCCGTTGGGAATTACAATAACAGGGCGATTAATGTTCAACTCTTCCATCTGTTCCTTGTCTTCGGAAGTGGTGACAACTATAGCGTTAAATTTCTGACAGAATCTCCGTTCATAACGTTCGAGAAGTGGTAGATATAATCTATCTCGAATAGGATTAGGGCTGACTCCTATTTCTAATTGATTTTTGCAGGTTCTATAGGCTGAACTATGTATATTTACTATAGTTTTAAGCTTTTTTTGCCAATGGGGGCGGACAAAGATCTCATTGACGCTATGCTCACAAGTAATAACATCAAATTTTTGACTATCAATGGCACGATCAAGCCAAAATTGAATATCAGCACTATATACTTGTCGAACGTTGGGAGGAGTACCTTGCATTATAAAATCATAAAAGCGATTTATTTTGCCTAAAATACTAGGGTTAAGAGCATTGGAATAGGGAAATATCTTTACCTCCTTAACCAATCTCTCCAAAGCTTCAATCTCAGTTCTACTAACATCCGAATTTGGTCGAGTCATGATCGTAATTTCATGATTCTTACTTAGGTGTTTTAAAAGATTGAAGGTTCTAACTTGAGTTCCTCCTCTGGTTGGAGGATAGGGAAAAGTAGAACTAATCATTAAGATATTCATAGCTATTTCTCTAAACGATTTTCTACCATTATGCGGACAATATCGGTCATTTTGTATTGTGCTTGCCAACCTAATTTTTCCTTAGCTTTGTTGGGATTGCCGCGACTAATGGCTAAATCTGTTGGTCTTAATAAACTTTGATCGGAAATTACATGATCTTGCCAATTTAAGCCAACAGTAGCAAAAGCTGTGGCGACGAAATCCTCTAGTTTTGAACTTTCTCCCGTGGCAATGACGTAATCATCGGGTTGCTCCTGTTGCAGCATTAAATACATCGCTTCAACGTACTCCGGCGCCCAACCCCAATCCCTTTGAATATCCATATTTCCTAAGTGTAAAGTCTCGGGGCTTCCCTGGGCAATTCTAGCCACAGCAGCGATAATTTTTTGGGTAACAAAGCGCTCGGGACGGAGGGGAGATTCATGATTAAAAAGTATGCCTGAACAGGCAAAAATTCCGTAAGCTTCTCGATAATTAGCCACTTCCCAAAAAGCCGCTGATTTGGCCACAGCGTAGGGACTGCGAGGACGAAAAGGGGTATTTTCATCGGCAGAATTATCGCCGATATCCCCGAAACATTCACTCGATCCGGCATTATACAATTTAATTTTTGCTCCAGTAAATCGAATTGCTTCTAAGAGATTTAAGGTTCCCGTGGCAATACTTTCTAAGGTTTCCACTGGCTGCTCGAAGGATAAACCCACAGAACTTTGTCCAGCCAAATTATAGATCTCATCCGGCTGAATTTTAATTAACACCTGTAGGACACTACGAAAGTCATTCAGTGCCATTGATTCTAGTTTTACCTGTTCCTTGATTCCCAAACGTTTCAGATTACTAAAAGATGACATTTGGGCATCCCGGGAGGTGCCAGAAACTGTGTAGCCAGCTTTTAACAGTAATTTGGCTAAGTAGGCTCCATCCTGCCCAGATACACCACAAATTAACGCTTTTTTACCCATTTATTTACAATAATTTACTTTTGAGGGGTTAACATCGCCTTGGCGGCTTCGCTTAAATAACCGATTTGTCCGTAGGCATAGAGCAGATTATCAAAGCTTTTAGCAGGATCATTAATAAATTTGACAGATTTAATCAATCCTCTCACTAAACGCTCACCTCCTCGCCCAAATTGAGCCAATCCCGTCTTTCCTGCTACTTCTTCCCGGTAATGTTCGCTGATGCCTTGCCACCAACTGCGACGCATAAACCATTGACGACTGATTCTTTCCGGGGCAACATTGTGTTCCACCAATGCTGCGGGAAAATAGCCCACTTGCCATCCCTGGACGAGTGCCAGTTCTGTAGTGTACAATTCCTCGTTAGAGAGAAGTTTTTTGCCGATTCTTCCCAAATTAGGGTCAAAACCGCCAATATTCTCCAAGAAATCTCGCCGGATTGAGTAATTAACCCCGCGCGGAGTTAAATTAGCTTGGCTAATGTATATCACATTGTCACCCAAATCGAAAGCACCTAAACCCGCTGCTAACTGATCGGATAACCAATTGGGTTGACTGTAGCCTTGCGGCCAAATAAGAGTGACTTTTCCCCCCGCTACTGCCAGTTTTTGGTTATTTTCGTAGGCATTTAACAGAATTTGCAGCCATTGAGGACTTGCGATCGCATCATCATCCAAATAGGCTAAAATCGGCGCTCTAGTTTCCTTCGCCCCGCGATTTCTGGCGGTAGATAGCCCTAAAATAGGTTCGTAAACGTATTTTAGCCTCCCATCTCCCAGACGCGACTCGACCACCTGACGGGTTTTATCGGTAGATGAGTTATCAACCACTAAAATCTCGCAATCTGGGCAAGTTTGCGCCAAAAGACTATCGATCGCTGCTGCTAGGTAGTGATCGCGGTTGTGGGTACAGATAATCCCTGCTATTTTAGGAACCATGGCTATCAAGGTTACTGATTCAATACCCTAAAACTTAACATTCCTTTGTAAAAATGTAAAAATACTTGAGGGGACTCCGAGACAGAAGATTGCTTTTTATACTAAATCCGTTGAGTACAGGCTAGTTATGAGGAGAGGCACTCATGCAAGAGGCAAAAGGCAAAGGGGAATAAATAATCAGTTTTTAATAACCAGATTTAGTTTTACTTATAGAGTTTCTCGTAAAGATGAAGTATAACCTAATTTGGTATTGACGACCAACTCCCCACGAGGAAAACTGCCTATTTCACCATGAAGATAACTGCTATAACACTCTCCACTGATAACTGATTACTGATTACTGATAACTGAAATATTATGCCGAAAGTAACTGTTTGTATTCCCACCTATAACCGCGCCGATTATCTCAGCTATTCGATTAATAGTGTCTTGCAGCAGACTTATGAAGATTTTGAGTTAATTGTTTGTGATGATGGTTCTTCTGATCGTACCCCAGAGGTGGTGGCAGCATTTCAGGATTCGAGAATAATTTATCTGCGTCATCCCCAAAATATGGGCAGAAGTTTAAATATGCGATCGGGTTTTACGGCTGCTCAGGGAGAATATTTTATTAAATTCGATGATGATGATGGACTAACTCCCGAATTTTTAGCGAAAACTGTCCCTATTTTAGATCAAGAAAAAAACGTTGATTTTGTCTGTACCGATCACTGGATTATTGATAAATTTGGACAAAAAGTTACAGATGCTACCCAAGAAAATTCAGCGAAATGGGGCAAAGACAGATTACAACAAGGGATTATTCCAGATTTAGAAAGACAAACTTTTTCCTATCAAAGTTTACAAGTGGGTTCGACTCTTTTTCGTTATCAATCTTTAGCCGATGTGGATTATATGCGCCCTCAAGCGGATGGTTGTGAAGATTTTGATTTATTAGTACGTCTAGCTTTAGCGGGAAAACAAGCTTATTTTCTGCCAGAATTATTAATGGAATATCGTTTCCATGGCGGTCAAACTAGCTTAAAACAAGCGGTTCACTTTTTGCAAGCAAAACTGTTTTGTACAGAAAGTTATCACTTCAGTGATGTAAAACTAGAAGACGAAAGACTGAAAAAGGCGGCTTTTTTACAGGAATCTTTGGGAATAAAATTAATTGAAAAGGGAGAAACCCAAGCTGGCCGAGTTTTAATAGAAAAAGCCTCGAAATTATTAGGAAAATCCCGACGTGCTAGACTGGGTTTACTGCTTGCCTATTTACCCCTGAACTTGAGACAATTATCCTTTCAAGTTTTCCGTCAACTACGCCCGAAAGATTACACCGAACAGGTAAGAGCCGTGTAAACTATAACTTATAAGTAGGTAGGTGTTAAAAATTGTCGGACACCCCTATCCATTATTCGGATTTTTCTTAACAAAAAGAGCCTTTCCAAGCTCTCTTGGATTTGGTGAGTAAAGTTGAAAGGAACCACAGAGACACAGCTGTTTGTAATTTAAATTGCTTGTTGAGATCAGGCGGTCGGCGGTCGGCAGGAGGAAAAATCGAATAGGCGATTTAGATTCAAAACAGCTTATTCTTGCACTAACATCAGATTTTAACAGATCAAAAGCCTTATTTTAAAAGGTTTTTATCATTATTCAGCAAGCCTAAATCAGTCCCCCCATAGAACCCTTTTGAGCCATCTTGCATACTTTTTTCTTTTTGTCAAATTTTATGTTAAGAAAGATGTGACCAATGGATAGGAGGGTAGGGGGAATCAGAGGCAAAATCTATTTTCAATTTAATTATAACCAGCTACTTAATACAGCCTTTCTCGCTGGGCTAGGATTCTTTCATCGCTTGTTTTTTCTCCGTCTTGAGGTCGCGACTGCTGGCGGCGGCAATTTCCGCATCCATCAGGGTGCGTCCAGTGGCCGCTAGATAGACATCATCGAGACTAGGACGGGATTGGGCGATGCTAAACACGGGTAATCCCGATTCGGCTAGGGTTTGTTCAATTTTGCTTAAAGGATTGCTATTGGCCGTGACGATAAGATTCAGGGAGTTTCCCTGGGCGGTATTAACGATCACTTCCTCGACAAAAGGCAGACGGGATAATAACTCTTTCGCTTTCAATGCTTCTTCCTCTGGGGAAAATTCCTGCACTTTTAGGGTGATGCGATCGCCGCCCAGTTGCTCTTTCAGTTGTGAGGGGGTACCACGAGCGATGACGATACCATGGTCGATAATTGCCAAGTTATCAGCCAAGGCGTCGATTTCTTCGAGATAATGGCTAGTAATTAATACACTGGTTCCGGCTGCGCGCAATTGTCGCAGAAAATCCCAGACAATCAAACGACTTTCGATATCGAGTCCCACAGTCGGTTCATCCAGCACCAAAACTTCTGGCTGGTGCAGTAATCCCGCTGCTAAATCCAGCCGTTTTTTGATACCCCCGGAATAGGTCGCCGTTTTTTTGTCGGCGTATTCCTCTAATCCTAAAAGATTTATTAATTCTTTAATACGATCTCTTGACTTTTGAGCGGGAATGTGATAAAGGGCTGCTTGTAATTGCAAAAGTTCCCGGCCAGTGAGCATTTTATCGAGGGCGACTTCCTGGGCAACGTAACCCAGGCGTTTACGGGCGGATTTGGGGTTACTCAGGGCATCGACACCCCCCACCTCGATTGTGCCGCCATCGGGTTTAGCAAGGGTACAAAGACAGCGAATTGTGGTGGTTTTCCCCGCACCATTGGGACCGAGTAAACCGAAGATTTCTGCCGCTGCCACGGTAAAGGATATATCTTTAACCGCTGCTGTCTGACCGTAGGATTTTTTTAACTTTTTGATCGCCACCGCAAGGGTCATAAGCTTATTTTCGCCCACTTGAGCGAGACAATTTTTTTGTTAACTTTACTTGGTTTATTTTAACCCACTGGAGAGTGGGTAGTTCTCAGCATAGCAGGTAAAAGTCAAGAAAAAGGGACATGGCCTGACCTAAAAGGCCTGTCGTGTCCGAAAATGTTTGAGATAAAACGTTTCAACCAAGACTATGTATGAAACTCTACCAGCACCTTGAGCAAAAATAGGGCTTAAGATTAATTGGAACATCCACCCGGTGATTGTCCGATTTTTCAGTGGGGTTTCAATCCCTAGTAGGGTTTAAGATTAATTGGAACTCGAAGCTATCTGCACAGATAATCCTCGCGAAGTGTTTCAATCCCTAGTAGGGTTTAAGATTAATTGGAACATTAAGCATATTTGCGGAGGGGGGGGAGGCACAGTTTCAATCCCTAGTAGGGTTTAAGATTAATTGGAACAACATGGGTGTTCCCGCAACTTTTTTAGGTGCTGCGTTTCAATCCCTAGTAGGGTTTAAGATTAATTGGAACGTTTTTGTGAGGCCTTGAGCAATGATCCGAAAATTGCCTCGTTTCAATCCCTAATAGGGCTTAAGATTAATTGGAACAAATGGTGAAATTTTCCTTTTGATGCGTTTCATGGTTTCAATCCCTAATAGGGCTTAAGATTAATTGGAACAATGAAGTCTGAACAAAATTAGTCCCAATCATGGCTTGTTTCAATCCCTAATAGGGCTTAAGATTAATTGGAACATTTTGTCTCTGATAGTTTTAAGCAATCTGTAGAGGTTTCAATCCCTAATAGGGCTTAAGATTAATTGGAACTCTTAATCCTAATCCGGGCGTGTTGCCCGTCATAAGGTGTTGTTTCAATCCCTAATAGGGCTTAAGATTAATTGGAACATGGTCTTGGTCGTTTGGCCGTGGATAGAGAGTTGTTTCAATCCCTAATAGGGCTTAAGATTAATTGGAACCTTGATAAACCCTTCGCTGGTTTCCGTGCCAACCAGTTGCATTAGTTTCAATCCCTAATAGGGCTTAAGATTAATTGGAACACGCCTTTGCCAACTACCGATCCTGTTACATACCCGTTTCAATCCCTAATAGGGCTTAAGATTAATTGGAACTTCTCGCAATTTGTAGGCGATTGCTTTGGTATCGTGTTTCAATCCCTAATAGGGCTTAAGATTAATTGGAACCTAGTAACACCCTATGGTCTTACTCTAGGCTAGGTTTCAATCCCTAATAGGGCTTAAGATTAATTGGAACCTGATTTCTTCTTATTCAGAACCGACTCAATTTCGGTTTCAATCCCTAATAGGGCTTAAGATTAATTGGAACTTGCTGGGGGAAAAACCGAAAAAAACTTTTGACAACAGTTTCAATCCCTAATAGGGCTTAAGATTAATTGGAACGGTGGGGATAGTTCTCTGTGGCTGTCTGATGCGAGTCCTAAAGTTTCAATCCCTAATAGGGCTTAAGATTAATTGGAACTTGCCTGTTGTGAATTAGTGTCCGCCAAAACTTTATCGTTTCAATCCCTAATAGGGCTTAAGATTAATTGGAACACCAGCAGCTTACTGGTGGCCGCAGGTTACAATTGTTTCAATCCCTAATAGGGCTTAAGATTAATTGGAACTAGAAAGTACCATGAGGACCCCAACAGGTTGAAAATCTACAAGTTTCAATCCCTAATAGGGCTTAAGATTAATTGGAACCCGGTTAAATCGGGAACCATTCCGGTTTATGGTTACGTTTCAATCCCTAATAGGGCTTAAGATTAATTGGAACAATAGTGGTAATAGGTGAGGCCGGCTCAGGCAAGACGTTTCAATCCCTAATAGGGCTTAAGATTAATTGGAACACTATAAACCCAGTAAGATTGGTAAGCCCTCCCCAAATAGTTTCAATCCCTAATAGGGCTTAAGATTAATTGGAACTTGATAGCTTTATGTAGTGCGTGTCACTTAAGAAGTTTCAATCCCTAATAGGGCTTAAGATTAATTGGAACTCAAGATAGATGAGATCATAGCTAGTGGAGATGCTGTTTCAATCCCTAATAGGGCTTAAGATTAATTGGAACCTTATATATCTGTATTTTATGGGAGAATAATCTAAGTTTCAATCCCTAATAGGGCTTAAGATTAATTGGAACGTTCAAAGAAAATAAAAAATATTTTCTTGATCGAGAGTTTCAATCCCTAATAGGGCTTAAGATTAATTGGAACAATGATTGCTCATATATCAACTGTGCCACTTTTTTGTTTCAATCCCTAGTAGGGTTTAAGATTAATTGGAACCAGAGGTGGTGGTTATGGCCAGCGCTCAAACCGGAAAGTTTCAATCCCTAGTAGGGTTTAAGATTAATTGGAACAATGATTGCTCATATATCAACTGTGCCACTTTTTTGTTTCAATCCCTAGTAGGGCTTAAGATTAATTGGAACCTACCGAATTAACACCCCCGGCTCCCTACGAATTGTTTCAATCCCTAATAGGGCTTAAGATTAATTGGAACTCGAATTAAATTCGGGCGCTATCTGAATAGTGAGTTTCAATCCCTAATAGGGCTTAAGATTAATTGGAACGTGGCTCGATGGGAAACTTCGCGCCGTCCTTTTCTGTTTCAATCCCTAATAGGGCTTAAGATTAATTGGAACTTCACCCGATTATCTTTATAGAGAATGATTCTCTAGTTTCAATCCCTAATAGGGCTTAAGATTAATTGGAACTCCTAGTGATGATGTTCCCCCCGGTATCCCCCAAGTTTCAATCCCTAATAGGGCTTAAGATTAATTGGAACTCGAGAGGTTAGCCCTGATTCCAATGCAAGGGGATTGTTTCAATCCCTAATAGGGCTTAAGATTAATTGGAACAGTTTATCTTTTCAGTTTTAACAGGTGTAGCAAGTTTCAATCCCTAATAGGGCTTAAGATTAATTGGAACGTTATCAGTAAAAATGCTAAATAAACCAAAGAAAGTTTCAATCCCTAATAGGGCTTAAGATTAATTGGAACAGTAACAAAATGGCTACAAAAAAAGAAACAATCCGGTTTCAATCCCTAATAGGGCTTAAGATTAATTGGAACATATCCTGATAAGTGGAAAGCAGGGTTATATTTACGTTTCAATCCCTAATAGGGCTTAAGATTAATTGGAACATTCAGACCACGATCACAGCGGATCGCCTTGCCTTGTTTCAATCCCTAATAGGGCTTAAGATTAATTGGAACGAGGATGAGGCTAGGGCGCGATAAAAAGATTCTTGTTTCAATCCCTAATAGGGCTTAAGATTAATTGGAACTGGAAAATGGGATTTTCTGATTTAAATTGGAAAAGTTTCAATCCCTAATAGGGCTTAAGATTAATTGGAACCCCATCTATTTTTATGATCTGGAATCATTTTTAGGTTTCAATCCCTAATAGGGCTTAAGATTAATTGGAACCTTGTCGAGGACTTCCAGTTATTTCAATTGGCATTAGTTTCAATCCCTAATAGGGCTTAAGATTAATTGGAACAGTTATTAGTAAAAACACTCATTAGGAAAGTAAAGTTTCAATCCCTAATAGGGCTTAAGATTAATTGGAACGTCATAAAGAAGAAATTACTGACGATTATATAATAGGTTTCAATCCCTAATAGGGCTTAAGATTAATTGGAACGTATCCATAATCCCGATCAGAATCTATTTTCTTTGTTTCAATCCCTAATAGGGCTTAAGATTAATTGGAACGGTATCTGTTTTGAGCATACGCATCTAGCATTTCAGTTTCAATCCCTAATAGGGCTTAAGATTAATTGGAACCAGCACATCGCACTGGTTCGCAATGGAACAAGTTTGTTTCAATCCCTAATAGGGCTTAAGATTAATTGGAACTTTATTATCTACTACTCTTACCCAAATATGATTGAGTTTCAATCCCTAATAGGGCTTAAGATTAATTGGAACAAGCAAAGTAGAACTTGTTGTTTCTGCTGTTAATGTTTCAATCCCTAATAGGGCTTAAGATTAATTGGAACATGAATATGGCTTCAAGAATTCTTTTTTTAGGAAAGTTTCAATCCCTAATAGGGCTTAAGATTAATTGGAACGAGCCAGTTACCCTTGAAAGTTTTTTATCGGGCAGTTTCAATCCCTAATAGGGCTTAAGATTAATTAGAACATTAATTTATTGATAACCGCTTTAACCTGATCTTGTTTCAATCCCTAATAGGGCTTAAGATTAATTGGAACCTTCTTTTTCCATAATTACACTTTTACTTTTTTAAGTTTCAATCCCTAATAGGGCTTAAGATTAATTGGAACATACCCCTTATGTCGGAAATGATGCTCTAAAAATGTTTCAATCCCTAATAGGGCTTAAGATTAATTGGAACAATTTAGATTTAATCAACTTGGAATAAGCACCACTGTTTCAATCCCTAATAGGGCTTAAGATTAATTGGAACGAAAAGCTTAATACAGTACCAGTTACGCTGTTTGTTTCAATCCCTAATAGGGCTTAAGATTAATTGGAACCGCAGGTCGTCCACGTTTTGAAAATATGTTCGGAAGTTTCAATCCCTAATAGGGCTTAAGATTAATTGGAACTCTTGTATTCTCCACGCTAGACCGACAAAAAGCCAGTTTCAATCCCTAATAGGGCTTAAGATTAATTGGAACATGGAAAACTATAACTTTGAAAGCCAAATAGAAGAGTTTCAATCCCTAATAGGGCTTAAGATTAATTGGAACGGTTATTATTTAAGCAAATCCGAAAAATAATGCTAGTTTCAATCCCTAATAGGGCTTAAGATTAAGGGTCTACCGAACCTGTCATGTAAAACTATTAACAACTTATGCTTGTAAAGCTTGTATAGTAAAGCTTTGAGTTTTTGTTAGATTGATATTTATCAACTTTAGAGCATTGCTGGAACGGGGACTTGGGGGGTGGGGTCGCCTTCAATTGCGTTTCAATCCCTAATAGGGCTTAAGATTAATTGGAACCCTGAGGTTTTGCGGTAATCCCCCGGCTTCACCTGTGTTTCAATCCCTAATAGGGCTTAAGATTAATTGGAACTTTATTTTCAGGAGGTGTGACAGTTGAAATAGTGGGTTTCAATCCCTAATAGGGCTTAAGATTAATTGGAACCGGGAGAATGGGGCGGAGTGGATTCAGTGGATGGCGTTTCAATCCCTAATAGGGCTTAAGATTAATTGGAACACCTACGGCGGTCCCCGTTCCCGCGTTCAAGTCCGTTTCAATCCCTAATAGGGCTTAAGATTAATTGGAACCTTAAAATTTCTGTGTTGGAAGCTTTAATCGAGGATGTTTCAATCCCTAATAGGGCTTAAGATTAATTGGAACGTGGGACAGGAGCGCGTCCGCCGCGCCGTTTACGCGTTTCAATCCCTAATAGGGCTTAAGATTAATTGGAACGAAATCTATAAAGAATTGTACGGGGAATAATTTCCCGTTTCAATCCCTAATAGGGCTTAAGATTAATTGGAACTTTTTACGGAATGCTCCCTTTGCCCCTTACAGAAAGTTTCAATCCCTAATAGGGCTTAAGATTAATTGGAACACAAACTCCTTGCAATCTTTCTGCTTCCGACCAGTTGTTTCAATCCCTAATAGGGCTTAAGATTAATTGGAACCTTTGCCGCATCGAAAACAGCCAAAACGCCTGTACGTTTCAATCCCTAATAGGGCTTAAGATTAATTGGAACTTCCCACCTGTCAATTCAGCCTAGTCGCCACCCCCGTTTCAATCCCTAATAGGGCTTAAGATTAATTGGAACTTTGGGTTAGTCGCTGGTATTCGGGGTCTTGAGAGCCGTTTCAATCCCTAATAGGGCTTAAGATTAATTGGAACATTCCCCCCGCCTCGCCTTTGACAGTGGCGGCCCGTTTCAATCCCTAATAGGGCTTAAGATTAATTGGAACGTTGAGGCTGTAGGTAAGTTGGAGAATGTCGCTGGTTTCAATCCCTAATAGGGCTTAAGATTAATTGGAACAATTGACCTTCAATCCACCTCAATTCGCAAAAATCGACGTTTCAATCCCTAATAGGGCTTAAGATTAATTGGAACGTGGTGCTGTTGTGCCAAATGAGTATCATGCCGAGGTTTCAATCCCTAATAGGGCTTAAGATTAATTGGAACCGATTTTATTGAAAATTGCGGGGTCTGTTGATCTGAGCGTTTCAATCCCTAATAGGGCTTAAGATTAATTGGAACCTGAGCGCGGATTGTTTTCTGAAGCAATTCCAGGTTTCAATCCCTAATAGGGCTTAAGATTAATTGGAACTTGCAGTGGCATGAGCGAATCTGCGGCTGATCCCGAACCAGGTTTCAATCCCTAATAGGGCTTAAGATTAATTGGAACAAGAGTTTTGTCGAGCTTTGCAATGATTTCGACACGTTTCAATCCCTAATAGGGCTTAAGATTAATTGGAACTTTGCGAATTGAGGTGGATTGAAGGTCAATTTTGTTGTTTCAATCCCTAATAGGGCTTAAGATTAATTGGAACTTGGATTAAAGTTTATCCTTGGATAAGATTAGATGAAGTTTCAATCCCTAATAGGGCTTAAGATTAATTGGAACTGCTATCTCTGATGTAGAGGCGCTCGATCGAGCTGTTTCAATCCCTAATAGGGCTTAAGATTAATTGGAACTCTTAACTATAACAGGATTGTGGATGCTGATACTCGTTTCAATCCCTAATAGGGCTTAAGATTAATTGGAACCCGTTCCGATGGACAGGGTGTTCGCAGGACCAGTAGGTTTCAATCCCTAATAGGGCTTAAGATTAATTGGAACTCCACATACTGCTTAGAAGCCGCATCTCCCGGCTCGTTTCAATCCCTAATAGGGCTTAAGATTAATTGGAACATGCTAAATATGGCTATTAAAGGAGCAAAGCGATGTTTCAATCCCTAATAGGGCTTAAGATTAATTGGAACTTTATTGAAAATGGCGGGGTCTGTTGATCTGAGCGTTTCAATCCCTAATAGGGCTTAAGATTAATTGGAACGCTCTAACAATGCCCGAAGAATGGGAGGCGATATGGGTTTCAATCCCTAATAGGGCTTAAGATTAATTGGAACCGGAATCAAAAGGGGAACTGATTCAAAAATTGAATGGTTTCAATCCCTAATAGGGCTTAAGATTAATTGGAACGCGATCGATCTATGTGATCGCCGAAAAGATCGAGCGTTTCAATCCCTAATAGGACTTAAGATTAATTGGAACCTTGGTCTGCGTCTCCCGGTGTCCAAGGGCGATCGTTTCAATCCCTAATAAGTACCTAGGCAAAATTAATTACATACTCGCCTCCAAAATTGTCCAGCACTTTTTTAACGTAAGCGAGGAGGCTCTTTCGGTCTTTATAGGCGCTAAATTCAATCCATTCATATTT
>SFBI01000064.1 GCA_007095845.1 Microcystis aeruginosa Ma_MB_S_20031200_S102
TGCTCCCTGGGGAGCTTGATATTTTAACTTTTCTTCCTCAAGCCAAAGCTTGATGTCTAAACTATTTAAGTAAGATAAAAATTCTGCGACTTTCATTAATAGTATCCTTTTCCTTGATTAATATTCTGATATTTTTGGAATGGGGGTGATGTTTGGCTGGGTTCAGTAGTTCTAACTTGAGCTACTGTTTAGAGATCTAATCAACGTTTTTCATAAATTTAAGTACCTTCAAAGACTAAACAATATAGACCAAACAAAAATTATCAATGGTAGGGAGTCGGTGGTTATTGTTAAAATCAGTTGCCCTGGGAGCAACCGCTTACATACTCCATAAAAAGACTGTTTGGCTATTCATAGCACATTCTGGATGATAAATTTTAGTGATGGATACAATTTTTTACATTTTTTCCAAGATGGCTCTGAAAAGCTTAAGTTTTAGTTAAGCTATTTTCATAATTCTCCTTCTTCATAATTTTCTGAGGCTGCTGCCATAACTTTACCACTTTTGGATACACTGTGACTATTTTTGGCTACATTAAGCACCTCAATCGTTTGAGTTAAACTGGCAACGGTTGGATATTCTAACAAACTTTGCAACGACAATTTTACCGAGAAAACATCGCGTAAACGAGAAATGACTTGACTCGCCAGTAAAGAATGTCCTCCTAGTTCAAAGAAATTGTCATGAATTCCAATTTGAGATAAATTTAACACCTTTTGCCAAATGTTAGCAACTTGACGTTCAGCTTCCGTTCTGGGTGCTATCAATTCGTTATTTTCTTTGCCTTGGAGTTCCTTGAGTAATTGCCGCTTATCAATGTCTCCATTATCCTTAATAGGGAGAGATTGTCGCAGCACCAGGGGACATTGATAGGACGTTCCAAATCGATCTTTTAGACTAACATGATCAGGTAGATTGACCGATTGAATTGTAGATTTACGGGTGTAATAAGCCGTTAACTTTTGGCATCCTTCCGACCCAGATGTGAAACGATTAATCTTGCCATTACTACCATCTAAACCGATCATTAATTGTCTTTGGTTGTGATATAAACTCGTTAGAAATGAGTCTAAACCTTGCCGCACCGTCATATCATAATACCCTTGAGATCGGGTTATGTATTGCATCTGATAACCTTGGCTAATCCCGGTTTCTTGCCAAGTTGTCCAACTATAACAATAACTGGGGAACAAATTCTTAGATTCTTGATAGGTATTCAGAGACTCAAGGAAACTATTAGCCGCCGCGTAGGAACCCAAAGCCGCTCCTCCAAAAAAACTAGCCAAGGAGGAAAAACTAATAAAAATTCCCTGAGATTCTTTAAGAAGTTGATGTAAAACCCAAGTTCCTATTACTTTAGGACGAAGAATTGTCGATAAACCGTCTTGAGTTTCGTCCAGAAGTAAACAATCTTTGTAAATTCCAGCCAGATGAATCACCCCATTAAGTTCCCCTTGCCATTGTTTTTTCACCTGTTCTACAGTCTGTTTAACTTGAGGGAAATTAGCCACATCTACCGCTTGATAAATTACCTGTCCCCCAAGGTTTTCTAAAGCTTGGAGATTTTTTATTTTTAAGGATAATTGATCTTCGGTTTTGAGGTACTCACTCCAGAGATGTTTTTCTGGTAAAGGTGTTTTTCCAATTAACAGTAAACGAGCTTGATAATTTTTGAGCAAATACTGAGCAATTTGTATGCCAATCCCCCCTAGTCCTCCGGTAATCAGATAAATTCCCCCTGATTTAAAGGGTAATTCCTGTTGGGTGTGTTGAAGTAAATTGACTTTTTCCAAACCTGCGATTAAACGTTTCCCGTTGCGATAGGCAATTTCTCTTTCCTTGGATAAAACGGATAGTTCTTGCAGCAGATAACTGAGATTAATTTCGGTTTGATCCAGAGGTAAATCAACATGACGAGTATTTAACCAAGGAAGTTCTTGAGCTAGGATTTTGATCAATCCTAAAACTGGAGATTTTTCATAGGCAATTTCATCGGTTTCTATGACAAATTGACTATAACTGGAAACAAATAGCAATTGAATTTTTGACTTGAAATCATGAATTTTAGCTAAGGCTTGAACTAGGAATAATAAATCATAAATTCCGCGCTCTTGTGCTTTTTCTAACTGTTCAATTGTTGAAATTTCTCCCTGATAGTCTTGATAAGTCCCCAGATGAATAATATTGCTAAGGATAATTTTTCGCTCGGATAAAGATGCCATTAACTGTTGATAATGATTAGCTGTCCCTGGTTTGAGGGTATAGCAATTTTGACTGATTTGAGAAAATTCTTCCGCTGCTAAAACCGTGATACAGGGTAAGTTTTGACCTTCGATTTTTTCTGCCAAAGATGCTCCTAAACCCAAGGAATCCAGAAAAATTAAAGTACAACACTTGGAAAGTTCTGGTTTTAAGTTAACTGGAGATCGAGGTTTCCAAACTTTCTGGTAAAACCAATCAGGAAGGGTTTGAGCATTTTCTAACAAAATATCTATTTCTTTTAAAATAGAATTAAATTCTCCATTTCCAAACCGTTTTATTAATTGCGATCGCTGAATTTTACCAATAGAAGTTTTAGGAATCTCCGTTTTATTTAAGGGTATTAAATATTCAGGATTAACGCCAAAACTGTTAATTACTTTTCGTCTAATCTTTTTCAGAAGTTCTGCTAGATGCTGGTGTTCCAAAGTTTCTGCACTAAAAAATAAAGCTAATTGATCGGTACTATTCCTAGGATCATAAACAGCACAAGCGGCGGTATAGGACGCTTGTACTTCTTCAATAGTTTCCACTACAGTTTCAATTTCATGGCTATAATAATTCACTCCATTAATAATAATGGTTTCTTTACTTCTTCCAGTAATGACTAAATGACCGTTACTAATAAATGCTAAATCTCCTGTCTTAAACCAGCCATCTTTTAAGAAAGCGTCTTGATTCGCTTCTGGGTTTTTATAATACCCAGGTGAAACTGGATATCCTTTAACTTGTAAATGACCAATAGTTTCTTCTGGTAATAGGGAATTATCCGCATTAACAATTCTAATCGATATTCCCGGAATGGGTAATCCTAAATCCGTAAAGGTTGCACCATTGGGATGTTCAGGATGGACTCGTTTTAAGGAAGAATTCAAGGATGATTTATCAACCGTGTGAAAGAGTAATGGCTGTTGTTCTGTCGGCTGATAATAGGTAATTCCTGACCCCATTTCTGCCATCCCAAAAGCAGGACGCATCGCCGTTTTTTTCAGATTATATTGAAGATGAAGGGTGTTAATAAATTCTCCAACTGCTTGACCAGAAACAGCTTCACCCGCTGCCAAAAAGAATTTGACACAATCTAAATTCCAATTTTGATTCGGTTCTTTTTTTAAAGCTTCATTGATCAAATTATAGGCAAAATTAGGAGCCCAACTGTGGGTAATTCGATATTTAGCAATTAAATCTAACCAATTCAAAGGACGACCTAATATATATTCAGTTTGAACATAAACCATTTGGCATCCTAACTCGACACAGCGAATATTCCAGTCTGAAATACTTCCAATATGATCAAAAGGAAGCCAATTAAGAATAATATCGTCGTTTTGATGTTCACAAATGATGTTTGTTCCTCGCGCACGAGAGATCACATTTTTATGGGTTAATGAGATACATTTCGGTATTCCTGTACTGCCTGATGTTAGATTAAAGAACGCAATATCATCTGGTTGACTAATATGAGTCTGATGGGGAGAATAAGTTTTTAATTCTTCAATAAAACTCAATCTTAAGGTTTGACTAAGCAACCATTGTTCTAAATGTTTTATCTCTTGCTGACGGGATTTATTTGTGATAATAATAGGCTCGTCTAACAACTGCCAAACTTGAGAGATTTTATGAATTTCATTATTAAAATCTTTATAGCTGGGTGGTACTGAAATAATAACAGGAATAAATCCCCCTAAAAGACACCCCCAAAATGCAGAAATAATATCATAGTTTTCCGATAGCTGAAGAATTACTTTATCTTGAGCTTGTAAACCCTGCTTTTGTAATCCAGCTTGTATTTGTTGAGCGTCTTCCCATAATTGTTGATAGGATTGAAAAACTTCTGATCCATTAGATTGAATATAAATAATCCCTTTATGTGAATAATTTTCAGCAGCTTTTTGGAGGATTTCTGCCAAGGTTTTCGGTTGAAGTTCAGATTCTTCTAAAAGCTGTCCGTGACTGATTCCCCCTTGAGTGTTAGAAGTGTGAATCCCCAGATGAATCGGGGTTTCAGATTTTTGATGATCATTTCTTTTCTCTATTTTTAAGGGCAATAATTCCGATAGATGTAGGGGTAAAATTTTGTTCTTTTTAGAAGTCATGACGACAGCAACTTGATCGATATCTGACAAAGAGCGTAGTTTTTCTTCTGTTTCCTGAACTTGATGATTATCGATAATTTCAATATTCTTTAATGCAGTTTCATCGACATCACCGCTATCGGTTAAGGGTAAACTGGAAATTTGCACATAGATATTAGGTAGGAGATTGTCCGGTAACTGAGACTGTAAATCGGAGGACAATTGTTCAGAATTCCAAGCTCCAAAGGAAACGATATAGGCGACTAATTCATCCTCTCGTACCATAAAATAGCAATCTTCAATCAAAGGATTTGATAAAAAGACTTCTGCTAATTTCTGACAATTTAATTTTTGATTTTTGTCTTCCGTCCTCATGCCTAAAATCCTCGGTTCTCTGTACATCTTGTGAAAGCTTCTTCAATAAGGACTTTTAGGCGTAGCCAATTTGACATCTATAATACGCCAATTTAAGTCTGAATTGCATCACTGTCTGGGCTATTAGAGCATACCTCATTCGGGCTAGGATAGTCAAGATATTTTCGAGGACGATTGTTAAGCTTTTCGTAATTTAAATTGCCTGCTGAGATGAGGTCTTTATACAAGAGGCAAGACTCCCCCCAACTTTCCGACTTCTGGTTGGGGGAGATTCCGCTAATCTAAGAATAAGGGATTTAAATCCGTCTTAGCTTAGTCCATTAGTCGGCTCGTTTAATCCCGCTCTCTCAAGAATGATAAAGAATAGCAAAATAAAAATCTGCTCCTAGTTTCTCACTCAATTCTTGATGTCCAATAAACTCTTTGATCTTGTCACAAGGATCCGCTTTTCTTTTGTCAAAGGGAATCTCTTGGAAAAGTTTTTCAGACACTCGATTGATTTCATCTTAGCTTAGTTTTGATAGATCATTTGCTCAGTAATAGGAGAAAATTAACTTCTTGGTTAGCAAATGCACTCAGGCAAAAGGCAATGGGAGTTAGATATGTGTAATTAATTCTGCTTAGTTACTTAAATAGTTTGGTGATTCTTTTTCTTCCTTCCCAGCACGATAGCATGATTCACTTCCAATCTAACTTTTAAAAACTCGCTCTTCGCTTCCTTCTCCTCGTCCCCGCTGCCTGCTCTCCGATACTTTCTAAACAAGATTTAGTATTAATTCTCGCTCTGGTCGTGCTTTGATCACATCCGAGCAAGACGGCTATTTGCCGTTGAGATAAATTTACCTCTTGACCAAGTTGGTAGAGCAAGTTTCTTGGTTCTATGTTAAGATATTGAGGGCTTGGTTTTTGGGTCTGATTTGTTGTTGTTAAAGATCAGAATATACCTGATGAGCCTTTCCTAGTCCAGCCTCTAGGCTGATGTGTTTCCTTTTTGAATTGACGTTTTTCTTGGTAACGAAGCTGCTCCGCTGTAGGGTAAATAAAAAATGACAGAACAAGCTTGGTGGGTACAAAAATGGCTGGAACTACTCGATTCCTATCGCTTTAAAAAACGCTTGGAACGAGCTAGACTTTACGCCAGAGAGGGCAATGTTTTAAGTATTGACTTTGAAGACTCGCAAGTTATTGCCAGAGTACAAGGCAGTGAACCAGAGCCTTATATAGTGGATTTATCCCTAGCGGCTTTTAGTGATGAAGAATGGGATTATATTATTAAGCTTCTCTCCAAAAAAGCCATTTATTCCGCTCAATTGCTCACCGGACAAATGCCCGATCATATCGAGCGTGTTTTTATCGATAGTGGGGTGAATTTATTTCCCTTTTCCCTGGCCGATATTCGCTCTCGTTGCACCTGTCCCGATCAAGCCAACCCCTGCAAACACATAGGAGCAGTTTACTATCAATTGGGTGATCGTTTTATTGTCGATCCCTTCCTGCTTTTGCAACTGCGCGGCCGAACCAAAAACCAAATTCTGGAAGCTTTACGAGAAAAACGCTCCTATTCCTCTGATAATCAACCTTTAGCAGTCAGTGAACCCCCCGCAGCAGTCGAAAAAACTGCCCCCGACAGTGCTATTGATCGCTTTTGGCAGTACGATGAAGAGCTAGATCCCTCCCTCGTTGTGATTACGCCTTGCAGTAAGGCTTCGACGCTGAGCTCAGCCGAACCGCTTGTCGAATCTGCGGGGAATGAAAATCAAACCATTCTCGACATTTTAGGCAATTTTCCTCTGGCTGCCCCCGAATCGGATGCCATAGAACAATTTTTAAAACCAATTTACCGACAAATTCCCCAAGAAGTGATGGCGATCGCTTTACAGTAGGGAATTTGGGGTGTGGGAGCAGCCTAGTCAAAGTGGTGCAAAAGACAAAAAAGCCAACTGGATTTGTCGCCGCATCGGGGTGAGGAATTGACCGGGGAGAAAATCGCCCCACCAGTAACCGCTAAACCGTCTTGCTTTTGCCAGTTTTACTGCTTGGGGAAGTAGTTTTTTTGGTGGTGCCAGAAGTAGTTTTCTTGGTGGTGGTTTTCTTGGCAGTGGTTGTCTTGGCTGCTAGGGCGACTAAAGCTTGTTCTAGAGTCAAGGTTTCGGCGGTTTCTCCTTCGGGAATCTTGGCGTTAGTTTTGCCGTGCTTGATATAAACTCCGTAGGGTCCCTCGTACAATCCCACCAATTCCCCATCGTCGGGATGTTTACCCAATTCTTTTAAGGGTGGTTTGGTGGAACCACGAGCGCCGCGAGCTTTTTTCGGTTCGGCTAATAGGGCCAAGGCTCGATCGAGAGTTATAGTTAAGACATCATCGCTGGCTTTCAGGGAACGATATTCTTTTTCTTTGCCCTCTTCCTGAACCACATATGGACCGAAACGCCCTAAACTGGCTTTAATTTTGCCTCCGGTGAGGGGATGGGTTCCCAGCAGTCGCGGCAGTGCTAATAAACCCACCGCTTGTTCAAGGGTGATGTCCTCTTGCAGTGAGCTTGTCGAATCTGCGGGTTTGAGTCCTTTGGGTAAGGAGGCGCGTTTCGGTTTGGGATTGTCATCGCTGATATCTCCTAACTGGACGTAGGGACCGTAACTACCCACCAGCAGATAAATCGGCTCTCCGGTGTCGGGATGAAGACCGATTTTATCCGGACCTTCGGTTTTTTGTCGCAGCAGGGTTTCTACCTGTTCGGGGTTCAGATCCGCTGGGGTTAAATCGGCCGGGATGGAAGCGGTGAGGATTTCATCCCCCCGGGGGACTTCCAGATAGGGTCCGTATTTGCCGATCTTGATGGTTGCCTGTAAATCCTCCAAAATCACCGATTTGGCAGTGCTAGAGTTAATTTGACTCTCGCGCTCTTTGACTTGGCTTTCTAGCCCTTTTTCGCCGCGATAGAAGCGATCGAGATAGGGCAACCACTGAGCGGAACCAGTGGCGATATCGTCGAGGGTTTCCTCCATTTTCGAGGTAAATTTGGGATCTACCAGGTCGGGGAAATGATTTTCTAATAAACCGACGACGGCGAAGGCGGTGAAGGTGGGAATCAGGGTTTTATTCCGCATTTGGGCATAACCGCGATCGATAATGGTGCCGAGAATGGTGGCGTAGGTACTGGGTCGCCCGATTCCTTCACTTTCGAGGGTTTTTACCAGGGAGGCTTCGCTATAACGGGCGGGGGGTTGAGTATCGTGGCTAATCGCCTCTAGTTGGCGACAATTGGGGGTATCACCGACGCTGAGGGGGGGTAAGATTATTTCTTGATCGTCGATCGCCGCTTCGGGATCGTCGGAACCTTCCACATAGGCGCGGAAAAAGCCGGGGAAGTCGATTCTTTTGCCGGAGGAGCGAAATCCGGCATTTTCCACCTGAATATTGACCGCGATCTGGGTAATACGGGCATCGGCCATCTGTGAGGCGACGGTACGTTTCCAGATTAGGTCGTAGAGGGCGAATTCTAGTCCGCTCAGACCGGTTTCCCGGGGTAGGCGAAAGCTACTGCCGGCGGGTCGGATGGCTTCGTGTGCCTCCTGTGCGCCTTTGCTTTTGGTGGTGTATTGTCGGGGTTGGGGACTGAGATAGTTTTTGCCGTACATTTGTTCTACACAATTGCGGGCGGCGGTGATGGCCTGATCGGAAAGATGGACGGAATCGGTCCGCATATAGGTGATGTAGCCCTGTTCGTAGAGATTTTGGGCGATTCGCATAGTATCCCGGGCGGATATGCCCAGTTTCCGGTTAGCTTCTTGCTGTAGGGTGGAAGTGGTGAAGGGGGGGGATGGTTTGCGAGTGGTGGGTTTTTCTTCGGTGTGGCTAACGCGCCAGATTTTGTCTTGGATGCGTTCTTTTAAGGCGGTGGCGGTGGCTTGATCTAAAAGGGTGACTTGGCGGTCGGGGAGCAGTCTGCCAGTGTCGGCATCGAAATCACTCCCATTTGCCACTTTTTGATCGTTTAAGGTGACTAATTTCGAGTCGAATTGATTTTTGTCCTTTTCTAAAGTCGCTTTCAGATCCCAATAATTAGCGGTTTTAAAAGCCCGTCTTTCCCGTTCCCGTTGCACGAGCAGACGCACCGCCACCGATTGTACCCGGCCGGCGGATAAACCTTTGGAGATTTTTTTCCAGAGTAGGGGGGAGAGGGTATAACCGTAGAGGCGATCGAGTATGCGGCGGGTTTCTTGGGCGTGAACTAAATTTTCGTCGATCGAGCGACAATTTTTCAGGGCGGTTTGGATCGCTTCTTTGGTGATTTCGTGAAATACCATCCTTTTGGTGGGTATTTTCGGATTGAGTACCTGTAAGAGATGCCAACTGATGCTTTCTCCTTCCCGATCTTCGTCGGTGGCGAGGATCAATTCATTTACGCCTTTGAGGGCTTCTTTTAATTCTTTGACGACTTTACTTTTGGTTTTGGGGACGACGTAGAGGGGGTCGAAATCGTTCTCCACATCCACGCCCAAGTTAGCCCAGGATTTGTCTTTGTGGGCGGGGGGAATTTCTTCGGCAGAGGCGGGCAGATCGCGGATGTGGCCCATGGAGGCTTGGACTCGGTAGCCGCTAGGCAGATAATTACTGATCGTCCGAGCTTTGGTGGGGGATTCGACAATAACCAGGGTTGACATAGGAATTGATCACGAGGGCATGGCCACAGCGACTGTTTTAATTAGATTGACCATCTTTGTTTGATGATGGGCAAAAGTTACTATTTATCTTGACCGACTTGATTCGGGTCAAAAGCCACTTACTACGATAATAGAGACTAAAGCTGGTCTTTTGTCACTAACTTCTTAATAAAACTTAATATTTTTCTGAAGCAGGGAGATGTGTTTTTGGGTTAGTTGTTGTCTCAATTGTTGAGCTTGTTGGTTGCGTTGTTCCAAATAACTGTCAATTTCCTGACGGTGATTTAAATAATAAGCAATGGCACTGTATATATCTTCCAAACGAAGAACTGAAAACTGAATAGCGATTTCTTCAGGAGTGGAGCCGTTGTGGTATGAGGCAAGTATGCTATCGAGAGTCACTCGGCTCGAACCTATACGGATACCTCCCGCTTCATCCCAACGAAAAGGAGGAGAAGTTACTTGGAATTTGGCTGGGGTGTTGCGAAGGACTTCATCGAGATCTCTGACGTTGTTGGTTGCCATATCCTCTTCTGCCTGAGCGATGAGGGGAGCTAATTTTCCCGATGCTAGGTCCGCTTCAATTTGTCTATCCCACATCTCATCAAGATAGTCTTGAAGCCAGTTTGCCAGAGCGCGGACTTCACTCTCTGGCAGTTGCTTAATAGCCGACTCAACTTCTGAGTGATTAGTCATATAACAGGTCAAATTTGAAGATCACAGCCATTTTATCGCTAATTAGGGTTTGCTGGATAAATCTAAAAACCTTTTCTGCAAATCTTAGGACAGATGAATTTTTTTCTTGCCTTTGATGTTTGTTTTTACAGATACGACTTAGCATTTGAGATTAGTCAAAAATAGTTTGACTAGAGAAAAAAGAGGTGTGTTAGATTTCATTAACACACTCTACCAGAGCGGCGATGAATGAACTAGAACATTGCCGCTTCATCGACTTGTTAGCTGGCTTCTGCTTAGAGTGTAAGTTGGCGGAGAAATCATGCGTATAGTAACTGATTATTAATACTATCAACAGTCAACGTGTTAACTAAAATACCAACCCGTTGCACGACCTCGTAGGCAGTTTTCTGAGGGACAACAATAATTCCACAATGTTCTCTGCCTTCTTCTATGAATTGAAGATGCAATCGTTCAAAATCAACCCGGTTGTGGGTGACAAGACATCTACCTAAAGAAGCTGCAAACTCTAATTGTTCGCTGTCAGTTTTGCCTAAAGTTGACTGCTCAGGAACAGTGGTGACATCTAAACCACGAGAACGCAGAAGTGTTGCAACTAACGCCGACATATCTTCGTCCATGTAAAGGGAAGCAAATATGCTCATAGCTCACCCAAAGCCGCCTTTACAGAAGGATGCACCAACTCATCGGGGACTTGGTTACGCTCAATGTACTCGTTAATTTCCGCTTGATGATCCAAATAAAAACTCAAGGCATCGAACACTTGTGCTAAGGTCAAATGAGGTAAATGAGTTGGAATTTCCTCTGGCATCACACCTAATCGCCACAGACCTACGATTGCGCGAATAGATGTGCGAGTGCCTTCAATAATTGGCTCTCCACCTAAAATCTCATTGTTTCTGGTGACATAACGTGAAAGAGTGATAATCGTCATGGAATTAGGTATCTTAGGGAAATCGCTGATTCTATTTTAGTAAGGGACAGACATGACTTGATCATGGCATCTAGTGGCTAGAGGAATCCTAGGCTAGATGTTTTTTCGGCAACCTAACCTAAGACTGGCTCTAATAGCTTGACTAGAGAAAAAAGAGGTGTGTTAGATTTCATTAACACACTCTACCAGAGCGGCGTACTGCTACGCAGTGCCTTCGGCATCGCAATAGAGGAAATGCGATCGCAATAAATCCTCATCTGGCCAGAGACTTAATTGATTGACAAAAATCGCCCTTTATAACCCCGTCCATGGCCTAACACAAACCGAAGAACTATAAAGATTAGATTGAACATTTCTGTGATTTCTGTCTAACGAAGCGCTCTGCGGCAAATTTGTCCGACGGCAGCACCTTGTTATGCCTTTGTAGCTAATTGTTCATAGCCAAGTAGTATAGATGGACTAAATGACTCGAACTGCCACCTTGGTAATCTTTGAGAGTCTGCCTTATAAGCTTCCATCAGTTCACTTAGATCTGATGGTTTATCTATGCCTAGAATACATTTAACTTTTTCAAAGTATGACTTTGATGACGACCTTGCAAATACTTCAAACGCGCTGTGAAACTGGCCAACATACAGTAATGTGTGTGGAACCCAACGAGAATAAAAGTCGGCTTGCTGTATTTCAGCCCGCATAAACAATATAAAATCAGCCTGCATTAGGTAACGAAATTCTATGCCAGAGTGTTTACTTCTTTGCTTAAGCAGATCCGCATGAACAGATAAACGTCCTAGCTTTAATCTACTATTTCGACGGTCTAAAGAACGCAAGCCATCTCGGAAAGCCTCATATCCAACCATTACATCTTTTCCATAATCGGATCTTCCGTTCACATAGTATTGATTCGTCAACAGTAGGTTAACTTCTGCAAACCTTTCATGCTTTGTGAAAATGGCAACCACATATAAGAAAAGCTCGTGAATAATAAATTTGAAATTATCGAAGTCCCATTCACCCCAACTGTTAACATTCTCCCTCCTACTCATATATGGGATCAAATCTTCAAAAAAGCGATGAACTTTGAGGACATTTTCTTCTGTTGGTGCATATTGCGCGAGAGTGATAAACAAAGTAATTGCTTCGTTTCTATAAGGAATAAATCTTTCTATATTATCAATAACCTGATCGTCAAATTCACCTTCCTTTTCGGTGATTCTGAACTTTTCAAGATTACTAACAAAAGTAGACAAATACTCATCTAACGCCCCCGATGCAAATGGCTTGTTTTCTTTGATAGCAGATATAGCCCTTTTGTGCACTGCCGAAGTACCCAGAGATATTCCATCTGATTCATCCAGAAAAGATGGACGCTTACCTATCTCAGGCCTCGTATAAAGGGGTTTGTCATATATCCAACGCAATAACTTTTCAAAATTATCTGCATTGTTATCGGGTTCGCTTAAATCGATATATATTCGCGATTTATAGTATGTTGGCAGGTATGCTTTACCTTCTGAATCTCTCTCAGCAATTATGGCTACAAATTTTCCTTGTTCCTGGTTTTCATAAACTTCACGTGAGATGATTTGAGTTTCAGTGCCTACACCGCCGGATCGATCATCTGCCTTTGAAGCGTAAACCTCGTCACATATGATGGCCACCTTGGTTATCTGTGGGTCTGTAACCATCTTTTCCATGAAAGCAAAGGAATCATGCCCTTCTTTAAGATCCCATTTATCAAGAATAACATGAACACCCGATTCGGTCAGGTCTTCAGCTAAATCAATTACCCACTGTTCATGTGTTGGGTTAGACCAGCTATAAGAAATAAATAACTTAGGGTTTGTCATCTATTCGTAAATCCTTAATAAGTCCAACTATTAATTATACAGAAACTTTCTCCATAACACTCTTGAGAGTAACGATGTGGCTCAACTTTCAGCATATCACCCCATTTTAGCACCATCGCCAGAACTTTTCCGCATATCATAACCAAAAGCGTATTAGCCAGAGCAGAGTCTTCACAACAAGCTGAAATAAAATAGACTTTTCGGGAAGTCTAGGACTAATTGCTTCAGTTCACCCCACAATTACCTAATTTTCGGGGAAAAAGTGCCTAAATTTTCCCCTTGATCGCTCTTATGGTCGGCACTTTTTCAGGGCAAAAAAATCTAAAAATCTTAGCCAACAATGTTTTTAGATTTATGCAACCAACCCTAAGTTAAATTTCGAGTTGATCGATTAAATCGCGCATGATTTTGGCCGAATTATGTAACTGTTCGGTTTCTCTGGGACTGAGAGCAAGATTCAGAGTTTTTATCACTCCTTTCTCGTTAACCACCGAGGGAATACTTAAACACACATCTTTGAGACCGTATTGACCATCGAGGAGAGTGCTAATAGTGAGAATTCTTTCTTGGGAACGTAAAATCGCTTTAACGATATCCGTGGTAGCTAAACCGATCGCATAGCTAGTATAACCCTTGCGTTTGATAATTTCATAGGCGGCGTTTTTAACCTGAAGAAAAATTTCTGTTAAGCTTTCTTGGTCGGTTGCGCTTAAATCCTGCCAATCTCCCTCTAATAACCTTGCTCCTCCGATATTAGCCGAACTCCAGACAGCAAGCTCACTATCCCCGTGTTCACCGATAATATAAGCGTGGACGTTACGCGCATCTACATGGAGTTGGGTGGATAAAAGAGAGCGTAAACGGGCAGAATCTAACACCGTACCCGAACCAATCACCCTAGAAGGCGGAAAATGGGTTATTTTCAGAGTAACATAGGTCATGATATCGACGGGATTACTCACCACCAAAATTAAAGCACTGGGGCAGTAAACAGCCACATCCGCAAGAATACGGCGAAAAATCGCCACATTTCGTTCAAGGAGATGTAATCGGGTTTCTCCCTCTTTTTGGGCGGCCCCGGCAGTAATAATTACCACATCGGCATTTTGTCCCACATCGGCCACGGTTCCCATTTTCAAGTCCGTGGGTTCAATAAAGGGCATTCCGTGCCTTAAATCCATCACTTCCCCTTCGACTTTATCCGTGGCGATATCCTGGAGAATTAATTCATCAAAACAGTCTTGAATTAACATCGAGTAAGCGCAGGCCATCCCCACCTGACCAACACCGATAATTACCCCCTTGCGAGGACGCAGAGGAGCGGGTTTTTCAGCGTAGGGATTGGGAGTAAATATTTTATCTAGCATAGATTTTTGCAGTTACTGGCTCGGTAAGCTCATTTTAAGGGGGAATGGTTAATATCAGGTAAAAAGAGACTCAGTAAGTGGTTCTAATTAAATAAAAGATAGATTTTGCCTTGGATACCCCCTTAATCTCCCCTTATTCTATCCATTAGTCAGATCTTTCTTAACAAAAAGAGAAGAAACTAAAAAAAGGGGAAACGATTGATAGGTATAGTTTTGAAAGAAGAAATTAAGATGGAGGTGAGCAAAAAAATGCAGAAATAGGCAGCCAAAGAATTACAGTATGCAGACATAAGGAACAGGAGGAGAAAGAAAAGGTTAATCAGTATCGTGGAAAACTTGGCCAGCTAGGTTAGTGCGTGTGTACTAATTTAGCTTCGAGAAATCTAGCGGCAGCGGATGTCACCTACGACGGTGAAGTCGATTAAAATACAGGAGTCTATTAATTGTTTCATACCCACCCCTCTCGAATTTTTTGCTGGTATTCTAAACCGTCTCCTTTAGCCCAGATTCCCTTGATTTTATCTAATAAGGTTTCAAAATCCGCTTGAGCAGAATCAGGCAGTTTAAGGGATGGCAGGTTTTTATAGCGGTGTGCAGTCGTATGAGGTACAGTGTCACGAGCTATAAACCAGGCTAGGCAAAGCTTGGTTTGTATCTCACTCAAACGCTTACCGCTATAGTATCATCGGGTAATTTTGAAAGATTGGCAAGGGTTCTTTTTTTGACTTGATCTCCTTCTCGGTAGGATTCTCGAAGAAGAACTAGGAACTTTTCCTATATACATGGCTATCATTTTAGCAAATAGTAGAGAATTCTTGTCCATTAATAAATATGGCTCTTCGGTTTGTCTTATGCAATGGACGGGGGTTATAAGGGATGGAACCCTTATAGAGAAAGACATTGGGCGATTTTTGTCAATTGTTTTTGATCTAGAGCGAACTATTAAATCCCTTACCAGATAAGGATTTAGTCGATTTATGCCCCCCTATCGAACCATAACAAGTAACGAAGAGCCATAAATATTAAAAATTACATGGGTACATTGAGAGGAGTTAAGGAATGTATCCATTGATGGATAAGGGTTTTCGGCTATTATAGTATATGTGTATGGGAGAAGTTCAGTTATTACAAGCAGAGACATGGAAATCTGGGAACTGCCAACAGAAATAGTCAATTTTATTTGGCAGTCCGGAAAAAATTATTATTTCTCAACAAAATCACATAATTTGTCACTTTTTTTGATAATCATCCTGAGTAAAGCGAGAAACTTTCTGGCAACCGCAGTTAATCGCCCCCTGTTTAAGCTATTTAAAGAAAAATCAGAGCTTATTCTGATTAAAATTAGCAGTAAATAGGCTACGGCTCCCTTAAAAACTTAAATCCCTTCTCCTAGTCTTTTTTTTGACCTTAAACTACACCGAAGTTTCCTGACACGGCAGCTTAACCATTTCCCCTTAACCCTTGCTACTCCCCAGATTATCCCCTAGTTTCTGTATAAATTTATACCCGACTATTTTTGTCGGGTATATTTGACACCAAGATTTTGCGGGTGATAGGATGCTTGTACATCAGTTGACGGCAAGACAGGAAAATCATGACCCTAGCGACAAACATCAAAACCTCAAAATTCATCCCCACCTTTACCCGCTTGGTTTCTAAGGAAGGAGGGACTTCTTACCCCCTGAAGGCGCTGAATATCTGCGAAGAAACCTTTGCTCCCCTGGAAGTGGACTACGATTACGACCTCATCCGTCGCACCGTTACCAGAGAAAGCATTCAAGCAGGTCCCAATTCCATCTGGCGCTATCGTTCCTTTTTGCCGGTGGAAAGTGAAAATCCTATCGATGTGGGTACGGGTATGACTCCCCTAGTGAAATCCCACCGTTTAGCCCGGCGCTTGGGTCTAAAAAATCTCTACATTAAAAATGATGCCGTCAATATGCCCACTCTCAGCTTCAAAGATAGAGTGGTATCCGTCGCCCTTACCCGGGCCAAAGAATTAGGTTTTACTACCGTTTCCTGTGCTAGTACGGGAAATCTGGCCAATTCCACCGCCGCTATTGCTGCTCACGCTGGTTTAGACTGTTGTGTTTTCATTCCCTCCGACTTAGAAGCGGGTAAAATTCTCGGCACCCTAATCTATAATCCCACGGTCATGGCAGTCAAAGGCAACTACGATCAAGTCAACCGTCTCTGTTCAGAAGTGGGCAATACCTACGGTTGGGGTTTTGTCAACATCAATCTGCGTCCCTACTATTCCGAAGGTTCCAAAACTTTAGGCTTTGAAGTGGCTGAACAATTAGGCTGGAAACTACCCGACCATATTGTCGCACCTTTAGCCAGTGGTTCCCTCTTTACCAAGATTTATAAGGGCTTCCAAGAATTCATTAAAGTCGGTTTGGTGGCAGATAAACCAGTGCGTTTTAGTGGCGCTCAAGCGGAGGGTTGTTCCCCCATTGCCCAAGCTTTCAAGGAAGGACGGGATTTTGTCGCCCCAGTTAAACCCAATACTATCGCCAAATCGATCGCTATTGGTAATCCCGCCGATGGTATTTATGCCCTTGATATTGCCCGTAAAACCGGCGGCAATATTGAATCCGTCACCGATGCCGAAATTATCGAAGGTATTAAACTTTTGGCAGAAACGGAAGGCATTTTCACGGAAACCGCCGGCGGTACAACTATCGCTGTCTTGAAAAAATTAGTAGAAGCCGGTAAAATCGACCCCGAAGAAACCACGGTCGTTTATATCACTGGTAATGGTCTAAAAACCCAAGAAGCGGTACAGGGTTATATCGGTGAACCCCTGTTAATCGAACCGAAATTAGACAGCTTTGAACGGGCCTTGGAACGTTCCCGCACCCTCGAACGTCTCGAATGGCAACAGGTTCTCGTCTAGAATTGATACTAAGGGATGATGGGGCGATTATCCTCTGGCCCCATCTCCACAAGCAATTTAAATTCGCGGACAGCTTACTGTCCTTTCCACTTTTTCCTTGATATCTATGGCTGTAAAAGTTCTCGTTCCCACTCCCCTGCAAGAATTTACAAAAAATAAGGCTACCGTCGAGTGTAGTGCTAGTAGTGTCGGTGATTTAATCGAATCCTTAGAAGCAAGTTTCCCCGGTATTAAGGACCGCTTGTGCGATAAAGATGGCGCACCCCGACGCTTTTTAAATTTCTACGTCAACAGTGAAGATATTCGCTTCCTCGATGGGACACAAACCCCCTTAAAAGATGGCGATGAAGTCAGTATAGTTCCTGCGGTGGCTGGAGGTTAACCTCCCTATAAGTTTGTTTTCCGTCAATTGTAATTAAACCCCTAGAAAGTAATGTGTTCTGGGGGCTTTTGTTCAGGTAAATTCTAAGCTGCCCGTGCATTTAATACTAAATCCAGTTATTAAAAACTGATTATTTATTCCCCTAACAAGTCCCGAAGAGCCTTGATGATCAGGTTTACTGCCACTGAGCGTGAATGCGTGGATGGAGTAAACGCTCAACTGGTTGACCGTTTTTCAAATGTTCTTCGACAATCTGATTGACATCCTCTGGTTTCACACGACAGTACCAAGTTTCTTCAGGAATAATCCTGACCGTGGGGCTAGTGCTACACTGTCCTTGACAACCACTGGTCATGACGATGACATCTTCTGGGAGAGCTGCCGTTTGCCAAGCTAAAAGAAGCTCCGACGCACCCTGGACCAAACAGGAAGAATGCTGACAGACCATCACAAATCGCTTTTGGGGATAAGACATATTACCTAAAAAGTTGCAAAATTAGATAGTTCCCCAGGTATATTCTTGGGAGAGGCTTTAGGGAAGCATAGTTTTATTTTGCCCCGAATCCCCGATACTGGCAACACAAAAAAAGGGGGCTGAAAAATTAACCATCAATCTTTAAAATAGAATTGGGAGAAAAATTTAGTCAATCAAGAGGGTAAAAGTGGCATTCGCTAGTCATTGGATCATGTTAGGTTTATTACTGGGTTTTGCTGTTGCCCATAGCGGATTAGCCAGTTTACGAATGCGGGGAGAAGCTATCATCGGTGCGCGACTGTATCGGGTATTATTTGCCCTTGTGAGTATCCCTCTGGCCCTGATTTTAGTAGTTTATTTCTTCAATCATCGTTATGATGGTTTACTGCTCTGGCAAGTACAGGGAGTGACTGGAGTTAAAACCCTAGTTTGGATAATTTCGGCCATTTCTTTTTTCTTTCTCTATCCTGCCACCTTTAACCTGCTGGAGATCGCCGCTATCCAAAAACCCCAGGTTCATCTCTACGAAACCGGCATCCTGCGCGTTACCCGTCATCCCCAAATGGTAGGACAGGTGATCTGGTGTATTGCCCATACCCTCTGGTTAGGAACAAGCTTTACCCTATTAACTTCCCTAGGTTTAATTGCTCATCATCTTTTTGCTGTCTGGCATGGCGATCGCCGGTTAGAGAACCGTTACGGAGAGGCATTTTTAAAGATCAAAGAACGCACCTCGGTGGTCCCCTTTTTAGCAATTATCGATGGTCGGCAAAGCCTAAAATGGCAAGAATTCCTTCGTCCTGCCTATCTAGGAGTAACAGGGTTTATTCTACTCCTCTGGTGGGGTCATCCTTGGCTAATGCAAGCAACAAGTAAAATTTATTGGTGATTTTGCTCCCAACCCCTTTCTTATTGATCCCGATTAGTGTAGGATGGTTTCTATATCAAAATTAAGTTTTCATAAAATCCGTTTAGACATGATCCTATCTGTCAACGAAAAGAGCTTCCCTAAGCTAGTTTTAGAGTCTCCTCGTCCAGTTCTCGTGCATTTCTGGGCCCCCTGGTGTAGTTTATGTCGTTTAATCCAACCCACCCTCTTTTCTTGGCAAAATGACTGTCAAGATGCGATTCAATTAGTCGGTGTCAATGCTGATGAAAATTTTAAGTTAGCTAATAGTTTTCGTCTGCGTAGTTTGCCTACTTTAATTCTCTTTGATCGAGGTGTTCCGGTTCATCGTCTGGAGGAAATTCACAGTCGCGAGGAATTGCAACAAACCCTGCGACTAATAGTCAAAAATCAAATCCTGCGTTCAGCTTAAGGGAAAGATACCTTTTCTGATGGTTTCTCTTGGGTTCGGTGGGTAAAATGTATTCTAAGATACGATACTGTCAGTGGGTGAGTGGAACGAACCACAGAGACACATAGGACACAAAGATCGATCGCTCCTATATCAGTTAAACTTATCACACAAAGAATAAAAGAGCCTCTTGGTGTGGTTGAATTTGTCGAAAATCAGAAAAATCGCTGTCCTGATGTTATGGCCTTTTGTCAACGGGGAAGTTCAGTTATACTGCCTTTTACTCGGACAAGAAAGCGAGGCTCCCACCGCCATTAACTGCTCGATGTGAGCTAAGTTTCTTTTTCTTGAATTGGTCTTTAATGGGTTTGTAGGTGGGGTTAATCGTTTAGTTGTTCAACCTTTTTTAACGCATTATTTCTGTGAGGTAAATGTTATGACTGATATCATAGGTATAGGTTCTTATGCAGCAGGATTAAGCACTTATCTTGCGACTTTAGCTTATCATAAAAAACATCAGGTAAAATCTAAAAAGGTCTTATCTTGTCAGGTAACACCGATTAATGCGGATGCAGAAAAATTGAGTTATAAGGCAGAAAACATTTTAAAAGAGCAAGTGATGTTAGAACCAACAGGATTTAACGGTAGCTTGTGGAATAATCCTTTATATGGTTTTACTATTACCCTGGAAATAAAAGGATTATTTTGGGCTAAAAATACAGAAGAAGTTTCATTTGCTATCTACGATATGCCAGATAGTCTTTTGAGAGATATTAGAGAGTTTTCATCATCTCATAGCTTCACAGAATATTATGATGATTTATTTAGTGATATAGGTGGATATTTCTTACCAATAGATGGAACATCTCATCGAGAAGATGAGGTATATGCTAAGTCTTTAGAAAAATTTACTACAGATTTAACACAGCGTAACCCGCAAGGTTGTCCTATCGCTTTTACTGTCACGAAATGTGATTTATCAGAACTTTGGGTTAATCGAGATGATCCTCGTGGTCTGGTACAAAAACTCTTTCCTAAAATGTATGAAATTCTAGAAAATTGGACTCAGGAGGACAAGGGAAAAGTCGAATATTTCACCACTTCATCCTTCGGAGTATTTGGTAAATATTGCGAACCAAATTCAATTATTCAATCAGAAAGTGGGAGAGCATTTGCCGTGATTAGAAATACTAAAGAATGGCAACCTTTTGGACTAATTGAACCCTTATATTGGTTATGTACGGGCAAAATGCTATAATTATTGTAGGAAAAACTAATATTGCTCGCCCAAAAAAATATTGAGTGATTCGGGAAAGTATGAAAATGAAACGCTATCAACTTCTTCAGGAAAAACGAGAGAATATTATAAAAATTGCCCGAAAACATGGAGCATTTAATATTCTAATATTTGGATCAGTTGCTAGAGGAGAAGACAGCAATGACAGTGATATTGACTTTTTAGTAGAAATGGAACAAGGGCGCAACTTATTAGATAGAATTGGTTTAATTCAAGACTTAGAAGATTATTTAGGCTGTAAGGTTGATGTGGCTACTATTAACAGTTTACGAGATTGTTTTCGGGAAAGAATCATGAAAGAGGTGATTCCTTTATGAATGATGACTTGATTTATTTAGGTGATATTTTAGATAGAATTGAACGAATCGAATCTTATACACAGGAGGGAAAAGACAGATTCTATCAATCTTTATTAATTCAAGATGCTGTGATTCGCTGTTTTGAAGTCATTGGAGAAGCTGTTAAACAACTCTCTCCTGAGATTAGAAAAAAATATCCTGAAATTACTTGGCGTAAAATTGCAGGGTTTCGAGAAAAATAGCAGCGGTTGCCCCCTAGTTCTATAATCAGATCACGGCTAATTTGATTGGCTATCGACCCTATTTATGTCTATTTCCCCACCCCGTTCGGGTTACACTTTGCCGGTTTTTGCCTGTGCCAGTGCGATCGCTTCTCTCCAGCATCTCCACGGCGAAAATGAGCTAAATTCCGTTACTTTTAATCTTTTAGAACCGCCAGAAACGGTTACAATTGCCATCGAACAAGTTGCCCGACTTAACCCCGATGCTGCCCTAGCTATCACCCGCAGCGATCCGGGGGATAATTTAGATTTAACTAGAAATACCCCTATATGGGCGTTAGTAGAAAGAAAAACGGGTAATCAAGAGATAGAGATTCAAGGCGGCGCAGGAATCGGCCTACAGGTTAATAATGGCGGAAAATCAGCTATTTATAGTTATGCCCAGCGTCTGCTGCAAGAAAACCTCAGACCCCTGTTACTGCCCCAAGAAAGCATCAAAGTGACGATTATCCTTCCAGAAGGCAAAAAATTGGCCACAAGGACTTCTAACGCCGCTTTTGGGGTGGTAGAGGGATTATCTTTGTTAGGTACTACTGGCATTTCCCAACCCCTGAGCGCTCCCGGACAGTTGGAAATCTTTCGCGAGCAATTAAAAAATTTATCCCGTCGTTTCGATCGCTTGGTGTTTTGTATCGGGGAAAATGGCTTAGATTTAGCCCCTCAAATGGGTATTAATCCTGATATTTTGGTAAAAACAGCCAATTGGATCGGGCCGATGTTATTAGAGGCACAATTACAGGGAATCTCTGAAATTCTTTTGTTTGGTTATCACGGTAAATTAATTAAACTTGCCGGGGGAATCTTTCAGACTCACCATCATCTGGCCGATGGTCGTCGGGAAATTCTCACCGCCTACGCCGCTAAAATGGGTTTAGCTACCCCCCATCTCCAGCAAATTTTTGACAGTAGCACCAGCGAAAACGGTCTGGAATATCTGCGTCAATTAGACCGGCAAACGGGCGATAATTGGGTGGAACGCATCTATGGAGAAATGGCTAATACGATTGATCGCCGTTGCCAAGAATACGTTTATAACCACAGTAACGGTCATCTTGGAGTCGGTTGTATTTTATTTGATCGCTCGCGTTCTTTGATCAGCAAAAGCGAAAATGGCCTTAAATTTTTGCAAAATCTACCAGTCACTTCCCAGTGACCGTGCTATGATCGTGGGAATATTTAGTCTTAAAAAATAAAACTAATAAGGCGATACAATTGTAGCTTATTTTCAGAACAATAGCCGATTTAGTTTACAAAACTTTAACCTTTTCCTGCCAGTTTCTTTTTTTGATCGTAGTGACAACTCAAACCCCCCTTCCTACCCCCCAAGAGACTTTGCCCTCAGAGTCCTTCACTAATAGCCTTAATCGTCAAATAATCATCATTCTTGACTTTGGCTCCCAGTATTCTGAATTAATCGCCCGCAGAATCCGGGAAACGAACGTTTACTCCGAAGTTCTCTCCTATCGTACCAGTGCCGAACAATTGGCCCAAATCAACCCGAAAGGAATAATTCTTTCGGGCGGTCCCAATTCCGTCTATGATCCTGGAGCGCCTCACTGTGATCCCGAAATTTGGAATTTAGGTGTACCCATCCTCGGAGTTTGCTACGGGATGCAATTGATGGTACAGCAGTTAGGAGGTAGGGTAGAACGGGCAAAACGGGCCGAATACGGCAAAGCATCCCTATTTATCAACGATCCTACCGATTTATTAACCAATGTCGAGGACGGTTCCACCGCTTGGATGAGTCACGGGGATTCCTGCGTGGAATTGCCTGCGGGTTTTGAAATTCTCGCTCATACCGATAATACCGATTGTGCGGCCATTGCCGATCACCAGAAAAAACTCTTTGGAGTGCAGTTTCACCCGGAAGTTGTCCATTCTGTGGGAGGAATCGCCTTAATTCGTAATTTCGTCTATCATATCTGCAAATGCGAACCCACTTGGACCACGGAAGCTTTTGTCGAGGAATCGATCCGAGAAATTAGGGCAAAAGTGGGCGATAAGCGCGTTTTATTGGCTTTATCTGGCGGTGTGGACTCCTCTACCTTAGCATTCCTGTTACATCGAGCGATCGGTGATCAACTAACCTGTATGTTTATCGATCAGGGATTCATGCGTAAGGGTGAACCAGAACGATTAATGCAGATATTTAACGAGCAATTCCATATCGGAGTCCAGTATGTCAACGCTAGAAAGCGATTTTTAGCGCAGGTTGCCGGTGTCACCGATCCCGAGGAAAAGCGCCGTCGTATCGGCCATGAATTTATTCAGGTGTTTGAAGAGGAATCGAATCGTCTGGGACCCTTTGATTATCTGGCCCAAGGGACTTTATATCCCGATGTGATTGAATCGGCCGATGGTAATGTGGATCCCAAAACCGGGGAAAGAGTCGCGGTTAAAATTAAAAGTCATCATAACGTTGGTGGACTGCCGAAAAATCTCCGGTTTAAATTGGTCGAACCTCTGCGAAAATTATTTAAGGATGAGGTGAGAAAATTAGGTCGCTCGATTGGTCTTCCAGAAGAAATTGTTCGTCGTCAACCTTTCCCCGGCCCCGGTTTAGCGATTCGCATTTTAGGGGAAGTCACCGCAGATAAATTAAATATTTTGCGCGATGCAGATTGGGTAGTGCGCGACGAGATTAATAAGCAGGGAATGTATCACGATTTCTGGCAAGCTTTCGCGGTTTTATTACCTGTCCGCAGTGTGGGAGTGATGGGAGATCAACGCACCTACGCTTATCCCATTGTCCTACGTTTAGTCAGCAGTGAAGACGGAATGACTGCCGATTGGTCGCGGGTTCCTTATGATTTATTGGAGACAATTTCTAATCGCATTGTCAATGAAGTTAAGGGAGTTAACCGCGTGGTTTATGATATTACTTCTAAGCCCCCCGGAACTATAGAATGGGAGTAGTATTGAATTATTGATTGATCGTTATTCCCGTCCAAATATTGGGGCGGGATTTTTGCAGAATAGACAATTGAGGAGATTAATTACTACCATGGCACAGTTAGAGATGTTGGAAGAAATAGAAGCGGTGGATTTTGCCGAGGAAGAAGAAGATATTGAAGGAGAATCAGCAAACCAAAAAAAGCTACAACTCAAAGAAATCTCCGAGACTGTTGTTGCTGGAAGTGATTGGACTATCGCAACGATCCGCGATCAATTAATTCGAGAAAATATTCAACTCAATCCGCGCTTTCAAAGACGAGATGCTTGGAATATTACTCGTAAAAGTCGATTTATTGAATCCCTAATTCTAGGGTTTCCAGTCCCACTGATTGTCTTAGCTACTAATAATAAGGAAAAAGGGAAATTTATCGTTCTTGATGGCAAACAACGCCTACTAACAATTTTACAGTTTTATGGTGACAGTGCCACACCTAATAATAGTTTTACTTTAAAAGATTTAGAATTTCTAGATAATCTCAATGGCTGCCAATATCAGGATCTAGAAAATGACTTCAATTTAAATGATATCTCAGACCAACTGGATAATCAAACTATCCGCACGATTGTTATCCGTAATTGGAAAACGGAGAGTTTCCTCCATAAAATTTTTCTGCGTCTCAATGTGGAAAATACCCCTTTGTCTTCTCAAGAATTAAGACAAGCATTACACCCAGGGGGTTTTATTAATTTTTTAGATGATCGAGCGATCAAAAGTCAAGCATTAAAGAAAATATTTAAATCTTCCTATCCCGATTTCCGGATGCGCGACACTGATATACTATTGCGTTATGTAGCTTTTCATTATTATTTATCCGATTATCGCGGTGATGTTAAGATACTTCTAGATAAAACCTGTCAAAATTTCAATCAAGAATGGGAAAAACGCTCAGATGAAATTATCAATGTTGTTGATCAATTTGAAAAAGCTGTCCAAACAACAATTAATATTTTTGGAGAGAAAAACTTTTCTCGTCTCTGGTTATATAAAGAAGGAAAGTATCGAAGTCAGTTGAATCGAGCAATTTTAGATGTGATGGTTTTTTACTTTTGCGATGATCTAATTAGAGCAGCTGCCGAGAAAAACAAAGAACAGATAGAAAATGCTTTTAAAGAATTATTATCTAACCCTGACAATGAATTTAGGAACTCAGTAGAAAAAACTACTAAAAGTATTAGAGCAACTTACAATCGTTTTCATTTATGGGGTCAAGCTTTATCAAAAGTATTAGATATTAACTTCAATATTCCTCAGATGGAAGACAATCGTATTATTTTTAAGGGGTTAAGATAGTTAGTTTTTTTACTATGCCGAAATCTCTGAGATTTAGACAACTAACCAAAGAATTGAATCGACTAAAAAAACAATTCCTACCTCGTAAATTTAGCGAGATAAATGAATATTCTGAAAGACAATTAGCTTTAACTTTTGCCTATCGAGTTTTTGCTCATGCTGAGATTGAATCTTATCTTGAAGATCGAGTTTGGGATACAGTACAGACAGCAAAAAATATCTGGGATAATCAAGGTAAAGCTGGTCGAGTTTTGTTATGTGTAATCGCTTTTTCTGGTCAAGAAATGGAAGCTCCTCCCGACACCCTTACTCCTCTTAAAGGTAAGAAAAATCTGCCTGAAGATAAACTAAAAATAACTAAAAAAATTGACATAGCGATTAGATGTTTTAAATCAGTTATCGATCAAAATCATGGGATTAAGGAAACTAACCTATTAAAATTACTCTTACCAATCGGCATTGATAGTGATGACTTAGATAAAGTTTGGTTACTAAATATGGATACTTTTGGAGAAGAACGCGGTGAAATTGCTCATTCTTCGGCAATAAAAACGAAAAAAACGCCTAACCCCGCCGACGAATTAGAAAGAGTTAAACAAATTATTCAAGAATTAGAGAAAGTCGATCAATTGATTACTAAATTGCTCGAGTAGTTGCCCTCTTAATAAAATTTAAAGTGTTAATTATATCAAAAATACAGTATAATGAAAGGCAGAGAATAGAGAGCTAATCATCAAAGTGAAACATAGACCAATTGCGATCGATTTATTTGCTGGCTGCGGTGGGATGTCCCTTGGTCTAGAAGCGGCGGGATTTGATATTGCTGTAGCGGTGGAGTTTGATGCAGTCCATTCCTTGGTTCATCATTTTAACTTTCCCTATTGTCAAACTATTTGCCGGGATATAGCCAAAGTAACAAGTAGAGAAATATGGGAATTATTAAAACTAAAAGGCTATGCCACCGATGTTAGTTTAATTGCTGGTGGTCCCCCCTGCCAAGGTTTTTCATTGATTGGTAAACGACAAATAGATGATCCTAGAAATTCTCTTGTATTTGAATATCTGCGGATTGTAGGGGAAATTAAACCCAAGTATTTTATCTTTGAAAATGTCCCTGGCATGGCTACCGGTAAACATAAACAATTTTTAGAGGAGTTAATCTCTGAATTTGAAGCTATTGGCTATACAATTAATCAGCCAATTAAAATTCTGGATGCCAGTGAATACGGCGCACCACAAAAGCGCAGAAGATTAATCTTAATTGGTAGTCGAAAAGACGTGACGATGGCTAAATATCCCTTAGCAAAGACTGTCGATTTGAACTCAGCCAAAAAATCAGCTTTTACCAGCGTCTATGATGCGATTTCAGATTTAGAATTAATACCGGCCTTTATCGATACTGATTTAGGCATACCCGCATCAAAATTAGATTATAGTGGTAAGAGGAAAAAATATTCAGTGCAGCCAAGGGATATTTTTAAACTTTGCCATCAAAGAACAGTAGATACAAAAATCTATGGACATATAGGCTCAGTTCATACCCAAAGATCAATTGATAGATTTATTGTAACCGAACCGGGTACATTGGAACCAAAAAGTCGTTTTTTAAGGCTTTCTCCCACTGGATTATGTAACACTCTTCGGGCTGGAACTAATAGCGATAAAGGGGCCTATACTGCTCCTAGACCCATTCACTATTCTATTCCTCGTTGTATTACTGTACGAGAAGCAGCCAGATTACATACATTCCCCGATTGGTTTCAGTTTCACCGCACAATATGGCATGGTTTTCGTGAGATTGGCAACGCAGTTATTCCGGTATTATCGAAAGAACTTGGCTCCTCTGTGATGAGAGCAATGAATATCAATACCGCTAATCTCAGCCGAGTTATTTTAGAAAAAATGCCTGAAGAATTATTGCTATATAATATGTCTCAAGCCTCAAACTATTGGGGGATTTCTGACGATGTTATTCCGAAAAGAAAACGAGGTGTATCTCAGAGATTGGTCAGTATTTAAATTATACTAAATCCGTTTTTGATAGTATGATTAACTGCCAATCGAACTTTAAACACTCGATCCTTTCTTCTCACTTATTTATACTTTTTAAACAGGATTTAAGTAAGTGGTTTTAATTAGGGTTGGCTGAATAATGGTAAAACCCTTTTAAAATAAAGCTTTTGACCTGTTAAAATCCGATGTTAGTACCAGAAAATAGGGTTGGGACATTCAAAAACCTTGCACTATCCTTTTTATAGTACATAAGTTAATACAAAAAAGAGGACAACAAAATCTGAAATTCTCAGTCTTGACTCTTGCAAGAGTGCCTTATTTCAACAGGCAATTTAAATGCGCGGGCAGCTTATCCTATATGGTAATGTTTAATTTTATTCCCGTAAAAGTTGCTTATGTCCTTACCTGAACTCCCTCTTCATCTTCAATTAACCCAAATGGTTTCGGGTTACTGGTTATCTCAATCCATCTATGCTGCCGCTAAATTAAGCCTAGCCGAGCATTTAAGCACGGGAGCGAAATCTTGTCAAGATTTAGCCTCCCTAACTGAGACTAACCCTTCTGCTTTATACCGATTGATGAGAGCATTAGCTAGTGTGGGAATTTTTCGAGAAATTGAATCTCAACAGTTTATACTAACTCCCTTAGCTGAACATTTATCTAGTAACCATCCCCAGTCAGTAAAAGCGACAGCGATTATGTTAGGAGAGGCTCCCCATTATCAAGCGTGGGGAAATGTCTTACATAGTATCAAAACGGGACAACCATCCTTTGATGATGTCTTTGGGATGGGAGTCTTTGAATATTTTCAAACCCATCCGCTGGATGCAGAGATTTTTGAACAGTCGATGAATAGTTTTTCTTTGTCCGAGGAGAAAGCTATTTTAGCTGTATATAATTTCTCAGAATTTCAAACCCTAGTAGATGTAGGTGGGGGATACGGTGAAATGTTGGGAACAATCCTAGAGCAATATCCCCACCTAAAAGGGATTCTTTTTGATGAAGACTATGTAATTTCCCATTGTCAATCGACTTTAGAAAAACACAACATTCTCCATCGTTGTCAAACCGTTGGCGGTAATTTTTTTGAATCCGTACCGTCGGGGGGAGATGGCTATTTATTAAAACATATTATTCATGATTGGGATGATCGAAGGGCGATTGCCATTTTAAAAAACTGTTGTCAAGCTTTAGATAGCAATGGGAAAATTTTAGTCTTAGAAATGGTTGTCCCTTCGGGTAATAATCCTTCGGCAGCTAAAATGTTAGACTTAAATATGTTAGTTATGTGTCCGGGAGGTAAAGAAAGAACCGCAACAGAATTTGAGGAATTGTTGAGTCAAGCAGGCTTAAAATTAAATCGCATTATTCCGACTCAAGAAGATATTTGTATTATTGAATGCGTTAAAAAATAAGTCAAGGAGATCAGGCGCAGTCATCGCCTAATTTTGTAAGTGCGTTAATTAAATGTGACACACTTTTCCACCTCAATGTTCAAGCTTGTTATCGAGGAATAAATACAAGCATCTAACTGATCACTATAAGTAGTCGTGCAAAATTAATTTCCTAGTAAAGATAGGCAAAAGGCAAGAGGCAAAAGGCAAGAGGGGGTTAGATATGTGTAATTAATTTTGCTTAGGTACTTATTGTCATAAGCTAAGAGGCATTTTAACCGCCTATCCGTCAAATTAGCTGAATCTCCGCCAATACCCCCGAAGTCGGGGGGAAAGGGGAGTTTTTCCTCATCTCAACAAGCAATTTAAATGCTCGGGCAGCTTAAAACTAAGGGGCTAAACGTTGCCTTTGCCAACGACCATCTTCTTGACGATAATAACAGAGACGATCATGGAGACGACTGGGGCGACCTTGCCAGAACTCGATTAAACTAGGAATTAGGCGAAAACCGCCCCAATGAGGAGGACGAGGAACTTCACGGCCAGCATACTCTTCTTGTAGTTCTGCCAGGCGTTTTTCGAGGATATCCCGCCCCGAAATTACTTCACTTTGATTGGAGGCCCAGGCCCCTAAACGAGATTCCCAGGGACGGACAAAAAAGTAATTATCCGATTCCTCTTCCCTGATTTTTTCTACAGTTCCCTCGACCCTAATTTGTCGTTGCAATTCTCCCCACCAAAACACTAGGGCCGCATTGGGATTAGCGATTAATTCCTGTCCTTTGGAGCTTTGGTAGTTGGTAAAGAGAACAAAACCGCGAGGATCGAAGTCTTTTAACAGTACCATGCGGGCCCGGGGTTTGCCCTCCGGGGAAATAGTGGCTAAAGTCATAGCGTTGGGTTCTAATCTTCCCGAAGATACCGCCCGTTCTAGCCATTGTTTAAATACAATGAAAGGATCGGCAGATGTTTCTGACTCTAGCAATTCTTCAAGATTGTAGTCTAAGCGCAGGTCAGCGATCGATATGTCCATGGTTTTGCTTGCTAAATTCTATCCTTTGAGATCCTACAAGATTATAGAATCATGACTATCACCTCAGCTAGTGACGCAATCGAATCTCTGTTAGAAATGGCCGAACAGGGAGAAATTGACCCCTGGGATGTGCAGGTTATCGATGTAATCGATCGCTTTTTGGCAGAATTGGGTTTATTAAATGATCTAGATTTAGCCATGGCTCAGGCTAATTTACCCCAATCGGGACAGGCTTTTTTATGGGCTTCTATGTTAGTTTTATTTAAGGCTGATACCCTAGAAAGATTGTCTTTAGACCAGCAAGAAGAAAGTCTGATTGATGAGGAAATTAGCGAGTTAGAACGGGAATTAAGAACTTTACCCCGTTATCTAGAAAATCATATTCGCCGTCGTACTGCTGCCCCACCACCGCGAAAAAGACGGGTAACTTTACAGGAGTTAATCACTCAATTACAACAGATTGCCCTAGAGATTGAAGCTTTACCGAAACTGCCTGTAGTTGTCCCGAAACCCCGGCCCCAATCCCGACGGGAAGCGGTACAAATTATCACGGAATTAGCCCACCAAGAAAACCTGACGGAGTTGGCAGCGGAACTGGACTTTTTTTTGCACAGAAAGTTTTTTCAATTAGATAAAAATGAGATAGAGTTTGAGTATTTATTAGATTTATGGCAAGCGGAAAAGCCTTCTAGTCACTCGGCAACACAGGAAAAGGTGGCGATTTTTTGGGCTTTACTTTTACTGGCTTCTCAATCAAAAGTGGAGTTAAAACAAGAGGATTTTTATCAGGATTTAACTATTTCTTTAATTAGGGTTTGCTGAAGGTGTGGGGTTTTACCGATTATTTTCATCTGGTCAGTTACCTAATTTTCAGAACTTAGGTTGGGCTTCGGCCGTGAGCTTTTGCCGAACGGTTGAAGCATGAAACCCAACGCCTTTTCCTAGGAAATAAAGTCATAATCCTTTCCTATCCCTTCTAGTTGAGTTTTGATCTGAAAACAACTATTAGGTAATAAATCTTTGATAGGGGGAATAGCATTAATTTGAGAGGCGATTTCTTGCACAATTTGCTCGATTCTCACACCAGTTTTACAGGAAGTTGCGATTAGCTTGGTCATTGGAGAATATGCAATAAAATTGCCTCCGTCGGTTTCAATCAAAAATACTCCGAAAATTATATTGACAAGTATAAAGTTTTTTTATTAATATTCATTCAAGCTTTGATCATAAAATTTCTATTTTCAATTTTTTTAGGATAAAATACCTGTTCAAAACAAGGGTTTTTAAAGAAAATATAAGCTTTACGGTTGTCAAAGGTAATAATTTAGGCTAAATATTATGGAAACTAGAAAAATTCTAACATAGAAATTAGTCCCTAGATATCTTTCGGTAATTGCTGTAAATAGTTTTATAAAGTACCTCGTATTTTAGACTATAATCATAGGGGAAAGATTGCTGCGGTGGGGTCATGGTTGATACAGTAAAGTTAATGCAGGTATCACTCTCTCGTCATGACATAGTTATTAATAACAGGGATTTTACTTGTACTAAGCACAGTTTCCCTAAGCTGTTACCCATTTAAACTAGGTGTTATAGTGTTATAAAACCAACCATAAAACTGGCTCTTTCTCTGCTCTCATCTGGTCTTAACAGGTAATTTAGATAGGTCAGCATCTCAACGTCCACAAATTTTTAACTGGGATTGTTGCTATACTGATGGCTCTTGACAAAAGATAATGTTAATTATTTTTATGATAAGTATTATTAGTCACCTTTTCATGTACTATGGTTCTATAGCAATATTTTTGAAGGATCACGAGCAATGCAATCCCTAAAGCTCAGAGTTAAAACTGCTTGGAGAAGCCAAAAAGCAAGGACGATTATATCGTTACTATTACTTTTTATCTTGATGCCAATTTTTCTTTATGCTTGTTTTAGTGATCTTCCTACCCAATCATCGGAGCAAAGGCAAGGATCCCTTTTGGTTTGGTATCCAGAAGAGGGCAATTTAACTAAACTAGTAAGTCTCGGTTTGCAAGAGTTTAAAAAACTAAATCCGCAGGTGACAATTCTTGAGCAAGCTATTCCTATCGATGAGATACCCGAACGTTTTTTTAAACAATCTCAAAGCGGATTGGGTGCGAGTGTTATTCTAATTTTTTCGAGAAATATACCCAGATTAGTCTCTGAAGGAGTACTGGGGGAAATTGACCAAAAAAATCTAGATTTATCTATTTATAATCCCCCAACCCTGAAACAAGTTAGCTATCAAGGAAAAATCTATGGCATTCCCTTAGGTTCTCGTACTCGTGTACTGTGTTACAATCAAAAAAAATTACAAGTTAGTACCGATCCGCTGCTGAAGCAACCTCCCACCAGTTTAGAGGGATTAGTGGAACGTGCGCGCAAAGGTTATTCTGTGGGGATGGTGTCCTCTTTTGAAGATACTTTTTGGGGAATGGCAATTTTTGGCGGCTATTTGTGGGATGATCAGGGTAGGCTACAACCTCGCCTGGATGGTTGGGCAAAATGGCTAGAATGGCTAAAATTTGCCTCGTCACAGCCTAATTTTATTCTCAATCGTCAACGGGAATTGCTTCATGATGCCTTTGCTAGAGGTCGCTTAACCTATTATGTGTGTAATTCTATTGAAATTGCCGATTTAAAAAACAGTCTCCAAGATGATCTCAGAGTCGCTTTACTTCCCCAAGAAACTCAAGGTAAAGCAGCACCAATTCTCTATACAAGGGTAATGGTATTTAATCGTAATAATAGTGATAATGAAAATAGGTTGGGATTAGCTTTAGGAAAATTTCTCACTAATCCCGAACAACAATTGCAAGCAATCATCCAAACAGAAAGTTTTATTCCCACTAACCGACGGGTGCAGATCGAAGGAAATTTACTACCGATCGAATCAGTATTATTACAACAATCCCAAAATGCTGTGGCAGTTCCTCTGGATGATTGGGAAAAGTTGAATCAAATTTTAGAACAAGGAGAATTTTGGTATGAAAGAGCGATCGCTGGTGAAATATCTTCCTCAAAAGCAGCCCATCAACTGATACTTTATATTCAATCAGGTCTCGATCAGGAAGTCAAAAAAATAAATTAATATGAACAACAATATTCCCTCTCTTTCGGAAATAATTGCTAACCAATTATTATTTTTAGGACGCAGAAATGTTCAAAATCAATTAATGATTATTTTTCTCTGTTTAATTCTTGCTTGGTTATTGTCAAAATGGTTATGGTCTTACTTAGAAAAAAGATTTCCTCACGTCACCACTTTTATCCATAGTGATAAAAAATTAACCATCCGTCAATATTTTGCTATTCTGATAGAGTTTCTTAATTTTCCAGTTATTAGTATAATTTTACTTGATTTAAATTATCTAATTTTTCTCAGTCAAAATTGGATAAGAGGAATGATTAGTTTATCTATAGAACTCCTGTGGTTTTATTTAGTTTATCGTGGTTTATTAGCTGGACTATACGCCAAGTTTTCCGTCAATACAATCAAATATTATCATTTCCGGCTTTTAGCCCCTTTATTGGTCTTATTTCTCCTGAAGATCATGATTGGTTTCTACAATAACATTCAGGAAATCGCCCAAGTATCTCCTTTCAATTTATTCAATAGTCCGATCACATTGGGAAGCATATTTATTTTGATAATAGCTCCCTATTTTCTAGTAATTGTTGTTGATCTTATAGAGACTATAGTTTTGAGTATTGCTAATTTAAATCAGCAAGCTAGTCGCGGTGAAATTGAAGCAACTTTACTGTTAGGACGTTATTTTTTCATTGTCTTAGGTTTTATCATTATCTTGGGTTATGTGGGAGTTAATGCAACGGCAATAGCGGCAATTACTGGTGGTTTATCGGTGGGTATTGGTTTCGGTATGCAGCAAGTGGTCAGTAATTTTATTAGCGGTATTTTACTATTATTTGAAAAAGTTCTCAAACCCGGTGATATAATTAATATTGAAGGACAAACTTCTCAGGTAAAAAAGCTAGGTATTCGAGCGACAACAGTGCAAATCCTCACGGATAATTCTGAAAAAATTATCCCCAACCAAAAGTTTTTTACTGAGGATGTCACCACCTATACGGGTAGTGATAACTTGATCTATTGTTCAATTGTTATCGGAGTTGGTTATAATTCTAACGCACAACAAGTGATGAATTTATTGCTAGACATTGCTGATCATCATCCTAACATACTTAAAAACCCGCAACCAGTAGCCTTTTTTATTAATTTTGGTGATTCTAGTTTAAACTTTGAATTAAAGTTCTGGTTAGATGATGTTAACAGGAAAAAGCGAGTAATTAGTGATGTTAATTGTGTTATTCTTAATAGGTTTACTAAAGAGAATATCGAGATTCCTTTTCCGCAGCAAGATATTCATATTCGCAATAATTAAAAAATTTAGTTATTCACACAAAATTAATTTATTTGTTAAAAAGCTTTATCAAAATGCGTAATTAATTTTGCTTAGGTAATTATCTTATTCAAAAACCTTATCTAATTATTTTTCATCTCCAAATATATGAATTTCACTTATGAAATTCATATATTTATTTTTTCATTAATAACCAGTATCTTGACAAAAAAACAATTTTAATATAAAATTCACACTAGGTAATATGTTCAGAAAACAGCCTGTAATTTAGAATCGAAATCGACCAAATTGATCTATCGAGGTTTTTCTTATGCTTTTCGGTTCTAATTTGCTTGGTGCTTTATCGATGTTTGTTGAACTTAGACATCAATCACCGTGGCACTTTTTTCATTTAATTGCTGTCATCTACTCTAACTAAAAATTCCATGATTATCACCAGGTTACAAAATCGTTTTTCCAGAAATAATTCCACTCGTCGTCTGCGAGCTTTTATCCTAGGTCTTTTCGCCGCCACTATGACCGCTTTGCCCTTAAAAGCCGCCGAAGAAGTTGAATTTGTCTATACTCCCCTCGTATTTTCTCTATCGGTAGCATCCCTAGAAACCTTTGCTAAAGAAGGCAAAATTGACGCTAATTTAAAACAATTTTTAGCCAGAGTAACTCCCGAAGCAAGAGAGCAGTTTCGTGAAGCTTTATTAACAAAAATTGACATCGATCCTGTTTTACTATCTCGTTTTTTTAATAGTGTGATGGGTGCTGATATGCTCTCTCGTTTGGGCAAAAGTATCACCATTCAAGGGGGAATTAATGGTAAATATGCCCTGCGGGGTGCGATTGTTAGTGCCGCTTTTGAACCGGGGGGATTAACCCTTTTAAATATCCTGAAAAAATTCCCCAATAATATCCAGTTACAGGGGGAAGAAATCCTCGGATTAGCTAAAGCTCTTGATTATGCCATTTATGTATCTGAATTATTTACCAAAGATATGCGCTTCTGGACAGCAGAGGAAGCGGCTGCCGTTAAACCAGCTATTAATTATGCCAGTTTACCCGATTTGCGTCAGCGCGGTAGCTTTCAGGTAAAAAAAGAAGTTTGGAACCTAACCGACAACAGTCGCAATCGCAGTTTATATGTAGATGTTTATATCCCGCAAACTTTCCGAGACGGTAAAACACCTGTAATTATTTTTTCCCACGGATTAGCCTCGCGACCAGAAGATTATGCTGAAGCAATTGAACATCTAGCTTCCTACGGATTTCTAGTAGCAGCACCGCAACACCCCGGCAGTGATATTAAATACCTGCAAGGAATGTTAGCAGGATATTATCGCAATATTTTTGATCGAGATGAATTTATTAACCGACCCAAAGATATTAGCTTTGTCATTGATGAATTAGCAAGACGTAACGCTAGTCAATTTCAAGGTAAACTTAACCTGACTAATGTGGGAGTAGCTGGTCATTCCTTCGGAGGTTATACTGCCATTGCTGTTGCCGGTGCGTCAATCGATTTTGATAATCTTGCTAAAGATTGTAACCGTTCTTATTCCGGGATTAATATCTCGATTTTCTTGGAATGTCGCGCCCTAGAATTGCCTAGACAGGTCTATAATTTTCGTGATGAACGAGTCGCAGCTGTTTTTGCAGCCAATCCCGTTAACCGCAGTATTTTTGGGGAAAAAGGTTTAAGCAAAATCTCAATTCCTGTCCTTTTGGGTTCTGGAAGTTATGACCCAGCAGCTAATCCAATTTTTGAACAGGCTATTTCTTTTACTTGGTTAAAAACGCCAGATAAATATCTAGCTATGGTGGAGGGACAAGCTCATGTAAATTTTACGGAATTGGATGCAGGAATGCAAAAAACCCTAAAGTCTGTGGTCGATATCACTTTACCCAATCAAAATTTAATCGAGGATTATACTGGAGCTTTATTGGTCTCTTTTTTTGAAGTTTATATTGCTAATAATGAAAAGTTTCGTCCTTTTCTTCTGTCTAGCTATGCAGAATATCTCAGTCAGGGACAAAAGTTTAAATTAGACTTTATTACTGCCGCTTCTGACGAGAAATTATCTCAATTGATTGAGAAATTGCGCGCACGTCGGCAATAGTAAAACGTGGGGTGCGTTAGACGGAAAAAATTCCTGACGCACCATCTATAATCAACTAAGTAGCTGGTTACAATCAAAGATAAACTACAAAAAAACTAAAGCCTGTTCCACTATCTAACAATTAATTGAGATTACTTACTTATTAAGTGTCAAGTTTGCCGGTTTCTTTTCACTGATGACTGATGACTGTTTACTGATAACTGAAAAATCTTCCTACTGCCCCCCTGCAAAAAAGATTCTCTTGAGTTGTATAATCTCTAAAGGATTAGCGTACTCAAGAAAAAAATTATTTCATGCTTAGAAAAATTAGACTATCGTACTTTGGCTTAATTTTAGGTAGTATTTTAACGGTTATCGGGATTATCGGTTATGCCCAAGGTAACGCCACGGTCAATTTAGCGGGTTTTTTCTACGGATTACCGTTATTATTGGGAGGTTTAGCCCTAAAAGCGTCAGAAATCAAACCGATACCCTTCAGCCAACCCACTAGCCCCGAAATCTTGCAATTGCGCCAACAACAGGCTACTGTCACTCAAACCAAACTTCGCAACGATGTCACCCGCTATCGCTACGGACAGGAAGTGCATCTGGATGAAGCCCTAGAAAAGCTGGGATTAAGCCCCACAGACGAGGAAAGACCGACTTTAGTAGGAATTCGTGAAACTGCTGTTGATTCCGCCTATTGTTTCACCCTAGAATTTGAATCGCCCCTTTTACCCCTAGAAAAGTGGCTGGCAAAACAGGAAAAAATTGAAAGATACTTTGGACCAGGCATTAGAGCCGAAATTAAGCAAGTTGATGAGGAAAAAATTGATTTATCGCTAATTACTATCCCTAGCGCCTAAATGCTCACGCTTATTCAGTATGGCTTCTTATCACTCGCTGCCGTGGCTGCTGGCTTAATTAATGCTGTTGCCGGTGGCGGTAGTCTGATTACTTTTCCGACGCTGATGGCAGTGGGGATCCCACCGGTGATGGCAAATGTAACTAATACCATCGCTTTATGTCCCGGTTATCTGGGAGCAACCCTCGCCCAAAAAAAAGACCTGCACGGGCAACAAAAACGGATTCAGTTATTGCTACCATCGGCAGTTATTGGCGGCATTATCGGTGGTATTTTACTATTAAATAGTAGTGAGCAGGTATTTGATCGCCTGATTCCTTTTCTGATTCTTTTAGCGGCGGCTTTATTGGCTTTTCAAGATACCTTACGCTCTTGGCTACAGCGGCGACAGGGGGACGAAAATGGTCATATACCAGAAATTTTGGCGGTTTTACCCATTGCTCTCGCTTCAATTTATGGTGGTTATTTTGGCGCAGGTTTAGGGGTGATTCAGTTGGCAATTTTGGGCTTATTTCTCAAGGATAATCTCACGAGATTAAATGCTTTAAAACAGTTGCTTTCTTTGGTGGTTAATGTAGCAGCATCTTGGTTTTTTCTCTTTTCTAATCAGGTATATTGGTCTGCGGCGATAGTGATAGCAATTGGCTCTTTAATTGGAGGTTTATTGGGGGGAAAACTAGCCAGAATTATCTCTCCTAGTTATCTGCGCTGGACAGTGGTAATTCTGAGTATTATTACTGCTATAGTTTATTTTCTTCGTTAACAAACCGACTCACAGCAGTTAATCTATTAAGTATTTGGCTATTCTGGTTTCTGTGTGGAAACGATATCTATCGGGTTTCTCAATCAACATATATGAAATACTTATATTTCCGTAAAATCTTCCTCAAAGCTGAAACCCTTATGATTTTCTCGTCAGCCAGAAAAATTCTAAGGGCAATAAATCCCTGAAAGCATTGATAGGCAACAGTGGTGGGTTTTAAAAAGTCAGTGACTAATTACCACAATTTTATAAGTAAAAATTATCATACAGAGTTGATAAGAGCCGCAATTTCAGTCCAAAATTATTTATTTTGAATTACCATTGTTGCACAAGTAATTATATTTTCTAAATTGTTATACTCAAATCTTTGTTTTTCAATATAATTATCAAATAAATACTTTTTGTCTGAATATTTTATCGCTAATTCTTCGCATCTTTGTTTAATATAATCAAATTGCATTTCATACTCATCATTTTGATTTATTTCAGTTTCTGTATATTCTTTTAGTAATTTCATGCCAGCTTTATCGATCTGTTTGAACAGCATACTTTTCTTGATTATAAATTCATGTTTATAGGGTTGATCATCTTCAAAATATCCATCGTCCAAAATAATTAGACCATCTTTTGTCAGATTTTTCTTTAAGATAGTCATAGTGTCAAAATAATTGCCAAATACAGGACCGATCGATCCGAGGATAATCAGATTAAATTGGTTTAATGTCTTGATTATTTCTCGTGCGTCTCCTGAAATAAATTTACACCTTGAAGTAATTGCTTCTTCTCTAGCTTTTTTATTAGCGATTTCAATAAACTCTGGTATTGCATCGATTCCAAAGCAGTAGCAATCCAGTTCAATTGACAATTTTATCGAGATTGCACCTTTGCCGCAGCCTAGATCCAGTACATTTAATTCAGAATAATTATTTGTATGTGTTTTGACAATTTTAAGAATAGAATTTGCAGAAGAGCCTATTTCCCAGAAGTCCTGTAAAATATATGGAAGAAAAGGTAAGATTGACTTATCTTGGCAATCCATAGCCTGTGCAATAGTTTCTTCTAAGGTCTTCATTCTCTCTAAAAATTTCTGGACTAACTATTAATCATACTGCTCCCTGCGCTCCCGCACCCTCCTCTATCCTACTTATAATTGACGTACTGTTAGGCCGTGGTTTCGACATCATACTAACTGTCATTGGCTAACTTATGATTGATTGTTATCAGCTTTGAAAAACAGGATTTATTATCAAAAATAACTTGGAAGCACTGTCCCCATAGAAAACCTAAGCCACCTAACGGTGAAGTTAGGTGTACTTTCACAACTGATATCTTTAAGAACGCTTTTCTGGGTTCTAATATGGACCTAGGAATCTCTCTCCATTGAAGTGAATCATGTGATCGGGCTGATCAGCTACCCAAACTTCTGTTTCCCAGGAAATTTCAGCAAGATAACGAGTCATTTCCCTACGACTGGGAAAAGCAGTAACAAAGACAAGACCCTTACAGCTTAATTGAAAAAGTTGCTTTAGTTCATTGTGGCGTTTCAAATTCACTGGACCATGACTCGTCACCGCTTCTATAAGGACAAGCCAATCTTGGTATCTATGATAGATAACAAGATCAGGCATTTTCCCGTGAGGATCTAATTCAATCCCCATTTCTCGGAATTTTTGTGTTTCGTTGATTATAAATTTATCACCAGCATCGCCAATATATAGAACTACGCCCCCTGGCGTAAATCTTGGACAAAAGCTTTCTAAGATGTCTTTAATTAAAATATTTTGCCCACCTGATGAAAGCTGAATCGCCCGACCATCGGGTAAGGTTATAGGAATCATGGGCAGATTTCGATTCCTGGCTTGCAACCAATTAGTCACTGAAAGCGCATAATTTCTACGAGCTTCTTCCCACTGCTCAGAGCCATAAACTTGAAGCAGTGATAACGCTTGCCGATCAAGTTGGTAGCACCACCTAGGGCTATTAATTGGTCGGTCTGGTTTGTCTGGATTCTGAACCACCAGTCCCATCTGCACAAATTGATGCATTGTCTGTTTTCGAACAGTTTCCCGTGTGTTTGGTGCATATTGTTTTCCGTAATGATCACGGAACCAATCCATCATTTCTGTAATTCCGCGTTTTGGTGCAGTAGCTTGGCTCCAGGGTTTATCAGGTTGAATATCTGCTAACGCAAGTAAGCATAGTGCAGACCTTTCATTCTGTTGCTCTCTAGGAGCAGAGATAGCCTTGAGAATTGTAAGTGCTTCTTCGATTCGTTTGTTTGCTTGAACTGCGGTGCTTGCTTCATCCATAATTGATAGAACTTCATGTACAACTTGATCGATTTCTTCTTGGTTTAAGTCATTGTCCCCAACTTGAACTCCTATTTGGATTAAGTCATTTTTACATGGATACTTAACCCTACGAAGGTCGGTAGCATTGACTTGTGTATGTCCACTAAATTGACGAAAGTAGCTATCAAATAAAGTTGAATTAAGAAATGCGGCTAACCCTTTAGCTACATCAGGAGGCATTCCTCTGCCTTTAGCATGATAATAATTAAGATGATTTTCGACACCTAGAGATTTTGAACCAATAGGAGAACACACAGCAGCAACAACACGACGCTTTTCTTCTTTGGATGAAAAACGTTTTGTCAAAACATACCAGCCAGGCTCAATTAACCATTTTTCTGTTTCGTTATTTTTTTCTACCGCAATGGGCTTGCGGGGATTATCAGGAGGAAATACTACTTTCCTGACTTTTACAGATTCTGGATAAAGTAGGGGAACAGTTCTATCACTCAAATGGTTTCTTAAAGACGATTTCAGGCGAAAATCAACAACTGGACCGGTGGAAACTTCTAAGCCTATCTCATCTAATGTACAGGGCATTTTATTCATTTGAACTCTCAAAGAATTCTTGAGAGAATTTGTAACAATATGAATAAACTGTTCAGAATCATTCGGCTCAATCACTTCGTCATAGGGGGCATATCTAGATTCTGAAATCTCGTCTAATGCCATCTCAGAATTACTGGTTATTTTTACAGTGCTAGGTTTTTGTTTAGATCTTAGGGCGTGAAAAATAATATTTTCCTGTAATACCTCATCTTCTGAGAAGGTTGCTGATCTACTCTCAAATATATGGATTTTATCTAGTTTCATATATTCTAGGAAGGCTTTTCGGAAAGGGCGAAAATACTTGCCATTGCAAAAACTTCTCGGCGTAATCGCAACCACTTCGCCATCGTCTATAAGTTGTACGATGGCAAGCCAAACAAATGCGCTGTAGAGATTTACAGTATCAATCCCAATACTTGCAAGAACTTTCTTTTCTGCTGATTGGCTGTGAATCTTTTTATAAGGTGGATTCAGAATCGCATGAGTAAAGCCCGGAACTACCTTCTTAAAGAGTGGCAAGTTCATTTCACTACTAGCTTTGATGAAATTCTCCTCCCGCAAGCAATAATCTGCTTGAATTCCTTTTCCGTTCAAAGCGGCACAGCATTCTGTGAGGGTTTGATTTAGCGAGGGGAAGAAGACTGGTTCGACTTCATATGCTGTAATGCTGCAACTACTAACCTGATCGGGGTTTGCCAGTAACCGCTCTACTACAGCAGCAGTTAAAGTTCCAATTCCAGCCCCAGCATCTAGAAGGTGAATATGACCAGACAGGTTGTTGAATTGTCCTGCCATGAAACGCGCAACAGTTGCGGGGGTCAAGAACTGACCCAACTGACTACGCTGTTTCAAGTTCAATCTTGAAGAGTAGTAGACTCTGGCTATATCAGCAGAATCAGTAAGGAACGTTGCCATCTGGTCATTTAGTAGCAGTTATGAATCAAAACTTTACAATACCAGAGAACTCCTTCCCAGTACACCTAACTATCAATTATACCGCTCCCTGCTGCCAACTCTAGCGCTCATAGACAGTCTTAACGAGTAATTTAGAGAGTCAACAGCTTAGTGGTCTGTCAATCCTGAAATTGTGGATAGGGGAATCGGGCCAAATTATCGGCTCCCAATCCCTCAAAATCATCTTAACAGACCCATAGAATCGCCCTTAATTTTTGTCAATTGTCGGACTCTAACTATATTCTTCCCCGACACTGAGATTAAAGAGCATTTGCAGGGATTGTAAACAGCGCTTACGCGCTTCGATATCCTGTTGGGCGCGCAGTTGTACCATGGGTTCGTGAAGGATTTTATTAACGATACCGCGGGTCATCGCTTCGATAACTTCTTGGTGTTTTTCGGCGAATTCTGTCCCCAGACGGGAGAGGGCCTTTTCTAATTCCTGTTCGCGAATATCTTCAATTTTGCTTCTTAAACAGCTAATTGTCGGTACAGTGTCCAAAGAACGCCACCAAAGCTCGAAAGCTTCCACTTCCTGCTCTAGGAGTGCCTCTGCTTCCCTAGCCATCTGACGGCGACTTTCCTGATTGGCGGCAACCACCGCCTTGAGATCATCGACGTTAAAAGCTTGCACTTGGGCCAATTCCTTTACGTCGGTGTGGACGTTACGGGGAACGGAAATATCGATTAACATCAGCGATGTAGCAGCAATCGTCACTTCTGTCAATAAATTTTTAGTTAAAATTGGTTCCGTGGCTCCGGTACTGGTAAAGACGATATCCGATGCCGCTACCGTAGCCATCATCTCTTCTAAGCCATATAGTTGCAACGGTACGTTAGGAAATTCACGGGCTAACTCCTCGGCTCGTCTTTGGGAGCGATTGACGATCGCAATTTGCTGAGAACCCTTAGCCAGAAGGTGCGTAACTAATAATCGGGACATTTTCCCTGCCCCGATAATAGCGATTTTTTTGCTGCTGAGGTCTGTCACCTTAGCATGGGCTAACTCCACCGCCGCCGAACTGATCGATACGGCTCCCGTGCCGATGCTGGTTTCCGTGCGGACGCGCTTACCGGCAGTCATCGCTTGTTTAAACAGGCGATCGAGTAATTGGCTAATAGTATTGTACTTTTGGGCTAATTTATGGGTATTTTTAACTTGAGCGAGAATTTGCCCTTCACCGAGGACAAGACTTTCTAAACCGGCGGATACCCGGAGCAGATGACGGACAGCATCCTGATGCAGTAGGGTAAACAGATAACGACGCAGGACATTAAGGGGAATATGCCCGATTTCAGCGAGAAACTGGGTAATTTCCACTACGCCCTTTTCCGTATCCGTAACCACGGCGTAGATCTCCAAACGGTTACAGGTGCTGATAATAGCCACCTCTTGGATGTGGGGATAACCCTTGAGGTGGGTAAGAGCGGACTCGATTTTCGCTTCCGGGATACTCAATTTTTCGCGAATTTCCACCGGGGCTGTCTTGTGACTCAAGCCCACTACAGCAATATTCATTTATGTTCTCCTACAAATGTTGCTCAGGCTACAAAAATTATTGATAAAGATCAGTGCGTTATGTCTCTAATTGTTGCAATTTAGTCCCAATCGGGATGCAAATAAAAGATGTTTGAAAAAAAACTTTATATATTTTTACCAATGGGGGCGAGGTGAGCCATGCTCACCCCACCGCGTCAGAGAATTATCTCAGTTGAATGTATTTGGGTTGGTCGAACAGGTGAACGGTATCGACAAAGCGAGCGGTTTTCGATTGGGTGGAGATAACCAAGCTTTGGGTACGAGCGCCACCGTGGAAGAAGCGTACCCCTTCCATCAGGGTGCCGGGGGTGATCCCACAGGCGGCAAAGAGGACGGTTTCACCACTGGCTAATTCTTCGCAACCGTAAACACGATCAGGATTGGTGATCCCCATTTCTTGCAGACGAGCAATATTACCCTCGCGACTTTCACCGATTAAACCGGTTTTGACCACTTCGGGATCATAGATTAATTGTCCCTGGAAGTGACCCCCCAGACAACGCATAGCCGCCGCTGAGATTACCCCTTCCGGAGCGGCACCGATACCCATGAGAGCATGAATATTAGTTCCCGAAAAAGCGCAGGAAATAGCGGCCGATACGTCACCATCGCTGATCAGACGAACTCTGGCTCCAGCGTTGCGGATTTCTTGGATTAATTCCTTGTGACGGGGACGATCCATAACTACTACCACCAGTTCTTCGATGGAACGATTGAGACAATCGGAAAGAACTTTCAGGTTTTCCGTCGCCGATTTATTAATATCCACATGACCTTTAGCTGCTGGGGGAGCGGCTAATTTTTTCATATAAAAGTCAGGAGCGGCGAATAATCCACCTTTTTCGGAGATCGCTAACACGGCCATAGAACCATTTTGACCGTAGGCAACCAAGTTAGTGCCTTCGCAGGGATCGACGGCGATATCGATTTCGACTAATTCATCGGGATTACAATATTGTTTGGCATCAACTTGGGTACAGATACCCACTTCTTCGCCAATATAGAGCATGGGAGCTTCGTCTCTTTCCCCTTCTCCAATAACGATGCGACCGCGCATATGGATTTTATTCATCCGTTCGCGCATCGCTTCCACAGCGACGTGATCGGCGATATTTTTTTCACCTTTACCCATCCACTTCGAGGAGGCAATGGCAGCCTGTTCGACCACTTCGATAATTTCTAACCCTAGCGTACTTTCCACTCGATGATCCTCCCTACAGCTGATCTATGATTTATCTAGTGAGTTTTTTTCCTTAACAGTCAAAAGTCTATCACCAGACGGGGATCATTCTTAAGTTTTTATGTAGATCATCTGCGGGGGACTGGTATAGCGAGGGAGTTTTTGCCAACACTATCACATCCATCTCGGTTATGGAGACTTTAATCACTTATTTTTGCTGGCGATCGCATGAAGGGAGCTTCTTACCCCTGTTGTCAGTGCTTATCTAAGAATCAGCTATTTAAATACGTCTTGGCTTAGAAAAATAAAGTTCCCCTAGACCCTGTGTGGGAAGCTTGAGGAAAGCTGGGTTAGGGGAAATGATTTATTCCTTTGCTGGATTAACTTGAGCATATAACTCTCATTTGTCAGGAATATAACAGCCAGATGTCAATTCTGTGACAAAGAAAAGCCGTTGATAAGCTGCCTGCGCATCTAAATTGCGGCTCTTCTCGACTTTGTGTGATAAGTTTAACTTATATAATGGCGATCAATCTTTGTGTCTTCTGTGTCTCTGTGGTTCCTTCTACTCCCTCGCCCGCAAGACTGTATCTTAGAATACATTTTACCCACCAAACTTGGGAGAGCGAAATTGCTGGTTGAGATGGGGCAAAATGCTTTGGCCGTGAGACTGCAGCCGTTCGGCAACAGGCAACAGTAAAGAGATCGAGGAAGATTCAGTTCACCCCAAGGATAGGCGGTTAAAATGCGTCTTAGCTGATCAGTAGAAAATTATGCCGACAATATTTTATTGGGGAGAAGATGAATTTGCTATTAACCAAGCGGTGAAAAATCTACAGGCAAAACTTCTCGATCCCCATTGGATACAGTTTAATTATGACAAAATTAATGGCGATCGCAATGAGGCAATTATCGAGGGACTCAATCAAGCAATGACTCCAGTTTTCGGACTGGGAAATCGTTTAGTTTGGTTAGCCGATACGGTTATTTGTCAACAATGTTCCGAGGATATTTTCAAGGAATTACAGCGCACTTTGCCCAATTTACCCGAAAATTCCTATCTGTTATTAACCAGTGCCAAAAAACCCGACTCCCGCTTAAAATCGAGCAAGTTTATCCAAAATCAGGCAGAGGTTAGAGAATTTGAACTAATTCCGCCTTGGAAAGTCGAGGAAATTGCCCAAAGAGTTAGGGAAATTGCCAAAGAAGTGGGAGTAAAATTAACTCCCGATGCGATCGAACTCTTAGCAGAAGCGGTGGGAAATAACAGCCGCTTACTGTGGATGGAGTTAGAAAAACTGCGTTTATTTAAAAATAATTCGGCAGTAACTATTGACAAAAAGGACATTTTAAGCCTAGTCAACCCCAGCAATCAAAGCAGCCTACAGTTAGCCAGTGCTATTTTAAAACGGGAGACAGGCAAAGCCCTCGAATTAGTTAATGAATTATTAAATCGTAACGAGAACCCCTTGGGTATCACCGCCACCCTAGTGGGTCAATTTCGCACTTGGGCAATAGTGAAATTAAAAATTGAAGAAGGAGAAAAAGACGACAAAAATATCGCCGCCGCCGCCGAAATTGCCAATCCCAAGCGACTGTATTTCATTCGCAAAGAGATACAATCTTTTTCTTCTAAGCAACTTCTGGCCACCTTGCCCATACTTCTCGAATTAGAATACCGTCTCAAGCGGGGTGCAGAACCTTTGGCAACTTTGCAAACCAAAATTATCGAACTTTGTTGTTTATTGGTGACTTAATACTCTTTCTTGTCTTTCAGAAATCCTCTAGAATAAGATTCTATAGACTTCAAACTTCTCAATAACCACAAAATGACCGATGATGCCATCCCTAGTCTAAATTTAGTCATCGCTAGTTTAGCCACGAGTAATAATTTCGCCCGTTGGGTGACGAAAGCACCCCTACCGGGGGGGTATGTGCATCATGACTGTGAATGGACCGAGAGTCTCGCCACGGAATGGATGGCATGGCAGGAAATATTCTGTCTGCAAAAAATGCCGACCTTGCCCATGTTAGAGCAATTAGAAGCAAATTCTCGACCTCAACTGACTCTTGCGGGAGAAGGCGACAGTTATGGCGGTCAATTGATGCAGAAACTAGGTATTAGTCTCTGGCAATGGTTATTTCAAGCATCAATTGGTCAAAGTTTCGCCCAAAGTCAGGGAATCGCCCTTGGCAAAAATCAGCCCCTGCGAATTCGCTTGGAATGTCGCAATCCCTATCTAATTCTGCTGCCCTGGGAAATTATGCAGCAATCCGGTAAACAGGCCATATCTCTGCATCCGAATATACTCTTTAGCCGCACCACCAGCGATGTGGAGCCACTGCAACCGATAAAACCAAGTAATAGTCTCAATATTCTCTTAGTTATTGGCGAAAAACAGATTAAACCCGCCGCTAGTTCCCTCAACCTCACCGCCATTAATACGGGTGGAGAAACTAACCCCGACCAGACACTGGAATCCGAGGCCGCCAATATTATCCGGGCCATCTCCCCCAGTGGTTCCCTCCAGAATTGGGGAGTGAAAGTCAAAGTCGATACCCTAATTCGACCAGGGGCCGAAGAACTGACTAAGGCCTTGGATAAGGGCAAATATCAAGCTTTTTTCTACGCCGGCCACGGAATCGCTGCCCCCAATGGCGGTTCCCTATTTCTGCGGCCAGGGGAACAGCTAAACGGGACGGAGTTAGCCCAAGTTTTGGTGAGAAATCAGGTTATTTTAACGGTTTTTAATGCCTGTTGGGGGGCTTATCCCGCTAAATCCGGTCAGGGGATGATCCCCCGCAGTAGTCTAGCGGAAGTCTTGATTCACCATGGCGTTCCCGCAGTTTTGGCCATGCGAGATGCGATCGCTGATCGAGAGGCCTTGAGTTTTATCGAAGTTTTTACCCGCACCCTCTTCGGATTCAAAGACAAAGAAGCGCAGATGTCCAAGTTGTTTCCCAGTCCAGGAGTCCCTATCGATGAGGCCGTTCGTATCGCTAGGCAGCAATTATTAACCCTCTACAAGTACAATCAACCCGCTTGGACTTTGCCGATCCTCTATATGCACCCAGAATTCGACGGACAATTGCTGCAAACCTTTGATGAGACTCAATTACCGACGGTTATGCCCAGTATCTCCGGAATCATGCCCGCCGCTTTCTTATACTATCTTGATCGTCCCGAAAGAAAATGGTCAATCCGTGGTGGTGCCATGAATATAGGACGGGACATGGAAAATGATCTACAGATTGCTGAAAAATGGGTTAGTAAAAACCATTGTCGGATAATTTGCCGTAAAAATGCCGATTATCCAGACTATCAATACTTTCTCGAAGATTTCTCCCGTTTTGGTACTTTTATCTATCAAGATGGCCACTGGAAACAGGTTCATAACCAAGAAGTTCCCCTAGAGTCCGGTTTACAGATTCGCTTCGGCAGTCACCAAGGCCAAATCCTCGAATTTGTGGTGGAATAATTAGGGTTTGTCGAAAAAGTTTGTCCTGGGAATTATGAATTATGAATTATGAATTATGAATTGGGGAGGTGGGGGAGTGAGAATTATGAATTATGAATTATGAATTATGAATTATGAATTATGAATTGGGGAGATGGGGAGATGGGGAGATGGGGGAGTGGGAATTATGAATTATGAATTATGAATTATGAATTGGGGAGATGGGGGAGTGGGAATTATGAATTATGAATTGGGGAGATGGGGAGATGGGGGAGTGGGAATTATGAATTATGAATTATGAATTGGAGAAATGGGGAGGTGGGGGAGTGGGAATTATGAATTATGAATTATGAATTGGAGAAATGGGGAGGTGGGGGAGTGGGAATTATGAATTATGAATTATGAATTGGGGTGATAGGGAGATGGGGGAGTGGGAATTATGAATTATGAATTATGAATTGGGGTGATAGGGAGATGGGGGAGTGGGAATTATGAATTATGAATTATGAATTATGAATTGGAGAGATGGGGGAGTGGGAATTATGAATTATGAATTATAGTCATTTCAAATAAGTGTGAGACGAGGGAAAAATAAGGTAAAATAAAGAGAAACGAGCAATCCATACAGAAAAATGTCTTATAGCCTAGACTTGAGAAAAAAAGTGATCGA
>SFBI01000065.1 GCA_007095845.1 Microcystis aeruginosa Ma_MB_S_20031200_S102
TTGGAACGAAATAGAGGCTTTTAAAGACCGCGTACATGGAGAATTAAAACAAGAATTACCCTCGAAAAGCCTATTTTTCTACTAAGTATTTATGCTTATTGCAAAGGTGAGATGCTCCCCATAACAGTTTCCTCCTGTTAGTTAACTTTTTTTCCTGATGTGTTATCACAATATAGTCAAGTAGGGTGCGTTAGGCAATCCCTTGTTTTCAGGGAAAAAATCAAGGCTCTCTTAGGTTTAGTGGCTAAAATATATTCTAAGATACAGTCCTGCTGGCGAGGGAATGGAAGGAACCAGAGAGACACAGAGGACACAAAGATCGATCGATCATAATGTAAGTTAAACTTATTACATAGAACTTAGAAGAGCCGCCTCTTTCGTCTTAACAAGCAATTTAAATTACGAACAGCTTATTAAAGATAAACCTATTATGTCTAAGATTTATCGTCTTGCTCAAGGCCATTTAAATCTATTGGAAACCTGTCCACCGAGATTTCAAAAAGTCTATCTAGAGGAACTTAACACACCAGCTGACCCCGGGCAATTGCAGCGGCAAGAATGGGGCAGTCAGTTTCACTTATTGTTACAGCAGCGGGAATTAGGGATGCCGATCGCGTCTCTATTACGGGAAAATGAACAGTTAGAACATTGTTTAACAGCCTTATTAAAGGCTGCCCCGGCAATTGCCCAAAATCCAGGAGAAGCTAATCGAGAAGCGGAACATTGTCGCAGTTTAACTGTGGGTAATTATTTACTAACGGTTATCTATGATTTAATTTTATTAGAGAGCGATCGAGCGGTAATTTTTGACTGGAAAACCTACTTAAAACCTACTGATGCCGACAAACTAGCCAAAAATTGGCAGACGAGACTTTATCTCTATGTTTTGGGAGAAACTTCTGCTTATCCTCTTGATAGTTTATCGATGACCTATTGGTTTGTGCAGTTGCCCCGCAGCCCCGAACAAATTACTTTTAACTATAATCAGAAACTACACCAACAGACAGGGCGAGATTTACGCCGTTTATTAAAGGAGCTTGATCGTTATCTATCGGCATACCAAAATGATTTAGTTAATTTTCCCCATCGTCCCGATTGTCAGCTTCATTGTCCCTATTATCTTAGACAAGAGCGATCGGAGAAAATAGAGTTACCCTCGATCGAGGATATCCCTGAAATCAATCCTTTTGTCTAATTTTGCCGATGTCGTCAGGAGACAGGAGACTCCCAGACAGGAGATTATTTTTATTTACTCTTCCCACACCCTACACCCCACACCCCACTTCTCCGCTCCCCAGTTGATAATTCATAATTCATAATTGATAATTCCTACACCCCACTTCTCTGCTCCCCACCACCCTATTCTCGATAATTGTTCTTCCCCGCTGCGTTAACCATGGTCGATAATAACAAAAGAAGATCGATCGCTTGCGCTCATGACCGGCAACCACTACCAAACCTTAGAAATCAGCCATAAATCGACCCCTGACGAGATTAAACAGGCCTATCGGCGTTTAGCCAGACAATTCCATCCCGATAGTCAAAACGATAGTGCCAGTCACGATAAAATCGTCGCTATTAACGCCGCCTACGAGATTTTAAGCGATCCGAGGCTAAGAAAGGACTATGATAACCAACTAATCGGCAATTCTCCCCGCAGCCAACGCACGGCCGCAGCCCAAGCAAATTATCATCGTTACAAAGAAGCAGTCCAGGAAGACGAGGCCTTGGTCAAACAGTGGTATAACCAGACCTATAGCCCGATTAATCGCCTGATTGGTCAAATTATCCGGCCTCTCAAAGGTCAGATCGATCACCTATCTGCTGATCCCTTCGATGATCAGTTAATGGCTGTTTTTCAAGACTATCTAGAAACCTGTCGCCAAAATCTCGATCGAGCCAAAACCCTGTTTTCTCAAAGGCCTAACCCTGCCAAAATGGCCAGAGTGGCCGCTTCTCTTTACTACTGTCTCAATCATCTCAGTGATGGACTAGAAGAATTAAAAACCTTTACCCTTAACTACGACGATCACTCTCTCCATACGGGCCAAGAAATGTTCCGCATGGCCCAGCGTTTACAGGTGGAAGCTAAACAGATAGCTAGTCAGTGCCGAAATTAGACTTCTTGTAAAAATCACAAATTGTTGTTAGGGTGAGGCTTCGGCTGTGAACTCAGCGTTCAACTGAGGGTTCGACAAAAGCTCACCACCGAAGTCTCGCCGAACGTCCGATGTCCGAACCGCCGAACGGAGTCAGTAGCCAGTGGTCAGTAGTTAGGAGAATTAAGAATGAATAATAATCGATTAAATGGTCTATTTACAGATTTTATGCAGTTTGATCCTTATTTTTGCCGTTTTTGAACCCTGAAAAATTAATTATGCAAGAGGTTTATTAAATCTCTAGCCATGGGCAAAAAAAAAGACGAAAATAGATCAAGACCAGATTTACCCAATCCTAGCTTAACCCCGATGAGAGACAAACAATCAGAAATTACCAATATATCCACCACTAGAGATTCTGATCTTTATTCCTTACCTCCGGCCGTCCAACGGGCTGCTAATATCCTTTTACGTCAGGGAAGAATCGGTTTTTGGACGCAGATTGTCCTAGGCGTAATTTCAGGGGTTTTATTACTCATTGCTACCGCCAGTTTATTAGGGACGAGACAACGCACTTCTGGTATTGAAATCGGTGTTTTATGTGCCATTGGTGGGGCTTGTTTCTTAGTGGTAGCCATTTTCTTTTCTTCTCGTTACATGAAAATTGCCCGTCAAATGTTGAGGGGTGATGAGGATAGTCGCCCGAAAAAGTCCGATACTATCCAGTTAATCCGTCAGGGTTTAATCGCTAATATTATTGGGATGTTTTTAACTATTTTGGGAGCGCAAGCGTTAGCGGGAATCGTCTTAATTAAATCCCTCAATGTTCCCCAAGGTACTTTTAATGTTGCCTCTAACCCCAGTCAATTTGTTAATTCTGTTGACCTGTTAATTGTGCAGGCTAATACTAATACAATTCTCGCTCACTTTACTGGTATAGTTACCTCTTTGTGGCTTCTTAATCGTATTACTTCTAAATAAATATGACCATGCAACGCACTCGTTTAAGTACGCTGGCTAATGTTACCAGCAGTCGATTTAATAGCTTTTTTAGTAATCCTTGGCGACGGATTTCTCTCCAAATAATTTGTGTTTTATTTGGAGTTTTTTCTGGTCAAGCAATTGTCACCACTGCCGGTCAAACTGCTCAATGGGATGTCACTGGTGCCGGTTTATTGCTGCTGTTTACGGAGGCAATTAGCTGGATTGCTTACCGAAAAAGTTCCCAGGCTAAACCCGCACCAATTCTGCGAGAATCTTTCAATTTACTAAAAATTGGTATTACCTATAGTTTGTTTCTAGAAGCCTTTAAAATTGGCTCTTAAATATTTAATCCTCTCTGCCTTTTTCCTGGCGTTGTCACATAAAGAGATGAGAAGGCAAAATAAATAGAAACTCAATGAAGAGAAGAAAACGATGAAATGTCCAGAATGTAAAAGTGACCACATCAATAAAAATGGTCATCGTGGTCAAAAACAAAACCATATATGTGTAAACTGTGGTCGTCAGTTGGCTCTTCTAGGTTCTGTGTGATAAGTTTAACTTACATAATGATCGATCAATCTTTGTGTCCTTTGTGTCTTTAGTGGTTCGTTCCACTCCCTCGCTAGGAGTAATGTATCCTAGAATAGATTTTGCCCAGCAAACCTAAGAGAGTCGTCAGTTCATCCATAGCTATGAAACCAAGGGCTATAGCGATGATGTGAAGCGCACCCGTCTGAAAATGTATGTAAATGGCATGGGATTTCGAGGCATTGAGAGAGTGACGGGAGTCTCACGAATAACTATTATGGATTGGGTTAAACAAGTGGGAAAACTGCCGCCTGATTCCCATAACTCAGAAACGATTCCAGAAGTGGGAGAACTAGATGAATTAGAGACCTTTATTGCAAAAAAAAGAACAAAATCTAGATATGGACAGCTGTTGACCACTTTCGAGATGGAATTCTTGGATGGGTAAGCTGATAGCTAAAAAAACTGATAACTGATAACCCCGGAGAAAATATAATTGTAGCTACCTACCCATTCCAGATTAATTCCTATGGCAGAAGAAACCACCACCCCGGCAACTCCGGCAGCAGAAACAGAAAAACCGGCCAAACCTGCGGCTGCTAAAAAGCCCAAGGAGCCTACCGTCGAAGAAAAACCCTTTGCTGAATTTATTGAGCAGCATTTTCAGCCCGCACTAGCGGCAGCCTTGCAAAAGCTGGGTATAACTGATATTAAGCTATCCTTTAAACAGGATAAAATTCCTGGGCAGGGCTTTTCTAGCTCTCCCTGTTGGCAGTTAACCGGCAACTGGCTCCAGGGAATGCGTCAATTTAGCATTTATTTTCCGGAAGAAGACATCAATGGTAAAAAAGCTTTTTCGCAAGCTGAGGGTGGAGCTCAACCTAGTACTATTGAATCATTTATGATCGATGAAAGGAAAGTTAGTCTTGATTTACTCTTGTTTTACACCCTGCAACGGCTTAACGGTCAAAAGTGGTTGACCAGAAACTAAAATTACTGAGGATTAGCGATCGAGAAGGGGGGTAAAATGAGCATAGATGACCACTGCTTATCGATCGCCAATAGTAATTATGCGTGTATTTGTACTACTTTTTAACGCAGGCACAGAAAACGAAGGTATCCACACGATTCAAATGGGAGCTATCAATAAGGTGTTAATGTTTGAATCGGAAGATGATGCCACCCGTTATGCTCTGCTGTTAGAGGCACAGGATTTTCCGACTCCCACGGTAGAGAAAATTGATTCGGAGGAAGTGGCAGAATTTTGTCGCGGCGCTGGTTATCAAGCGGAAATGATTGAAGCGGGTATGTTGGTGATTCCCCCCGAAAGCAATGCCTCAGAGTTGGATTGGCAAAAAGAGGAAGTCCCCCCCGCTGAGGAGGAGTTCTCCGAGATTCCCGATGCGGAGTTGGACAGCATCCGTCGTCGTCTCGAAGGACTTTTGTAATAAAATTCTTGTAAAAATCGAAAATTGTCCTGCTTGGTTAGGAGAAAGGAGACAGGCTTCGGCCGTGAGCTCAGCGTTCAACTGAGCGTTCGACAAAAGCTCACGCCGAAGTCCGAACAGAGACAGTATTCAGGAGTTAGAAGTAATCTACTCCCGTTAAAGCGTCAGCTTAACGGGAGCTTTCTATAACCCTGAACTTATCGGGCAAGCCAATACATTCGGATTTCTGGGTTGGATTACACTGACTCCCCAAAAGTCTAATCATCTGGCTACCGTTTGCGTCTGCGTCACCGCTCCAACCACAAGCCTTATTGCTACACTTAAACGATTTCCCGCTTCTAATTCCGATATGTAGGCAACAATGACAAGTTTGAAAGATATATCTGGACTTCCCCGTTGACAAAAAGCCATAACCTGTGCTGTAGAAGGGATTAAGAGAATTTCCAGCGCCCCGTTACTGGGTACAAATCAGGGAAACTCCCAATAAATCTAACGCTT
>SFBI01000066.1 GCA_007095845.1 Microcystis aeruginosa Ma_MB_S_20031200_S102
AATTCATCCAATATCTCCCCCATGAGAGATTTAGACAAAAATACTTAAATAGCTGTAAGCCTTTCTATGACTGGGTTAGGTTAAATAAAAAATATTCAAAATAACCTGCTGGATGTGGGATATAAAGGTATATGAAGATGTGCGGAATGTCGAATAGTAAATGTACCTTGTCGATGGTGCTGAGGAACCAGCAAAAGGTTCGTAAGAATCTACAGCTTATAGCACCGTTATCTGTAAATATTCTCGTTTTCAAGGTTTAATTGGGCAATAGCTCCATCAATTAAATCACAGCTTTCCCCCAGGGATTCGATCCGCGAAAACCGATCGCGCCAAACCGCCGCACCGGTAAAATCCTGACAATACCAAGCCAAATGTTTCCGCGCCTGCCAAATACCGCGTTGTCCCTTGTATAGCCATAGTCCCTGTAAATGCTCTTTAGCTAGGCTTAACAGGTCAATAGAGCTTGCCCTGAGCCAAGTCGAAGGGGTGGGTTTCGGCAACTTTTTGCCTGTTTTGAGGTAATAATCGATTTCACCCACCAAATAGGGATAACCGAGGGTTCCCCGCGAACACATCACCCCATCGGCCCCAGTAAATTCCAAACAATTAATCGCCGCTGACCCGGAAACAATATCACCATTAGCAATGACAGGAATCGATAAAACCTCCTTCACCCGTTTAATCCATTGCCAATCGGCTGGTCCGTGATAACCCTGTTCCCTAGTGCGTGCGTCTTGCCCTGAGCCAAGTCGAAGGGGCAGGGTCAACATTTGCGCTCCCGCATCTTCCAAACGACGGGCAAAATCGATAATATTAATCTCCTGGGCATTCCATCCCAAGCGAGTTTTCACCGTTACTGGCACCGATACCGCTCCCACCACTTCCCTAACAATTTGCTCGGCAATTTCTGGCTGTCGTAAAAGAGAAGAACCGCCGCCTTTTTTAGTAATTTTATTAACAGGACAACCCATATTAATATCGATGGTCATTGCTCCTTCCTTAACCGCTTTTTCCGCCGCCACAGCCATAAAATCGGGGCGGCAATCAAATAATTGCATACTAATTGGTTGTTCTTTGTCCCCGATAACCATTAATTGCGGTAACTCTTGCAGCTGGGAGATTTCTGTCGCATTCACCATCGACCTATAGAGCATCGAATCAGGAGCAAAGCGTCTCACCAAGCGCCGAAAAACTAAATCGGTGACACCGGATACTTGCCCTGAGCCAAGTCGAAGGGAAGGTGATTGCAAGACGCGGCTATGTACTGCTAACTTACCGATTTTGAGAGGGGATGAGTAGATAGCCATAGAACCAGTTAAAAAATCAACAGCCAACACCAGCAAACCGAACAATTAGGGGATAGTTCCGTCACTGTTAACATTTTGCCAACCCCATAATATATGCTTAACCGTCATCTTCTAGCCTAAAACTACCTGTATGATGATTGGAGAGGATAGAATCCTATCTCTCCTAAACGAGTAATTAAACAAAAATTTCGCTTTTTTTTATGGATAATCTACAACTCTGGCAACGTTACCAAGATTGGTTATACCATCACCCTAACCTAGAACTTTATCTCGATGTCAGTCGGATTCCCTTCGATGAGGCTTTTCTCAAAGGTCTAGAAGCAAAATTCGAGCGTGCTTTCCAAGATATGGCAGCTTTAGAACAGGGTGCGATCGCAAATCCCGACGAACAGCGTATGGTCGGCCACTACTGGCTGCGCGCTCCTGAACTCGCTCCTAATCAGGAATTGCGGGACGAAATCACTGAACCCTTAGCACAGATCAAAGAATTTGTCAAGAAAATTCACTCCGGAGCAATTAAGCCGCCCAATCGGGCAAAATTCACCCATATTCTCTGTGTAGGCATCGGGGGGTCTGCTTTGGGTCCCCAATTCGTCGCCGAGGCTCTAGCACCCGATTTTCCCGCTTTAGAGATTGCTTTTATTGATAATACCGACCCGAAAGGCATCGATCGCACCTTAGCCCATTTACCCCTAGCTACCACCCTGGTTATCGTCACCAGTAAATCCGGCGGCACTCCCGAAGCGAGAAACGGAATGTTAGAAGTCCGCAACGCTTACGAAAAACAGGATTTAGACTTTCCCCAACACGCAGTCGCCGTCACCATGCCGGGTAGCCGACTGGACAAATACGCCCAAGATTGGCTAACTCGTTTCCCCATGCAGGATTGGGTCGGTGGTCGTACATCAGAACTATCCGCCGTCGGTCTTCTCCCGGCCGCTTTGCAGGGTATCGACATTGATGAAATGTTAGCCGGGGCCAAAGAAATGGACATCGCCACCCGCGTCCATAACCTGAAAAAAAATCCTAGCGCCCTACTGGCTCTAGCTTGGTATCATGAGGGCAATGGCAAGGGAGAGAAAGATATGGTGATTCTGCCCTACAAAGACAGTCTCTATCTCTTTAGCCGCTATCTGCAACAATTGGTCATGGAGTCCCTCGGTAAAGAAAAAGACCTCGATGGTAAGACGGTGTACCAAGGGATTGCCGTCTATGGTAACAAAGGTTCCACGGATCAACACGCCTATGTCCAACAATTACGCGAAGGGATTCCCAATTTCTTCGCCACTTTTATTGAAGTGTTAAAAGACCGACAAGGAGATTCCATCGAAGTGGAAACCGGCTCCACTGCTGGCGATTTCCTCTCAGGATTACTGCAAGGTACTCGACAAGCTTTATACGAAAACAGTCGTCACTCTATCACGATCACTATCCCAGAGGTTACTCCCCGTCAGGTGGGGGCCCTAATTGCCCTCTACGAAAGGGCCGTTAGTTTCTATGCTAGTTTAGTTAATATTAACGCCTACCATCAACCCGGGGTAGAAGCAGGGAAAAAAGCCGCCGCTTCCATTCTGGATTTACAAAGAAAAATCGTGCAAGTTGTTCGGGAAACGGGGACTTCTCTCGACTTAGCCACTCTAGCGGCCAAAATCGGCGCTAGTGACCAAGTTGAAGCTATCTATAAAATTGTCCGTCATCTCAACGCTAATCGGCGCAGTTTAACTATTACTGGCGATTTAAGTAAACCAGAAACGATCCAAATCTCTGCCCGCTAATCAGTTATCAGTTATCAGTTATCAGTTATCAGATGTAAGTTTTAAGTAGTCGTGCAAAATTAATTTCCTAGTGAAGATAGGCAAGAGGCAAGAGGCAAGAGGCAAGAGCGGGGTTAGATATGTGTAATTAATTTTGCCTAGGTACTTAAGTTAATTAGTTATCTTTATATTTATACCTGTTTACTGATTACTGTTTACTGATCACTGATAACTGAATATAACTAACCATGGAAATGCTCGAAAACCTGAAAATGGCTTTTTCCGCTTTGATGGCCAATAAACTGCGTAGTGGTCTGACCATGCTGGGAATTGCTATCGGTAACGCCTCCGTCATTGCCCTAGTGGGAGTGGGTGAAGGAGCGCAAAAAGTTGCCCTGGAGCAGTTTGAAGCCCTCGGTCCGAATGTTTTATTTGTTTCCACCTCCTCGCGCAATGTCCGGCGGACAATTCCTAATCCCCGGCCGCTCACCTACGAAGATGCCCAAGCGATCGCATCTCAAGTTCCCGCCATTGCCGCCATTTCTCCCGAATTGAGCGGTAAAACAATCTTATCCTTCGGTAATAGAACCAGTAATAGCCCCCTGATTGGGGTGGGTTCCCAGTACCTAAATGTGCGTAACCGTCAACTATCTAAAGGTAGATTTATCATGGAATCTGACCTGAAACGGGATAATCGCGTGATTGTCTTGGGATCGGAATTAGCCAAAAATCTCTTTGGTAATCGCAATCCCGTCGGCGAAAATCTTCGCATCGGCAATCTTAGTTTTCAAGTCATTGGAGTTTTACAGGCGAAAGGCTCCTTATTTGAGGCTAATCAGGACGACCGGGCTTTAATTCCCCTAACTACCATGTCTAATCGGGTTTTAGGGCGCAATTCTATCTATGGCATTCCCCTAACTCATATTTCTGTCTTGGCCAAAAACTCCGGCCAAATTAAAGCCGCCCAGTTTCAGATTAGCAACCTGCTGCAAATGCGTCATCAGGTCAGCGACGAGAATTATGTGCAGATTTTCCCCCAAACCGCAGTCTTAGAAATGACCAAAGAAACTAACGATAGTTTAACTAGAATGTTAGCCTCGATCGCCAGTATTTCCCTTTTTGTCGGGGGAATCGGTGTCATGAATATTATGCTGGTGTCAGTCACGGAAAGAACCCAAGAAATCGGGTTAAGAAAGGCTTTAGGAGCCAAAGAAGGGGATATAAAAGGTCAATTTCTCATTGAATCGGTGATTTTAGCCACCACTGGCGGAATTATTGGGATTTTTGTCGGCATTCAAGGAATGTATCTAGCGGGAATTTTTGCCGCTTTAACCACCAGTGTCTCAATCCCTGCCATAATTCTCGCGTTAGGAGTTTCCAGTGCCATCGGTCTGATTTTCGGTGTTGTTCCCGCTCATCGTGCCGCTAAATTAGATCCAATCGTTGCTTTGAGAAGATTATAGTTTTTCTAAGTACCTAAGCAAAATTAATTACACATTTCGATAAAGCTTTTGCCTCTTGCCTATTGCCTCTTGCCTATCTTCACTAGGAAATTTATTTTGCACGACTACTTAGTTCTTGTCCTAACTCCGGGATTCTATACTCGCATCCGTTGCCGTAAAGCCCTCCGCTTGCGCTAATATTTGCAAATTATGGGCTATGGAGGCGAGGGAATCGGCAGGATATTCGATCAAAGTGGCGGAATCGAGAAAAGTTTCCACTCCCACGGGACAACCCAAATAATCAGCCACCGCTTTTGGAGTAGTAGAACCGAGGAGAATAGTTCCCGATTGTCTCACAGAAGATAGCTTTTCCCAAGGCTCATCGATCATTAAGGATAAATGGGTAGGAGCAAAAAGATTCGATAATTCGATCGCTTTTTCCAATGACTCCACCACCACGATTAAACCATAATTAGCGATCGCTTTTTCCGTTAACAATCTCTGGGGATGTACCTGTAACTGTTTTTGTACTTCTTCCTGTACTATTAAAGCCAAAGCCTTATCCGTCGTCAATAAAATTGCAGCCGCTAGGGAATACTGTTCCGCTTGCGCTAATAGATCTAGGGCCAACTGTCTAGGATTAGCTTGACTATCGGCAATAATAACTAAATCAGAAGTAATAGAGAGATGATCGATTTTTACATGGTCAGAAACCAGTTTTTTAGCCAAATTAGTGTAAAAATCACCTATTCCAGCAATCATCTCCACAGGAGCGATCGTTTTTGTCCCGTAGGCTAAAGCAGCGATCGCCTGTGGTCCAGCCACCCGATAAATCTCACTAATACCCACCGATTGGGCTGCCACTAAAATCGCCGGATGGATGCGTAAATCCTCATCAGCAGAAGATACCATGACAATCCGTTTAACCCCCGCTATTTTGGCAGGAATTGCCTGTTGGAGCAATAAACTGAGATAGGCTCGTTTACCATCGGGAACGACTATTCCCACACTGTTAACCGGTTGATACCGTTTCCCCCGAACCGTACCATCCTCGGGAAACTGTACCCAAGCTTTGGGAAGACGCTGACGATGAAAAGCTTCCATTTTTACACAGGCAACAGCGATCGCATTTAATAAATCCTGCGACACCTGTTGATAAGCAGCATCGAGTTCCGAGCCACTCACCTTCAGTTGTTGTAGATTAAGGGACTGTTGGTAGAATTTTTCCGTGTAATCCACCAACGAGCGATCGCCAGTAAGTCGCACCTGATCGACAATCTCTCGGACAAGCGATTCTTTTTCCCGAATTTCCGGATCGTCGAACCGTTCCCGAATTCTTCTCAGTTCCGTTCTGGCTGACCATGGCTCTGTGATAATTCGCAACATCGAGCTATTATCCTCTAGGGGCGAAACGAGATTAAAAGGTTTTCACTTCTCACACTCTAGCTTATCCCTTTCAATCTTGACCGGGGAGAAGACCGAGTTAGTTATTTTGGCCACTAGCTCTCAGCTTTGAATCAGCTATCAGTTTCTGAACACAAGAGGCAAAAGACAGAATCTGGCAATTATCCTACCTAAAAAGCAGCTTACAAAGCCAGATGTGGGTTTTCAGTTCACTGATTACTGATACCAAATCCGTTGAGCATAGGCTACATATCAGGACAGACAAAAGGGAAAATACATAATCAGTTTTTAATAACTGGATTTACTATAATTACTGTTCACAGGGAAAACTCCCCACTTCCCAATTCATAATTGATAATTTCCACTTCCTCGGAATTAGCCTTAAAGCATACTCAGCCATACAAGCAAACAAAAACGAAACTTTTGCTTTGAGGATATCTCCTGACTGGTAGGATAAAAATGAACCATACTAGGCAGTTTAACCTCCACACCGCCGAGGCCACACCTTTAATTATCAAAGGAAAAGTATTTGTATGTCTAAAAATCAAGTGTTCGATTTCTTCGCCTTAGCCGCCAAAAATGAAGAATTGGGTCAAAAAATGCGCTCAACCCAAGATCCTCAGCAATTACTAGAGATAGCTCGCTCCCAAGGCTTCGATTTCTCTCGTCCTGAATTAGAAGCAGCACTCAAGTCCCTGCACGAGAGTCCCGACTTTTTCCAAAAGTTAGCCCATGCAGTCTTAGAAGTTTTCAGCCCTAACCACGATAATTATCCCTCGATCGGAGTCCAACCCTACGAAGGCGAGATTGATCGCTAGAATCAGTGATTCAGTGATCAGATGTGAGTTTTCAGTTCACTGTTTACTGATCACTGAAAAAGGCTCCCTCACTCCCCAATTGATAAGGGAGCATCCCACTAAGCATTTCGCATCTAAGTACAATTGCTTATGGCAAAAGTGGGATGCTCCCAATTCATAATTCATAATTCATAATTCATAATTTATAATTCCCACTCCCGAAAAGACTTACCATCTAAGCATTTCGCATCTAAGTACAATTGCTTATGGCAAAAGTGGGATGCTCCCAATTCATATAGTCATTTCAAATAAGTGTGAGACGAGGGAAAAATAAGGTAAAATAAAGAGAAACGAGCAATCCATACAGAAAAATGTCTTATAGCCTAGACTTGAGAAAAAAAGTGATCGATT
>SFBI01000067.1 GCA_007095845.1 Microcystis aeruginosa Ma_MB_S_20031200_S102
ACTTAAACTAATAAAACGGAGAGCCTATGGCTTTAGAAACTTTCGGAATTTTTGGGTTAGAAGTATGTTATCTTGGCATCTTGTCTGTTGATTTAGCATAAAGGGTAACGAAGAGCCGAGGGGGACAAGCGCGGGGTTTATGTCTCTTTGTTATAATTCAAAGGCTAGGCTATAATAACTCTTCATAAACACCGATAATTTTAGTCAAAGATCTAAAAAAGGAAGAGTATTATTGTGAGAGCGTGTAATTAGTATAATTAAAGTAAAAATCATTCCAATGTAGCCATGATTAAAAACATTAATGTAACTGGACTTAAACCTGAACAAATTCAGCAGATACAGGTACTTATTGCCGCATTTAAAGCTCAAAATCAACTCAATCAAAGTGAACCTGAAATTGATATGATTGAATACCTGTTGGAAAATCCTATAGAGGTTGATAATTTAGAATTTATGAAACGAGAAGAAATTTATGACAGAACTTAAAAATCATAGTTGTTTTGTTGATTCTAATATTTGGCTTTATGCTTTTTCCACTGATAAAAAAGAAGAAAGTAAAAGAATATTGGCAAAACAATTAATTAAAGAAAAGTCCATCATTATCAGTACCCAAATAGTTAATGAGGTTTCTTGTAATTTACTTAAAAAGCATAAGCTTGATGAAAAACAATTGTTTAAATTAATTGTTTCCTTTTATAGAAAATATCAAGTTATCTCATTTAATCTTGATATTTTTGAATCTGCATCTAATCTGAGAACTCAATACCATCTATCATTTTGGGATAGTTTAGTGATTGCTTGTGCTTTATTTTCTGATGCAAATATTTTGTATTCAGAAGATATGCAAGATGGTTTAATTGTTGATAAAAAATTAACTATTATTAATCCCTTTAAGCAATAAAAGTATTTTACTGGTTAATGATGCTGTCTTTAACATTTCTCAAACCAGTCCTAACGGTACAGTTGTCGGGACAATTAACGCCACTGATGCCGACAATAACCCCTTAACCCTACAATATCACCGCAGGTAATCCTAACCTCGATGGCGACGGTATCTCCGCCTTTACCATCAATAATAGCGGCCAAATTGCCATGGCTGACTCCGATGACAAGGCTGTAGTCATCTCTCTAACCTAACTGATCACAAAATAACTTGATTATCTGGCTAACTTGACAAAAGTTTATCAAAATATAACCTTAGCAACATAAATCGGCTTATCCCTAGGTAAATCCTTGCAGGAGTGGCATTATACCAGATATTGTCTCTCTGCATGGTTTATTTAATAAGCTCTGCTGATGAATGAAGAAAAAAAAATAAACGGAACTTATAATTATTCGCCTCTACAATCTAAGCATTATCCCTAACCAGTGCTAAATTTTCTGACATCCAAGCTTGATTAATAGTTTTGGTGTCTTTAGAGGCAGTTTTCTCGACTATTCGCTTACTTATCAACTTTATCTAACTCGAACTAAGTTTCGGGTGGATTCCCTATCGACTCTGTACCATCTTTTTCACACGAGGTATATCATGGCTATCATCTACGTTAAGTCTGGTGCGACTGGTAATGGTTCCGCTTGGAATAGTGCTTTTGGCAGTTTAGCAAGTGCGATCGCTGCTGCCCAAGCAATTTTTTCTCTATTTTTGGGTGCTGCAAATGCCGCAACAATTACAAGTATTGCGGGAGATAAAGATTGCTTTGGAACGGGATCTAATATTTGCAACACTATAGCTGTATCCAATATCGTTCAGGGAACAAACGATAATGATTTTGACTTTTTCACATTCAAAACATTTCAATGGTCGCATAATTACTCACTTCCAGCCAGTTCATCAATCACTTCAGCCGTTCTTAAAATAGTTACCTTCGACCTAGAAGATAACGGTGCCGGAGATGGGTTCGGTGGGATTCCATTTGATGACAGGTTATTTATTGATGGTATTGAAGTATCAGGAGCGTTTGATGATGTTTCTACGCCAGATGGCAATGCTCTTACTCAGCTTCCTGTTAACGTTACAATTTTTAATCTTAATTCTCTTTTCTTTTCTAGTTTAGCAGATGGCAATGTAAATATTGAATTAAATAGCTTCGGAGGTACAAGAGCAGATGCAATTGCTATTGATTATGCTGAACTTGAAATACAGACAATTTCAGAACCTTTGACATCTGTTCCTGAACCTTCTACAATTGTAGGAATAGTAACATTAGGATTAGGTGCATTGTTTTCTAAAAAGTACAATCAAGACGACAATTAGGTTATTTAATCGGTAAACTTTGATTGAGGATGAATTGGGGACGTAAGCGACAGATTTTGCGTCTCTTTGTTATCAAAAACTATAGTAAAGACCTTATGGCAGAATCTCAAGACTTTGACAATGTTTAGGTCTAAATAATCTAAAATCTCGCTGATCTAATGTTAATATAAGCGTAATTTTGAGCCTTTCAGCGATCGCCATTACAGTTGCATCAACAAAATCAATACGACTATCTTTGTATTCTTCTAAAATCTCAGATACTCGAATTACATCAGTTTCACTTAAAGGAATTAAATGAAACCGACTTGCAGACAATCCTTTTAAAAAAGCCGCAACAGTGCTAACACCTGCACTACGACCTACTAAATAAGCGACTTCTGCTAAAACTGTTTGGGGTAATAATATTTGCTGATAGTTCTGATAAATAGCTACGACATCACTATGTTTTATATCTGATTGATTTAGCAAAGCAACTACAAACCCTGTATCACTTATTGTTATTTTTCTTTCCATGTCCATCCTGAATTTTCTTTAATCTCCTGTTGTAAAATTTCTTCAGATTGAGTTGCTAAATCTGGAGAACCTCTGAACAAACCAATTAGCGGGTCAGATTCATTTTTATCTTGATCATTTTCAGAAGTTGAAGGAACAATAAAAACCTCAACCATTTCACCAACAGCGAGTTCAGGGGTTTGAATTTCTATTTTATTACCGGGTAAAACTTGAGTGCTGATATGTAAAGAAGATTGTGTCATTTTTCAACAACTAAGCAATTTAAGGTATTTGACTCCTAGTATAACCTACCAGCAACGCAGGAAGCAACGCCTCCCTCCCTGCTGATACCCGCGACTTAGATGGCGATAGCAACATCACCGAAACAATACCCTTTGATATTGCCCGCAACCCTCGCATTAACGGTACTACAGTTGATATCGGTGCCTTTGAATTTACAACTCCCGTCAATCAACCTCCTGTTATCACCAATAAAACCTTTACCCTACAATATCACCGCAGGTAATCCTAACCTCGATGGCGACGGTATCTCCGCCTTTACCATTAATAATAGCGGCCAAATTGCCATGGCTGACTCCGATGACAAGGCTGTAGTCATCTCCCTAACCTAACTAATCACAAAATAACTTAATTTGCTGGCTAACTTGACAAAAGTTTATCAAAATATAACCTTAGCAACATAAATCGGCTTATCCCTAGGTAAATCCTTGCAGGAGTGGCATTATACCAGATATTTTCTCTCTGCTCGATTTATTTAATAAGCTCTGCTGATGAATGAAAAAAAAATGGTTCTTCGTTACTTGGTATGGTTCGATAGAGGGTATAAATCGACTAAATCCTTATCTGGCAAGAGACTTAATTGATTAGTTCGCTCTAGATAAAAATACTTGATAAATAACCCCCGTCGATGGCATAAGACAAACCGAAGAACCGGAATAATGCTTCTCAATTAACCCTTGATCAGGTAGTAGCGATCGCTCTAAATGCTCTTTCATCTTTAGATGGGCGTTCGCATGATATTGCTTGAACCCAGTTAAAACCCCTATTACGATAAGAATTGTTCGCACCTAGACAACCTAATAGAGAAACGTTAGAGCCGCCTAATGGGGCTGGGTGGAACTCATTTGTCCGTACACACTATACTCAAAAGAAGAAAAGATGATAAAAACCTTCATTCAAGTGGCTTCTTCTCTGTTCGTTAGTGCGATCGTTTCTTCGGGTCAACTGCATCTGATGATAGTAGGAACAGCGCTCGCGACCGCCACTTCTACCTCTGCGATCATTGTTACTAAAGAAAAAAAGAAAATCAAGACTCTGATTGAAGGAAGTCTGACTAACTCCCAAACTATGATTAAGGGGATCGAAAAAATCGAAAAAGAGGTTAAAGCTGTCACACACACAACAGAAAAAGTGGCTAAAGAAGTCAGCACCCTGAAAACCAGTAGCCGTTTACTGGTAGGCGCAACCCAAAAAGTTCAACATCAACAAAAGCTAACGACTGCAACTCTAAATCAGCAACAACAACAGTTAAATCAACTTACTCCCCACGAGAAGCCAACCCCAGAGATAGAAACTGAGAAGCGCGTCATTCCCCTACCCCAAAAAAGACAGACGGTGACTCACATCTACATCGATGGTAACAATTTCAGCAAAACGACCGAAACACTAGGGTTAGAAATTGACTGGAAAGCCTTAAAAATTGCTCTGGTGGAACCAGCAAAACAGACAGATACTTTTACTTTAAAGTATTATACTGGACTCCATGAGCATCCTTCTCCGAATCAAAAACAATGGCTTCATCACTTAAAACAACTTAACTATGAGGTAATCACCTTCCCTTTATCACAACGGGAAAATGGATGGAAAACTATTGGCGATGATTTAGCGATGGGGTTGGATTTAATAGAGGCGGCTAAACCAGGCGACCGCGTTATCTTAGTAACTGGTGATGGAGATTTCATTCCCTTAATTGAGAGACTACAAGCACGCAACGTTGATGTCAATGTGGTTGGGGCTTCTGTAAACACTAATTCTCGCTTACAAGCATTACTACAACAGGACTTTATCCCCCTAGAATCTATCAGTGATCAGATTGTTAAACTTAAGAGACTAACCGCTTAAAAGTCACATCTTCCACCGCCTCTAAAGCTGGTCTTGAAGTTAATCTTATCCCCGCCTTTGCGGGGATTCAATGGTTAAATCAATTGTTGACAAATTTCTTCTCGTAATTGGCTATAGAGATAATAGGGAGTGTTTTTATCCCAACCGACATAAGGAGATGATTTTTGTCCAAGTAACTGATAAGTATGGACAGCAATATTGAGAACTTCCCCTAAAATATTGTTAGGATGACAAGCTTTATAGGGATTAGGTTTATATTTATCTTTGTCGTCAGTCCAATTTCGTTTACCTTCTTCCAATTGATTAATCATCGTTTGTACTGATACTCCTCTGCCACTATGAATGAGCGTATTTCGATTATCAAACCAATAATCTAATTTTACCAAAGAGGCTAGAATCTGTTGCCATAATTCAAGGCGATCAGGATGATCAATTTCTATTAAGGTTTGAACAAAATTTCTCTTACTATAACGATTTACTAATGTGTATGAAAAATCCCTCCTTTTAATCCTTTTAAAATCCGGTTCTAATTCCTCAAACTTATTACAAAATTCTTGAGATGCTTTGTTTCTGTCAAATGCCAAATATTGATTTTGATTATTATTTATCAAGTATTTTTGTCCGCGTAAGCCCATAATTAATTCATTTAAAGTGACTTCATAAAAAGAACTTAATCGGATTAGAAAGTTAGCGATTTCATCTAGTCCCCAATAAATCCGACATTGAGTATAAAGATTTAACCAAAAGTTATGTTCCATTTGCTCATTATCTTTGAGTGCGTTTTTATCAAGGTTAAAACAGCTAACGGCAAAATCAAGTCTTGTGAGAATTTCTGTTAACTTTTCTTGCTCTTTTTGGGTATCACTCGCTATTTTAGGAACTTGTTTTGCTAAATAAATCAAAGTTTCTTGCCAATCTTTAAGAATGACTCTTGCTCCATCAAAATCCCATCTTTTTTGTAATAGTAACTTAACGGTTTGATATTTTTGATTCCGTTGATAAAGCCAATAAGAAGTGAGTTGACATTCAGAGTTTTTTCCCTCTAAAAGTTGATTAAGGTCTAAAATTGGGTCAATGAACAGAAGATTTTTAAAATCACTGGCGATTGCTTGAATTTTGAGTGCAGTTTTTTGGTGCAATGTTCCCCCTTTAACATTGACTAAAATAGTTGATTCTTGGGATGAATTTTCTTCTAAATAAATCTCATTCAACTGATTATAGTAGTATTCAAGAACTAAATCTTCAAGGTTAGGATTTTGCGGATCTAAATTAAGTTGTAGCTCTTTTTGAATTAATTCAAAGGCAGGATATTCCTGTTGTACCCACTGTTGAATGATCTGGAACAAATAAATGGTATCTTGAGGATGTGAAGTCGGTTGATTGGTGACGAAAATATAGGCTTTAGATGCTCCCATTGCTACTGCTTTTTGGATTACACTTCCAATTCGAGTCGGTCGAATAAGAGAATGCCATTTATGGGATTCTTTTTGATAGCTTGATTGTAGAGCTTTGGTTAATTCACGAACTGCTTGTTTTTGGGTAGGAAATCCTAAATCTTGGTAAACTTGACTATTAGGAACATAGTTAAAACCTTGATACATATTGTCCCAAATAGTTCGACGCTCATTATCTAAATCTTTGAGTTTTTTATTTAGATTAGGTTCATTCGAGAGAAAATCAATAGGAAAATAATAATTTTGGCTATCTACTGTTACTTTAATAGATAAGTCAGAAGTCCCAAGGTTCGCAAGAAGAATAGTCATATTTGTTAACTGTAAATTAATGGCTATTGACGACGTTACCCTAAATTAAAGCTTATGAGAGTATATTTGGTGCGAACACCGATATCTTCTCTGGGTTGAGTTAAGAAACTCCATATTGAAAAATTTCACCAAGAAGTGGGAGTTCGCATGAAATGGTCATTATTTATCGTTAGCGATTATTAAGCTTAATTCAGGACATTAGCTCACCGTCTATTATATCAGGGCAAGCGCATCTTAACAATCCTTGACAAAAGGGACTTTGCGGGGGTCGCTTACCCACGATTCAGGCATATTTAAGGAGAATTGGCCCTCTCAATTGTTAAGCAAAAATCAACCAAACGGGTCGATTTCGTAACTATTCTGATTGACTGGTATCATCTGAAATGCCCATGCGGACTACAAAATTAGCTAATTGTCAATAGCTTTTGAGATGCTCTCACCCTGTACATATAAGACAATTCCAGACATCTTAAACATTATTCTCAATCATCCTTTATTACAATTGAGGAGAGACTATAAAGAACAGTTTATTAACGCCGATCAATACTATATCTATTCTGCGGTTAAAACACAGGTGATCGCTATTTTACTGAACGATCTTAAAACACCTATTGTTTAAACTGGCTAGAAAATGTACGGCGATAGAACGTACTCATGTGATAAAATTAACTCGGATAGATATCCTTTAATTCTTTATTCTTCTGCTGTAGAGGTTTAGATGAGTCCAAAACGAGCCACAGATTCAACCAGAATATGGGAGCATCTCATTTATGCAAGTGAGTAATTATACTTGTCCCTAAAACTGGTTTCTAGCAAGGCTTTCAAAATAGCTTGACATAAAGCTTAATTTAGGGGTTACAAAGGTGAGATGCTCCCCAGAATATCAACTTCCTGAATCAGAAAAGAGAGTCAGCGACATTACCTTTAATAAAACCTCTGTGACGAGTGGACAACCTAAACTTACCTATAGTAACGAATCAATCAATTCTCTGACTCAAATTGAACAATTACACCATTATTTTGCGGCCTTTAAAACTTCGGATAAGCCTCAACCAGAGCTTGCCATTAGTTAGACTCAAGAATAGAGTCAAGAGAAAATTGTGGCGCAATTAGAACAAGTAAAATCTTAAATCGGCTGGGAAGAAACTATTGGTAGTGCCAAGAAGTGGTGGGAAACTTTTGAGCAGGAAAATAAACATCGACTCTTAAAAGTGCGTATTGCTGTAAAATAACAACGAGGAAAAAAATGATGAAAAAACCTGTAATTTGTCACTTTTTGATTGGACTTCCTGCAAGCGGGAAATCAACGTTTGCTCAATTTTTGGCAGAAGAAATTAATGCTGTCGTGGTTTCAACCGATGAAATTCGGGCGCAACTTTATGGAGATGCGGCAAATCAAGGAATTTGGGCGGATATTGAGGTAGAAGTCTTAGATCAAATTAAAACCGCCGTTGAAAAAGATCAACCCGTCATTTATGATGCCACTAATGCTATGCGCCCGTGGCGACTTGATTTTCTTTATAAAACGGTTAATTCATTTAATATTCAATGGATAGGATGGCATTTACAGACTTCTGTGGAGAAATGTAAACAAAGAAATCAACAACGTGAACGCCAAGTTCCTGACGAAGTGATTGATAAGATGAATGCTAATTTACAAGCAAATCCCCCAGAATCTAACGAAGGACTGTTAAAAATTTATCCTGTTCCTGTTAGAGACAATAGCTTTGATCTTGACGAAATTTGTACAATTCTCACAGGATTCAAGCGTCTTTTAGCTAACATAGCTAACTTAAATAAGAATAAAGTTTTTCACCCATATTCTCGTTTATTAGACTTTGAACGATTAATGCACTTAATGTCCGTCATTATTAACTATCCAGGGATTGGGAATTTAACGGAAACTGAACCAGAAACCCTTAAAGAAATTTTAGAAGTCGAAGAATTACCTCAGTTTAGCACTTCAATTGAGGAAATTTGTGCAGTAATTACTAAAAAGTATCATGCTATTTATGCCCATCCTGAAGCCATAGAAAAAGACTTATATTGGTTAGAAAAGAATGGGATTTTAGCCAGAGGAGATATAGCTGCTGATTTAATTGAGATAGAGTCGATTGATTATCCTTATTTAATTAGTCATCGTTACAATGATTTAGATAAATTTCAACGGTTAATAAAAACGATTCGTTTTATTGTTCATCATCCTTTTTTATGCGAAGAAAATGGCAAACCTTCGGTGACAACAGAAACAGGTTTTAGGCAAACTAGCATTGTTAAAGCGATGTATAACTATGGCTTATTTTCTGGCAAGATTGATGTTGAGAATGAATATCAAAGAAGTCCTCTAGAAAATAACTTTCGAGAAGATATTTGTCATTGTATTAAACCTTATCAACTTTTACCTAATTTTGCTATGAAAAAAGGCTACTTTGCAGGAACAGGTATTTTATCTCAATATGAGTTAAATAAGCTCTATCAATCTCTCCGATCCCATTCAGTAGAGAAATATTTTAAAGATCCTCTTGCTGCCGAAATTTATGATATATTTGAACAACGATTAGTGAATTCCAAACTTTTAGAAGAAGAAGCTCCTTATTCTACGCGCTTAATTGGCACAAAATCCATTGTTGATGTAGAGAAATATCAACAACAATTTGAACAGTTAGAAGAAGCGATAAAAAAAGGAGAGCTTTTGAAATTTAGTCATATTCAAGGAAGTGCTAAATGGCCAAAAGATCAACCACACTTTACCGCTTATCCTTTACAAATTGTTTTTCATAATATTGCATGGTATTTAGGGTATGAAATAGGTGAAGGAGACAAAAAAGGTTTATTTGCTTTCGCAAGAATTGATAGAATCCGATTTCAACAAGTAAATACTCAGCGAGATATAAATGAGCAAAAAAAAGCGTTAGATAAGCTCCATAAACTTTATGATGCAAGTGCAGGAATTTATTTAGGCGATGATGTGGCAAAACAGCGTCAGTATTTAGATTCCCAACAAGGAAAGAAATTAAATGTTACTGTCATTCTCTACGCCACAGAACTTGCATTTAAATTTATTTGTGAAGGAAATCAAAGATTTCAGAAAATAGAAATGTCTTTACCTGATTGGTTAAAAGGAACGAGTTATGAACGCAAAGCGCTCGCTACGCGAGATCGTGGAATTTTTAAGTTAGAACAAAATATTCCTCCCTATCAATATACTATTAAAATTACTTTACCAGAATGGTCTTTAATGGACATTGATCTCATTCGTTGGATTTCGGGTTGGGGGAAAGAAGTTAAGGTAATTGAACCTCAATCATTAGTTGACAGAATTTATAGTATTGGAGAGGGAATTACTAATATTTATCAAGATATTGAACTGATTTGTTGTGACTTAGAAAAAGTCAATGACTTAGTTAAAAATAAGGAGGGAAGCAACTATCGATTTATTTCAATTAAAACCCCTAATGGCAATGCTGAACCTCAATCTGTTCAATCTGAACTTAACATGAATCCTGGGCATATTCACCCCTTTATAATAAATGATATAACTCAATTTAATGAGGAAGATATAAAAAAAACAGTGGCTTTCATCAAAAAAAAGAAAAAAGCTTCAAAGATTCAAGATGGTTTGCGGTTTTTGATCTACTCCCATTCAGGAATTAACCTTGCTAGTGAAGTGGCGATCGCTATCTATAGAGAGTTAAAGCAAGATACTGAATTAACTAACTTAAGAATATCATTGAGTTATCTTTAGATCACCGTCAATAGATAAGGATTTAACAGTGTTAAATCCCTACGAAGGTTAGTAAATTTATCCTAATTGTAGGGACATAATACCATTATGTCCTAATATTGCTGTGCTGAAACGATAAAAAAAGGCTATACCATGCAGATTAATAGAAAAAAGGGATTGCCAATCAAGAAAACTGTGCAATCCCTTAATTGATTTTAAAGCCAAAATTAGACTTTATTTTTTTGCAACTGTTTTAGTTCAGATGTTGCAATAGACAGAACTTTTAATAAAATATCATCAGGGAGTTTTTGACAAGTATTGACCAGATTATTTATTGTTGCGGTAGCACTATTTTTTTGGAGAATGACTGGTTTTGGCTGTTTATTAACCATTTGTTGTTGGCGAAGTTTTTTAGTTTTTGTGGCTTTTTAGGGCGGGTTAGAATAGAGGGGATAAAAACGCTTGACGGATGAGCTTTGAGGACGTTCAAGAGCTTTTGACTTTGACTTCATTCAAAGGCATCAGCAACATAATCTTCCACAGAGTCATAGACATCAGAAACATAATCTTCAACAGAGTCATAGTAGGATTCCACAGAGGTAGCAAAGGCTTCTCCACCGTTTTCCCAGATTCCCCCGCTATCGTTATAGAAATGGTTCCATAGTTCTGAACTATCGCCCTTATGTCCATCGTATTCATTGGCGGTTCCTCTCATTCCTGCGTATTGATGATTTTCGTCGATTAGATTACCTGAATCATCGTAGAAACACTCTTGTTGTGGACTTTCAGGAGAAGGGTCTTTATTTTCTAAGTATCCCTCCATTCCCCCGTGAAATGCGTATTTACCAAAGGTATTGTCATAAGAACTCCATATATCTTTATCTTGTAGTTCTGGACTATCTATTGTGCTGGGACAAGAAGCATTAGTCTCGGCGTTAGTAGTTGTGTTTTGGTCAGCCATATTACTATTTCCTTTTTTTGAGATGATTGATTACTGCCAAGAGCCTGGAATATCAGGTCGATTTCTATGTCGCTCAATGTTGACTTGCTGTTGAAGAATTTCATGCAGCTTCAAGGCATCTGTGAGCGAAATTGCCTGAATAACCACGAGTTTGTTGTTTTTATCTGTAGAGTAAATGTAAAGATTCGCTATTCCAAACAAACGATAAAGAAATGGCTTTAAAATGCGTAAATCTGTCACACGAAATAGCCAAACTTCGTCAATTTCTTGGTTAAAAAGTCCCGTAATAATCCTAAACCGTTGAGTTGTGAACATATATTCGGTTCGTTGTAGAGTTAGGTACTGCCAGGCTATAGCAAAAAGAGGAATTATGAAAATTATTCCACGGAGGTTTTTCCAACTTAAAAAAACTGACCAGGGTTTAGGTTTCAAGGCTACGATTGGTTTTTCCGGACGAGGGGCGTAGCCTGCGGCAAAAGGCGATTCATTCAATCTCATGGTGAGCAGCTCCATTTTGATATTGAAAATCTTCTACTCTTGATTCGCCGTACACAGTAACGATGGAGAACTTGGTTAATTCAAGGCTAAAATTTTTAACCTGTTCCTGCAATTCTCTCAGTCTTTTTTCTAAATCTTGCATTAGCTCTTTTATTCCCATTTCATTCAGTATTTCTTCAATTTTATTGCTATCGGCTAATGAACCTGACCAATATGATGATGTTCTTAGTACTGATTTGAATTCCAATTCTGAGTCATTTAATCTGCTGATGGATTTTTGGTGATTTCTGACTTGAGATTCAGCAAATTCTAAGTCTTCTTTAACTGTATTCATTGCCAAGAAATAGGAGGGATTTGGAGCGCTAATAGCCCGCGGATAAGCGTGTAAAGATTCTGCTTGTTTCCGAAGTTCTTCAAGCTTTTTAGCCCTCTGTGATAAAGAGTTTTCACAAGACCGTCGGTGGTCTTGCTGAATTAATTTTATGGCTTTATGGAGAGAGCGACAAGCGACTCTTTGCTGAAGGATTTCAACCATTTTAGATGGTGACAGACTTGCATCTGAGACATAAATACTGGTCAGTTCATTTAAATCCTGAGAACTCATCTCGTTAATATTTATCAATCTAATAGTCATTTTAGACATCCTCATAATACTGTTGATATTTTTTTCTAAGCTGCTTAAGAGCTTTTGGGTAAACTATAAGATGTCCTTTGAGGATTCCCGTTCCTAAATTTAGTAATCCTGCTAGAATAGGAGCAATAGACATGAACCAGGGCAAATCCTCTCGCTCTAGTAATAAATAAGCACTCACAATAAACTCGGTGATTAGGTAAATGGTACAGCCAAGACGATTAATAATTGAGATGACTGATGTTTCTAAGAAAGGCGCTTCAAAAAGTTGAAACAGATAGATGTATGTTTCCAGTCTAATTGACCCTAATCGAGTTTGAGTCAGTCTTTCTCTCTGAATATTAATCCAATTTAAGGTCGCTTTCGCAAATCCTTTGAGACGTTCACGCATATACTCCTCGCTAACTTTGTTGTCGAAAAGAATACAGGCTATCAAAGAAACTGGAACGGCAAATAATATCTTTATATCGTCCCAATCCCCCGGCACTAAAACCATAGCCGTGTTAAAATTTAAAAATGCGATGATGGTCGTGGCAAACAAAGAAAAGAAATTATCTTTCAAAGAAGAGAAAGTACCTCTATCCATAATACTCCTTTAGTACAATTCATCAATTTTAATAAGTTGAGATCGACAAAACTCCGCCGCAGCAACTCTCCTCTGTGCGATTGCATAGCAGGGAAAGCGTTGTAACAGGTCTTCCTGATCTTGGGGATGAAGGTCCTCGGCGATTAGCCGATTGAATTCTTTTGATTGAGGGTCATTGACTGTTGCTTCCGAATCTTGCCACGGTTTAGATTCTGATTCCTCTTCGGTGTGGCCACTGCCATTAGATACATGGGTACTATTCCAACCGTTGCCCTCAAAGTGAGGGAAATTATCTGATTTTTTCATAGTTTTGCCTCAGCTTTTTTTCTAGTTTCTTGGATAGCGTTTTTAATGGCAAATTCGACGTCAGTATGAGCATATTTAACTGGAAGGCTTTCCAAAGCAGTCTCTAGCTCTAAGCGAAATGATTCGCCGCCGTTGTTTGTAGCATTCAAAATGACTACAGAACCACCTTTTTCAATAACGTTTTTAACAGTAGTTCGCCAATCTTGAGGGCAAGGCGATTCCCCCTCGTTGGTTTCAACGAGAACCAACAAGACACCGGGGTTTTTTGAGGACTGAAAAACCTGATTGGCTGTGCGAATAGCTGGACAAGTAAAAGTACCCTCTTTTTTGGTGGTCTTTACCGATTCACACTGTTTTTTAGCCTGAGTTGGATTGGTGGGGCTGGAATTTTCAAAAAAGTCCTGCTCCCCATTGACTTGAATAACTTTGAATTGATCACCACGCGAAATGGATTCTGTTATACTCTTACAGGCTTTCTTGGTTGTCGTCTGAAACTCTTCGTTATTTTGTCCGCTTAAAGATGTGTCTTTTAAGAGAACAAGAGCGATCGGATTCTTTTGTGAACAAGATGGCAAAGTGAGCATGAAGCCACTCATAACTCCAGCGAGCAATCGGTTCAGACACTTTTTCATAAAATTACACGGTAGTACACTTTTCAGACTCAGGGAATCTATCTTCCCCTCCGTCTTGATTTCGATTCTAGAACCTATCTGAAGAAAAATCGGAGTGCTGATGCGAACCCCGAAAAGATGAGGAGAAATCAACCCTGAGCAACAAATACAGAACTATCAGAGTCTGCTGCTATGGTGGTGTAAGTTGACATTCCCATCGCTCAAAGCGAAGGATTCTTGTGACTCAAGTTGTCTTGACAGGTATTTCTACTGGGAGCATCTCATTTATGCCAGTGAGTAATTATACAAAGGTGATATGCTCCCGATCGCATAGGCATTAACGTGGAACAATTTCTATTGTTTTATGCCGATGGAATGGGGGGGTTCTCAACATTTTTCGCGGGTTAGACAGAATGGCTGAAAATCTATATTTTTCGTTGAGGTGCGTCGATGCCTTGCTGGGCAAGGCTTTGAGCCTCATGACCGAGGTAGTTATTGAGAAATATTATTAATAATGTCTATGCTTTTCAATATCCCACGAAAAATCGTTGTACAATCCTTATACAGCCTAGTTTTGGCAAGCTAGTCTTTTAACTTCTTAGCAAGTTTAATTAATGGAAACTCCAAACAAGGCAAAGAAAATGCACAAGTTACAGTCATCTTTTAACTTCTTAGCAAGTTTAATTAATGGAAACAATCTACCACTAGCACACAAGCCGTGTACAGAGCTTGTGTCTTTTAACTTCTTAGCAAGTTTAATTAATGGAAACGTTACCCACTGGTAAACCTCTAGGAAGCCTGCCATGACTATTACTTTTAACTTCTTAGCAAGTTTAATTAATGGAAACTGCAAAACTCCAAGTTCCGAGGGGGAAACTACTGAACCTTTTAACTTCTTAGCAAGTTTAATTAATGGAAACTTTTTTGGGCTATCTGGCTGACGATAGTCGGGAACCTTAGTCTTTTAACTTCTTAGCAAGTTTAATTAATGGAAACCTCGCAGCTGCTGCAGTAATTACACAAAGGTTCCACATCTTTTAACTTCTTAGCAAGTTTAATTAATGGAAACATTTCTCCTATTTGATCTGGAAAGAGCTGCAGGGCGACTTTTAACTTCTTAGCAAGTTTAATTAATGGAAACCCGGAAGAATCGGAAGAAAAAATCGGGAATGTCATCCTTTTAACTTCTTAGCAAGTTTAATTAATGGAAACTTTTACCAGATAAGGGGCGTTCAGTTCATTAAATTCTTTTAACTTCTTAGCAAGTTTAATTAATGGAAACTTCCCGTTTCCATCGACGAGATAGCCTATATTGCCAAACTGCTTTTAACTTCTTAGCAAGTTTAATTAATGGAAACGTTTGACCCGAATTCTCCTAAAGAAACAACGCCACCTTGCTTTTAACTTCTTAGCAAGTTTAATTAATGGAAACGTTGGAGGTTCTGGGAACGATTCACCGCCGCTTTCTTTTAACTTCTTAGCAAGTTTAATTAATGGAAACGTTTATTATGTGGATTCCCGACCCCAACATTACCCTTTTAACTTCTTAGCAAGTTTAATTAATGGAAACTCTTCTGTGAGCGAAGAGATTTGCTTCTTTAACTCTTGCTTTTAACTTCTTAGCAAGTTTAATTAGGGTCTGCTGAAAAAGTACGGGCGAAGCATTCGGATAGAAAATCTCCGGTTTCACCGATAGGTTATTGCCCGAATGCTTCGCCCCTACGGGACGCGGGCCGATGAAGACGCAAGGTTTTGAAGCACGATTCTCTCAAAATCTTGCACCTGTTTCGCCAGAAAAGCCACAAAACCCTTACCTTGCCTACATTTCACATTTATTCAGCAAACCCTAATTAATGGAAACCATACAACAGAGTAGGGGCAATTCATGAATTGCCCCTACAGCTTTTAACTTTTTAGCAAGTTTAATTAATGGAAACCCGATGATAAAAAACCCTCTCCCGCAAGAGAGAAACACTCTTTTAACTTCTTAGCAAGTTTAATTTTTAAAAAATCTCTGAGTTGGTTAGCATCGGGCCAATTTACTGAATTTGCATAGGGTTTAATGAGTTTAATTGTTGAATAAATGTAGCGCGATCGCGCTGGTTAACTCCAAAAATTGTTACTGTTTGATAAGGTTTCTGTTGTGGGGGAAAATTAGATTTAATTAACACATAAGAAGGTGTAGAAGCAGTTTCTCCTTGTCGGCTGATTCGTCCGCCAACATTAGCATTTCCATTTCCTTTTCGATTGACACCTTTAAAGCCACTACTATAAAGGAAATCTAAACCTTCTCCCCGTACTTCTGACATTAATCCTTCGTTTTTCCAATTCTTGACAGTTCCAGGATATTTTAAACTAGGACAAGAAATTAAATAAATTTGAGCCTGACTATTCAAAACATCTTGAGAGCGATTGCCAGGATTTCCGGGAGGACAATTAGCAGGCTCTCCTATGACAGACTGTAGGGCAAGCAAAGAATCTCTTACCTCTTCAAGAAACTGCTGCCATGGTTTTTTATCACAAGGTAGTTTTTTAGTGTCAACTTCCCAATGGCATCCCCTTAATCCTAGTGGATTATTCCAATGTAACGATCGTCTCGATCCTCTCCCAATTCCTGCTAAATGAGAAGACAATTGCAATAGCTTTTCTGCTAACTTGAGAGCATCCTGATTTTTAGCTTCTAGTAGAATATTACCTTCACAAAAATAAGGACGATTGCGATCACCTTCTTCCTCTTCCCAATCTACAGAAATACGAATTAGTCCTTCTTGAGCTTGCGGTTCAATAGTACCAAATAACCTACCTTCTAAATCTTTACATTGCTGCGGTGAATAAATACTTAATCCTACTGCACGAAACCAATAACGCAGCATCCCTCGCACTGCTACGGGACGAAATTCATTATTTCCCTGATATTGATTATCTTTAGTGGGAGGATTTGCGCCATATATCCCCTGCGTCCATAATTTAAAAGCATGGGAAGAGTGATGAGACAAACTAGAAGCAACAGATGTTCTACCATACCCCGCACTAACCCGCGAACCAATTCCTGCTGATAAAGCTATTTGTAACCAATCTTTGACTGTGCTGACATCTTCTAATTTACCTCTGCTAGTACGAGTCAACCCAATTAAAATCTCAGGTTCTTCCATTGACAACAGATAATGGGGGACAGATTGATAGCATACTCGGTTATTTTCCCAACTCCATTGAGGATTAGCGATATCTACAGTCAAACAAGGTGCAGTGGGAAAAGCATCAAGAAATTGAACGCAACCGATACCATCTTCTAGTGTCCCCAGAAGTCGATTTACCTCAGCTTCTGGTTGATGTTGTCTTGCCCAAGCTCTTACTACACCTTTTAAACTACTAGAAGGGATATAAGGTACACCATAGACTGGATGAAATACAGGCAGAAGTAACTCCTGAAAACCGCGCATTCCCCCTACACGCACCCGCCAGATAAATTCAACAGTCAGAGTTTCATCAGCTAATCGTTTAGTTTTCTCCGTTAATTGTTGGTATAAAGACTGACAAGTTTTATCCGCCGCCACCGCTTCTATTAGAACTGGTTTAGCTGTGTCATTATCATTAAATAATCGATGATTGAGTGCTTGTAGAGGACTGGTTAATTTCCGACTGGTTGGATTATTTGTTCTTGCTGTTGATCTTGTCGTTGCAGTAATGGAGGCAGCGGGTAACTGTCCAACTTTCAAATTAATCCTTTTATTTTTCCAGTATGGTGGAAAATTGGCTTGTAATTTCTGCCATCTAGCACTTGCCTTTGTTTTCGCTTCTTCGTCAGAAAAATAAATAGTTAGTTCTGTACCTATTTCTAACTGACTATCTTTATACAAGTCATAAAGAGGATTTTTATCGGTTTGGAGTTTTTTTAGAAATTTCTGCCATTCTTGTTGTGCCGTCATGATTGTTCTGCCTCTCCTAAGACTGCTGGCGACCAAAAAGACCACTCTTTTGCTAATTTAATTGCCAAGTGATTGAGGGCGGTATATTTTCTTAAAGGCATATCAATTAATTTGCCTTGATCATTAACATCAAAATCTGCACAGCTAAACTCTTTGAGCTTAGTAAGAAATTTTTGATAAACTTTCCCTTTATAGCGTGTATCTTCGGCAGTTCCACCGAGAAATTTTTGCATATCTCCACTAAGTCGATGCAGTCCCCAAGTAGATATATAAGTGCTTAATCCTTGAACTAATCCACTAGCTTTTTTGTGGTAAGTTACTGCTAACTCACTTTTTATTTCAACTAAGGCTGTATGTGCTTCTTTGCTAAATTGACGCGAATCTAATTTCATTTTTGACTTCCTGTAGTAGTTTCAATTGTTTTTAGATCGCACCAACCGCGACCTAATCCTTCTAGACCTCCAAATTGTAGTTTATTTTTCAGTAATTCGCTAGTTTTTGCTCGAATGTTCTGAGTATTTTCGGTTTGTTTGACAGGTTTCATTCCCCAAGGAAAGAAAAGTACAGTTTCAGGGGGAATGGCTTCTTCCGAGCGAAAAGAACCACCTTTGACAGTTTTTTCGCCTTCATTAAGAGCAACGCGCACTTCTCGCTGCAATCCAGTTTCTACCAAAGCAATACAGTCTTCATCATCCACAATCACTAGCTTTTTCAGAAGCTGACCGATCATGTTATTGGCAGTAGTGAGATTTTGAAGAGATTGTGAGAGGCTATTAGAATCATTAGTATTTAGTTGCCCTAGGGCATTTTGTTCCAGAATTGCAGTTTGCAAGTAAAGGGGTTCGGGGGTAAAGCTAACTAAAGCTGGTCTTGCTTCTGTAATTTGCTCTCGACAGTTTTGAATTAATTGAGTTAAAGGGGAATTTTGCAACCAACGATTCCAACGTTCTAGCCAGAGAGGACAGGTAATCCAGATTAAGTGATGACTTAAGGAAGCAATGGGGAAAAACAGGAGAGTTGCCTCAGCAAACCAAACTTCTCCTTCTGTGGGTTGTTGTCCATCTTTGATTTTTTGACCGAAAAACTGAGAGACTTCTTTTGCTAATGCTTTTTCTTCTTCACTTTGAGGATTGCTCGGTTCTAAGGCAGAGCGAATTTTACCTCTCAAGGAGGAAGCCGGAAGATAGGGAAACTCGGTATGGACTTCGCGGGCGATTCCCATTAAATTGCCCTCATCAGCACTTCCGCCCGTGTGTAAAGGGGTCAGCAGATATAGGTATGTTAAATAAGTATTCATAGTGGTCTATTACCCCATAATAATTTACCATAGTTGAGTTTTTGAAAACTGGTTAACCAATTCCCCGTCGATTCAGGTTTAGGTAAGAGTGCCTCAGTTTCAGATGGAATCTGGTTAAAGATATAGACAGTCCCGGGTGGAACGAAGGCTCGTTGTGGCAATAAAGCAAATTCCTCATCTCCTTTTGCTTCTGAGTTAGGGGATGATGATCCCGAAGGAATCTGCGAAGCGGTGCGCTCCTGATTCTCTTTACCAAAGGAAATAACTAACTTGCGCCTAATTTGAGAAACACCACCCCACAATACAGGACGATCGCTGACACATCCTGCTAAGATGGGTTGCCAATCACGGGGATAAACGCCATAAATGGCTTCCTCCTTAACCGCTAGTCCGGGGGTGAGTAAATAAGCAAAATCACCTGTTGTATTGGTCTGAGGATTAAGCAGTGTTTGCTCGGCATGGGACAAGGTAAATGGGATGACAATCGCCCGATGTCCTTCTCCTCCCAACCGTACTACTGTTTCCTGTAACTTTATACTAATTCCCGCTACTAATCGCCAACCTGGTTTAAGACGAATTGCTACTTCAGTAAAATAGCCATCTTCATCTTTTACTTGTCGCTTATCCGCTTGCATTTGAATATGAGGCATAATCTGTACATTCCAAGGATCTTCCTGAAATTGTGTAGAATCTGTAAGTTCTTTTCCTTGTAGATATTCGCTTAAAGCTTCTGCTGTAATCCAAGGATAAGGACGACAGAAAAATTCTCTTCTGTTATCTTCTTCAACTAGCTCTCTAAAAGGAGCTACCATTGGAGCTAATCCCGCCTCGTCGAACAACAAATGTTCCCAAGCTTCATCGGTTCGATCAACAGGTTGAAGACGTAAAGTTCGATGCCAATCCGAAGCTGTATCGTCTAAATTATCTTCTTTTGGTTCCTCTTCTTCCGTCTCCTCATCTGTTTTCTGAGTCTTTAGACCCCATTTGACTGCAACTAAATCCTTAGGAGTGGGGAAACATAATCTATCTTGGGGACTTAAGAGAAATGGCCCCATAAAATCTAAATCTTTGACATCTTTGGATAAAGTGGAACGCAATGCTTGAAAAACTGTACTGGGAAACGGGGGAAATAGTCCTTTTGCCCAAGCACTCTCCCCTGGACTAAAAGGTTTAGCTTCCCGAAATAGCAATACATCTAAAGGAGCGATCGCATACCAATACATTTGCTGTTCACCCATAGTTTATTACTCAGTTTCTCCCCATTTCATTTGTTGCATCCTTTTGTCATTCCAGAAAGCACTAAACCGCAAAAGATTAGCTAAATCCTTTTCTGTTGTGCCTAAAGGAACTTCTTTTTCAGTTTTATTTTTATTTACTTGATTATAGGTTTGATAAGCCCAGTTTTCCCACCGATCCAACCAATTGAGCAAGTTTTCTTGAATATGAGACTCTAGTGTTTGATCTCGACGGTTGATGATCACTTGTGCGGCTTTTCTCAATAAGCGATCGCTTTCAGTAACACAAGCATGACGTGGTAATTCTTCGGCTAATCGATAGAACAACGCACTTAAATCCTGCTGATCATACTGCATAAAATTCCACCATAAGTCTAATAACTCCCCTTTCATCAAGGCTTCTAAAGTATTACCCGAACCATAAATCACCCGAAAACAGAGTCCATCTTTTCCATATAACTTTTTAGCACGGTCTTTTTCAGCCGTCCACAGGCTTTCTAATACGGTAGGAAGAGGTACACTTTTATGAGCGATAACAATGCCTAGACTCATGGTTGCCCCATCTCCCATCGTAAAATAGGGACGTTTTTGTAATCCTTGCAGAGATTGTTTGGGAGTCCAGTAACCCCCCTCCGTGCTGAATTCTCTTTCTGGATCTGGGTCAGCACACCAAGCAGCACGAAGCGATCGCAAATAGCCTAGTAAATCTGCTAGAGGTAGCACTGCCATCACATCATCACCGCCACTATAGACGACTTTACCACAATAACGTTCTTCCGTAAGGTAGGGTACTAAGCGATTAGAAAAGTCTAATAAGGCGCGATTTAAACCGACATGGGTTGCGGGTCCCATGCGTTTTTGGGTTGCTAGTAAATCTGGGTAATCTTGATGATTTTTTACCTTTTCTGCGATCGCATCTGTAATTAAATACTCTTTGTATTTCTTCAATTTTAACCCAGAGACATATTTCCCCATCCCATCCCCATCCCCGAGGACAATTACCCACCAATCGGCTGGACTTCCTTCGCCAAATTTTGCTTTTTTATGCGCTTCTTCAACTAAACTTCTTAATGTTGCTGTTTCTTGAGCGTTACAATTCATGTCATCAGCTAACCATTTACTGGAAAACATGACTCCATTAAAATTCTGTCCATTCCTATTTTCTGGATTAATTTGCCGATCAACTTTTGGTATCTGATAAGGACGACCACGAGTACGGGAGGCAAAAGTGTCTGCTTTGTTAGGCAATTGTTGGTTAATAAGCGTGTTAAGACAATTCCAATAGTTGCGTGTTTTTTGTCCTCCTTTTTTAAAATCTTCGTAAGTAAATCTTGCAGCAGCAATAGAACTTAAATTAGGAAAACGAATTAAATTATCATAGTTAGTATCATCTTCTTGCCCTAGATTAATTCCCAAAGATTCAGCAACTCCCCCATATCGCCAAGCCATGCGTTTTGTTAATTCGATCGCATTCAATTTTTCTGAGCCATTAAATAACCCTGGATAAACTTCAGCCATTAATCGCCAAAATAGACGCATCGATCGCGCGGAAAGTCCACCTCCATTTTTAAACTGCCCGTGATAATGTAATTGGGGATGAACTGCGCTAAATTGACCCGATAAAGTGGAACGTTCCCCAGGTGCTGTAGGAATTGCCCAAGTGCGCGTATTTTTTACGGCTTGAATAGACTGTCCCAAACGAGCTTGTAATGCCCCCCACCAAGTACCAGTGTTTATCTGTTCGTAAAGGTTTTCTTCGGCTGTTGTAGGTAGAGATTCAGCTAAATGGGGAGGGGCGATCGCATTTTGCGCTTGTTTCCATTGCTGATAATTTTCTGTAGGATTATCTGTGGGATTAATAGTTAATGGCTGGTCTGGATTGCCTAAAGGCATTGCAGTCCAGTAAGTTTCCCAAGTTTTCTCTATTTGTGCTTCCCAGAGTTTATTCCACTCCCAACAACTACCATGATGTCCTATCTGCCATTTTTTTAAATCTCGTTTACATATTTCTTGTTCACTAAGAAACTCCTTTAATAATATTTCATCTATTTTCTGCTGATTTTTAGTATCTTTAAGAAACTCTAGGGTTCGTTTTTTGATATCTTCCCTAACTTTTTTGGCAATCTCTGACCATTCTTCTATTAAGCATTTTCTTAATTTCTCTCCCAATTCTCTAGCTGCTTCTTTTCCAGGAACTAAAGCCGTAATCACATTAGGAAATCCAGCCGTACTTAAACTTGCAGAGATGCCATTATCAAATCTACCAACTGGAGATGTTCCGTCTTGAAAACAAGCAAAATTAGCTGCAAAATCTGGATATTTTTTAACAATTAAAGCATCGATAATTTCTTGACTCCAAAGAGAAGGAGTAATCACAGCATCAGACCCATAAGTTTCGGCAATATACCAACAGAGTTTAACACTGAGATAATGCAGTAGATAGGAACCTGCCCAAAAATCGACAAATTTTCGGGATGCTTTAATAAATTCTTGTACTGGGGAGAAGGTAAAGAGAAAAAGATAGGGATGTTGGGATTTACCTCCTTCTTGCCAATGTTCGGGATACATCGCCCCAACTAGAGCGGAAACGGTACTTTTGTAGCTATGTAGGGGACAATCAGGAAGGATGCTGTGAGCAGGATAGAGGAAAAAATCATTCTGGTTTTGTCGGATGAGTTCGGGATAAAATCGCCAAAACCACCAAAATAGTTTTTCTATATCTGTTTCTGAGGTAATCTCTGCGGGAATTTCTGGTCGTGAGTCTTGTGAAGTAATATTTCGAGTTTGTCCACTGATGGGATGTTTCACGCTATTAATATTAGTGCCTTGAGCCTCTCCTAGATTAACGCGATCAGAGGAACTAGCTATTTGCTGGGGTAACTCTTCCTGTCCTTGTAACTCTTCTGGGTGAATAGACTGTAATTGCTGCAAAATGGAGTGGTCTTTTAGCAAGGCACAAAGTTTACGAGAATAGAAATTTGTTGAATTAATAGGGGACTCTGATTCTGGCATAATCATAAATTGCTAAGGCCTCTCTTTAAACTTTATCACGAAAACGAAAATAGTTAAGCAAAATAATTGATTAACTATCGCATCTGACAGGGGGACAAACGAGCTAGAAAACTTGCCAGGGAGCATCTCATTTATGCCAGTGAGTAATTATACTTGTCCCTAAAACTGGTTTCTAGCAAGGTTTTCAATAGCTTGACATAAAGCTTAATTTAGGGGTTACAAAAGGTGAGATGCTCCCTGTTAACCCCGTTTCCTTATGGGAGCATTCTTGAGACGACTAGCACTTAACGCTCTTAACCAAGAATCGACTTACCGACGTAGTCTAGCACAAAAAAGTAAACGGGCGGCCATGGATAATAACTATATAATGGCTGTGCTAAAAGCCTTTTGTCAAGCCTAATTGAAATGCTCTTACCCTCGCCGTATTATTCCGATTTGACTGCAAGCTTTTGCCAGTCTTGACGGAAAAGATTAGTCAACTTTCCTCAATAATTACTTGATTTGGCGAAAATTTTTAAGTCAGAAAATTCAAAAATTGCTGGATGATAAAAGCATTAAACAAATCAATAAAAAATGCCCCCACCAAAGGAACAATAATAAATGCCTGGGGAGAAGCGCCAAAATGTTCCGTCACCGCGGTCATATTGGCGATCGCTGTAGGAGTTGCCCCTAGAGTTAAACCCAAATAACCGGCGCAAACTACTGAAGCATGATAGTTTTTTCCCATTAAGGGAAAGACCAGTAAAACAGTATAAATAATACTGAGTGAGAACTGCACTAATAACAGGATAGCAATCGGTCCGGCCAAATCAATCAATGTCCATAATTGTAAACTCATCAAGGACATAGATAGGAACAAACCGAGACTAACATCAGAAATTAAGGCTAAAGAGGGCGTATTAGCAGGCCAGGGAAAGCGTTTCAATAGCAAAGGTACGGTATTAGTCAGGATAATTCCTGCCAATAAACAGGTGACAAAATCTGGTAATTTTAAACCGAGAGGAGTCACCCAGTAGTTAATCTGAATACCCAAACCGATAGTTAAACTAATCACCAAGATTGAATGGAGCATTGTATTGTAATCGATATTAACATTCCTCTGGCTTTGTTTAATTCCCACCGTTAAATCTTGATCTTGATTATTGGCTCGCAGTCGATTTCTCGTAATTAACCATCGAGCCACCGGTCCGCCAATAATTCCCCCTAAAACTAGCCCAAAAGTAGCACTAGCTACACCGATTTCTGATGCTTTGACGATGTCATAATTATCACGAAAAATAGGAGCCCAAGCAATGGCAGTCCCGTGACCCCCACTCAAAGAAACGGAACCAGCAATCAAACCGATGGGTAAATCTAATCCCATCACTTTTGCCACTCCTAGACCGGCTAAATTTTGTAGAATGAGATAAACCACGGCAGTTATCAATAAAATTAGCAAGGGTTTCCCCCCTTGCAGCAGGGTTTTTAGTTTTGAGGACAGACCGATAGTAGTAAAAAAAACGATTAACAGGGCATCCCGAACATTAAGGCTAAATTCAATTTGCCATTTAAAAACAGCAAAAAATAGACCGAAAAATAAGGAAGCCAAGACACCACCAGCAACGGCATCAGGAATGTTATAATATTGTAGAAATTTGATATTTTTGCTTAAATACTTACCGAGATAGAGGACTAGAATAGCAATAATAATTGTCTGGCGTTCGCTAAATTGGTAAATTTCCATTTTCTTAATCTTAGTCCTCCAAGATGGTTTACTTAGGGTTTGCTGAAAAAGCTTTTCCTGGGGGCAGGGTGTGGGGTGTGGGGTGTGGGGTTTTACCGATTTTGAGGTAGTCAGTTGCCTAATTTTCAGGGAAAAAGTCCAGGGATTTTGCCCCCGATCCCCGCAATGGCTGGCACTTTTTGAGGGAAAAAAAGTCTAAAAGTCTTATCCAACAAGGTTTTTAGATTTATTCAGCAAGCCCTACCTAAGTTTAGTCCTAATTTTCGGTGACAGACTTATCTTTAAGAAAGCTGCAACAAAAAAAGGACACAAGTTACCTTGTGTCCTTCCCGAAGCTAAGAACTTAATTTTTATTTAGCGTCGGAGAATTCCGCATCGATGACATCATCGCCACCACCAGCACCACCAGAGGGGCCATTGTCATCATTGCCACCGGGGGGATTGCTAGGAGCTCCTTGCTGATACACACTGCTGCCGATCGCGTAGAGGGCTTGTTGTAATTCCGGTAAGATGGTTTTGATCTTACCATCATCCTCTTGAGCGATCGCCTCTTGCAAATCTTTAACCAACGCTAGGGCTTTATTTTTCTCGGATAGAGGAACCTTATCGCCCAACTCGGCTAACTGCTTCTCTGCTTGATAAACCAAGGAATCAGCTTGATTTTTACGTTCAATGCGTTCACGACGTTCTTTATCGGCCGAGGCGTTCGATTCTGCCTCATTAACCATACGTTCCACTTCATTTTGGGGCAAAGTAGAAGCGCCGGTGATGCTGATCGATTGTTCTTTTCCTGTACCTTTATCCTTAGCGGTGACATTTAAAATACCGTTAGCATCGATGTCGAAAACCACTTCAATTTGAGGCACACCACGAGGAGCAGGAGGGATGCCATCGAGTCGGAAAGTTCCCAAACTCTTGTTATCTTTGGCCATTTCCCGTTCCCCTTGCAGGACGTGGATTTCCACGTTAGTTTGTCCATCTACTGCTGTGGAGAAAACTTCCGATTTTTTGGTGGGAATAGTGGTGTTGCGGGTAATAATCCGCGTCATCACACCGCCGAGGGTTTCCACACCCAAAGACAAGGGCGAAACATCCAGCAGAAGAATATCTTTGACTTCACCGGCGAGGACACCACCTTGAATAGCAGCGCCTACGGCTACCACTTCATCGGGGTTAACGCTTTGGTTAGGATCTTTGCCCAGAACTTTTTTAACTAATTCCTGGACGGCGGGAATCCGGGTTGAACCACCGACGAGAACCACTTCATCGAGGGCAGATTTATTGATTTTGGCATCACGGATGGCGTTTTCGACGGGAATCCGACAGCGATCTATTAAATCGGCGCAAATTTCCTCAAATTTAGCTCTGGTTAACGTGGTATCTAGGTGTTTTGGCCCTTCGGCAGTAGCGGTGATGAAGGGCAGGTTAATTTCCGCTTGGGTAACGCTAGAAAGCTCAATTTTGGCTTTTTCTGCCGCTTCTGTGAGACGTTGCAGAGCCTGTTTATCTTGACGGAGATCTATTCCTTCAACTTTTTTGAATTCTCCGGCTAAGTAATCAACGATTTTTTTATCGAAGTCATCACCACCAAGATGAGTATCTCCAGAGGTGGCAAGAACTTCAAAGACACCATCACCCACTTCTAGAACCGATACGTCAAAGGTTCCCCCACCCAAGTCAAAAACGAGAATGGTTTCGTTAGCTTTTTTGTCTAATCCGTAGGCAAGAGAGGCGGCGGTGGGTTCGTTGATAATGCGGAGAACTTCAATCCCGGCAATTCTTCCGGCATCTTTGGTGGCTTGACGTTGAGAGTCATTAAAATAAGCGGGTACGGTGATGACTGCTTGGGTAACGGTTTCGCCGAGGTATTTACTGGCATCTTCCACCAGTTTCCGCAGTACCTGGGCGGAAATTTCTTCGGGGGCGAATTGTTTGCCCTGGGCGGGACAGTCTAATTTAACGTTGCCGTTGCCGTCCTGGAGAGTTTTGTAGGATACTTCTGTGGCTTCGTTGGTAACTTCGTTGAATTTCCGGCCGATGAAGCGTTTGACGGAATAAAAAGTATTTTGCGGGTTCATTACCGCTTGACGTTTGGCGATTTGTCCTACTAGGCGCTCGCCATTTTTGGCGTAGGCGACGACTGAGGGCGTGGTTCTAAACCCTTCGGCGTTGGCGATAACGGTGGGTTTGCCCCCTTCCATAACCGCAACGCAGGAGTTAGTCGTCCCTAAGTCAATTCCAACTACTTTTCCCATAATCTTTGTGCTGCTCCGATACAACTATAGTGATTTCTAGAATCGGAACTGTACTCGGTTTTTAGGTGATACCCACCCCTATCAGTTCCTTCGTTATCTCTATAGTGCAAAACAACCTCGCTTTCTCGATAGTGTAGGTATCCGAACCTTTTTGGTAGTATTGCTCATGTCAGTTCCCCATCAAAGAGTTAGGGGTGAAGGAAAGGAGTTAGAAGGAAGACAAACTCTTATTTCTCACCTCTCCATGCTTTCTCCCCTTCTTAGTCAAGAGGGGAATTTATCTCAACGGCAAATGGCCGTCTGGCTCGGATGTCATCAAAGCACGATATCACGAGAATTAAGAAGGAATCAAAGTTTTCTCAGCTGCTATCTACCTAACATAGCACAAGCTGAAAGCGAGACGTGCCGAAAAAATGCCAAACAACCCTTTAAAAATGTCAGCGAGTCGGCCTTAGAGTTGGTGAAATAAGGATTGAAAAATTATCATAGTCCCGAACAAATAGCAGGTCATCTGAAAAAAGCTGGTCAAGAATAGCTCAGTCATGAAACCATCTATCAAATGATCTATCAAAACTACCCTTGACTGTGGAAAATATCAAGAATACCTACGTCAAGGACAAGGAAAAAGAAGGAGTCAAAATGGAGCAAAAAGTAAGCGTGGAGGGATTCCAATGCGTTTAGATATTAGCGAGCGACCAGCAATTGCTGACCAGAAAACCGAAATCGGTCATTGGGAAAGTGACACAATGATTGGAGGCAATCATCTAGGAGTTCTCGTTACATATATGGAGAAAGCTTCAAAATTTTTAGTAGCAGGATTAGCCAAAAACAAAACCGCATCGGAAATCAAGAGAGTCACTGAAAAACTTTTTCAAGAGATTCACCCTGACAAAAGAAAAACCTTTACTTGTGATACTAAATCCGTTGAGTATAGGTAACCTATCAGGATAGGCACTCATGCAAGAGGCAAAAGGGGGAATAAATAATCAGTTTTTAATAACTAGATTTAGTATGATTTGAGAGATGTTTTCTGCATAATTGTTCAGTTAAAAAATACCGTTTAATTCCTTGGCTCTCTTAGGTTTGGTGGGCAAAATGTATTCTAAGATACAGTCCCGCTGGCGAGCGAGTGAAAGAAACCACAAAGACACAAAGGACACAAAGATTGAGCGATCATATTGTAAGTTAAACTTATCACACAGAACCTAGAAGAGCCATTCCTTTTCATCGGGGTGAATCCAATCAAAAATATCTTGGATTAATTTTTTACCGTCTCGCTGGGGTTGCCATCTGGTTATAGAACTGATTTTGCCAGAATCAGTGATAAAAATTGGCATATCTCCAGTGCGATTTTCGGAAAAAGTCATGAACCAGTGTCAACTTCCCAAAGAGGTGTTACCTTTATTTCTGGGGAGAATAGCAGAGGATTACTGACAGAAAAGCTAAAAGATTTGACTTGTGGTGGTAATTTTCCTTGAAAAAATGCCATTAATTCCTGATCATTTCTTGGTAAGTGACTAAGAATAACTCCATTAGCTGAATTATCTTGAACAAAGCGAAAATTGCCTTGAGTTCCATCGAGATAATTAACGTTAATTATCACGGGAGGGATTCTAAAGAGTTGTTTGACTATTTTACCCAACCAAGAATATTCAAATTTAACTTGAACACGAGTAATCCTACTATTACGAGTAGGTAATTCATAGACTTGATCCCAAGTAATATTAGTAGTCTCTCCTAGAGGGGTTGGACTGCAACGACTGACTTTTTGTTTTTCTAAAAGATAAAAGTTGGTTTTGATTGCGGGGACTTGGAAGGGCGAATTTACCGAGTCAAGTTGATAATTACAAACCACATAGGAAAAGGCTTTAGGTTCATCAAAAAAAGGATGTCTGCCATCAATAGCTTGAAAGTGATAAATCAGATAATCTCTGGGAGATTGAGATAAGCTTTGATAATTTAGTTCATCCAGTTTTTCTGTATAAGCAGAATAGGATTGAATAATCGGCCGCGGTTTCCAATTAAGCTGATTGCCCGGAATAAGTGAAAATTCCCAGGGAATTATATCAATAGTTTTACCTTGCACTTTTTCCAGCACAGAATCGGGTATTTTGGTAGCGGTAGCAATGACTTGTAAATTTTTAGTTGTACTTCTTTCACCTCGCATTTTTAATTCTGTGGGATTAAGCATAGAGGAAATGACAACCCCAATATTATTAGCCACTCTATCGGGACTGAAATTACTCCACTGGCGAGCATTTTCCAATATAGTCCAATTAGGACTAGAGGTAATAATAATACATCCCAAAAAAATTATTCCCCAAGCATAATAAGCAATTTTCTTAAACCGAGATTTTTTAATAATTGTTGTATAGAGAGAAGCTAAGAGAATAACCACAAGTGTAAAAACAACAACGTGAGCATCTTGCCTAACGAATCCATGCTTAAATGATAAAAACACAGGAAAAATATAGGCAATAGCCAGACTAATTTTTTGATCCATAATTGCCAGCGACATTAAAAGCAAACTTAAGGCAAAGCAGAGCAAAGCAATTAGTAAATGTGGGTAATTTCCTACAATACTCATCGCAGTAGAATAACCAGAAGAAATTTGCCAAGAATTGCTTAAATATCCCAGGAGAGAGGGAAAATTATTTAGATTAATTGTTTGAAGTAGAAGTAACCCATAAAGCCCATAAAATACTAACAGAGGTAACAAGTTAAGTAAGTGATTCTGATTAAATAGAAGATAGATTTTGCCTTTGATCCCCCCTGCATCCCTTAATAAGGGCGGTGCCGATAGGCGGGCAGATCTGACGATAAACCAGAGAGTTAAAGCCACTCCTCCAGCAATGCAAAGATTAACTATAATGTGGATAAAGGCTCGGTTATAAGACGCTGGATGGAGAAAAATAAAGGCGATGGAAGGAATGGTTAAAGTTAAGTTGATACTGGCGATAATATTTTTTATAACTATCGATGATGACTTCTGAAAATATCCCCGAACAATATTAACGATTATGTAGATAAACAGGCTGCCCGCTAGATAAATTCCTAAAGTTAGTTTCGTGAGTATAGAGAACCCAGTGATCATGCCAATAGCTATAGCTAAATAGTTGATGTACTTTTGAAAAAAGTTATCAAAAGACATTAGTATCAGGAGGATAAATATCATCTGATAATCAACGGTAAAGCCGATACTGTTGTAGGGATTTCCTACTAGAGTAGCAAAAATAATTGACAGCACAAAAACTATTTGATTGCTATAGCTTTTAATAAATAATAATCTGAGAATAACCACCGCTAATAGACAAAGGTGTATCAACCAGCGAAAATAGATAATTTGGGAAAAGTTGTGGTTTAAAGATGTGCCATGAACCAGATAGCCTAGGGATCCATAGGTAAAGATAATATCTTGTCCAAAAATTAACTGTTTATGGGCAGCATCACTAATGGCAAAAGCCCAAGAAGCATCTAAACCAATTTCTAGCCAATCAATAATAGGCAAATTTGCCAAAAAAAAGTAGGCGGTAATGATAATTAGTATTCCCTTGACGACTACAGGTGAATCCAGAGATCTTTTTTGCATAATTTTTGAGTTAAAAAATACCTTTTAATTCCTTCTCGTGATTATGAATCCAATCAAAAATATCTTGGATTAATTTTCTACCGTCTCGCTGGGGTTGCCATCCAGTTATAGAACTGATTTTGCGAGAATCAGTGATAAAAATTGGCATATCTCCAGTGCGATTTTCGGGAACTGCCTCAATCATTATACTATTGCCCGTGACTTCTTGACATAGTTTTGTGGTTTCATAAAGGGACAAGGAAAAATCTTGCCCACCCCCCACATTAAAAGTCTGCCCTTTGAACTGTTCTAAATTAGCAATCTGAATATCGATTAAATCGAGTAAATCAGCTACATGAAGAAAATCTCTAATCTGTTTCCCTGTACCCCCATAACCGATATATTTTAAGGACTTCTGAAAGTAATGATTAGCCACCCAAAGGGCAAAAACTCCCTGATCAACTTTTCCCATCTGCCAAGGACCGGTTAAAACTCCACAGCGATTAATTAAAGTTCTTAATCCGTAGGCATCCCCATATTCATTAATAATCAATTCCGATGCTAACTTAGTGGAACCGTAGAGAGAACGGGGCAAATCTAAGGGAAATTGTTCACTGATACCAAAAGCAGAAACCCCAGGTAAATTTTGCTGTTCAGATAACTGAAAACGAGTATCTGTTTCTGTATAGTTTAATTGATTAAGATAGGCAATGGGATAAACTCTGCTGGTGGAGAGAAAAATAAAATCTGCTTGGGTTTGTCTAGCTAATTCTAAACAGTTAATCGTTCCAATTAAGTTTGTTTGCAAAACATAGCCAGGGGAAGTATAACCAGCTAAAACGGAAGGTTCTGCCGAACATTCTAGGATTAAATCCACTGGCAAAGCGGATGCTTCTAAGTCTTCCGCATTTCTGACATCTCCATGAACAAATTCAATTCCCGCCTGTTTAAGACGGGGAATATTTAATTCAGAACCGCGACGTTTTAAGTTATCTAAGGCGATAATTTTCCAGTCGGGATAGAGTTGGGCTAATCCTAAACCTAAAGAACTGCCCACAAAACCCGCACCGCCAGTAATTAACACTTGCCTAGTCATCAACAATACTCCACTAGATAATAATTATCAACCCACTTGGTTCTTTTTCTGTTTGCGCTTATAGTCGCCTCGAGAAAGGTGTTTTTCTAACCAAATAGAGAGAACTATAAATAAATAACGACTACCCATTTCCTTGAGTTTTAACTTGGAAATCCCCGTGGTACGATTGCGCCAAGTGATAGGAATTGTCGTGTAGGAATATCCTCGCACGATTGCTTTTAAGGGCATCTCTACTGTTAAGTTAAAATGGTGAGATAGTAGAGGTGAGATTCCTTCGATAACCTCCTTACGATAGATTTTAAAAGCGTTAGTGGTATCATTAAATTTTAGCCCAAATAAAACTTGAATGAAGAGATTAGCCAAACGATTAACGATTAACTTGTGTATGGGATAATCAATAACTTTTCCTCCCTTGATAAAACGAGAACCAAAAACGCAATCGTAGCCTTCTTGCAGTTTATAATAATAGTCCACCATGTTATCAGGAGAGTCGGAATTATCTGCCATTACTACTGCCACTGCATCACCGCTAAAATTTTCTAATCCACAGCGCACCGCAAAACCAAAACCATTGGGATAATAGTTATTGATGTAGCGAATACGGGGATTTTCTTGGTTGATTTTTTGCAGAACTGCTTCGGTTTTATCTTTGCTATTATCATTAACCACTAGGATTTCATAATCAATTTTATCCTCTTCTAAACGTTCAGATATTAAGTGAGTGGTGCTTTCGATGCAATCTTCTTCGTTGTAGGCAGGAATAACTATTGATAGGGTTTTTATCCCATGTTTATCCCTTGATTGACGTGGGTGAGAGTAACCGTCCATCTCGAAAGCTGGTGCTAATCCTTCGGGATAGTACATTTCTGTCTCATTAGTCCTATTCTTAGGTTTAAAAATCAGGCTATCACTGGCGACATAATTAATACTAGCTCCCACTAAAACCCCAATCATTGTGTTAACTCCGTGGCTAACTCCTAACCAGTTTAAGAAGGGAAATATCAAGAAAACTCGCAGTAAAACTGCTAAACCCGCCGAGAGATGATAGAGAGGAAGTTGTATCAAAATCACATCTCTAATTGTCCAATCTCCCCCAGTCCACACCCAGATTCTATAGATAAAGAAACTGGCAATCAAAGATATTTCTATAGAGATAACGTTGGCAACATTTTCCAGAATTGGGGTATTGAATCCCAAGTCGTCAATGAGCCAATAAATTAAGAATAAGTTGATTAGAAATGCCACTCCCCCAGCGATGAGAAATCGGAAAATTTTATTGTTGTAGATTTTAGTTAACATAATAGTCTCTTAAATATGCTCTGGTTTAGTTTTTTAGGTCAACATTGCTACTAATAACATCACTAATGTCCTCTGGTTAACTAATTAACAGAGTCCCTCAATTACTAGCAGTATATTTGGCTAAAAATTACTTTTGTAACGAGGGAAAACTAGCAGATAAAAACTGATCAAAATAATTCTTAATTTGCCCTAAGTCCAACGGCTAACGTTTTGACTAAAAATCTCTTTGAGAATATCTGTTACTGTGTAGGTTAACTGCCAATCAGGATAATGATTTTTAAACTTACTCACATCAGAAATCCACCAGATATGATCACCAATGCGATTAGTCTCTACATACTGCCAGTTTAACTTTTTATCCGCAATCGCTTCACATTCTTGAATAGCTTCTAACATGGAACAATTACTCAAGCGACTACCACCGATATTATAAACTTCTGCTACTTGCGGAGTCTGATAAAAATGATAGAAAGCATTGACCAGATCGTAACTATGAATATTATCCCGTACCTGCTTACCCTTATACCCATAAATACTGTATTCTTTGCCAATCATCGTACATTTCATTAAGTAGGATAAAAACCCGTGTAATTGGGTTCCCGAATGACTTGGACCGGTTAAACAACCACCGCGAAAAGAGGCAGTTTTCATCTCAAAATAACGCCCGTATTCCTGGACTAACACATCCGCTGCCACTTTCGAGGCACCAAACAAAGAATGTTTACAAGCATCAATACTCATCAACTCGTCAATACCTTGAGCAAAATAGGGATGATTTTCCGAGATTTCCCAACGCAATTCTTTTTCTACTAAAGGTAATTCATTCGGTCTATCCCCGTAAACTTTATTGGTGGAACAAAAAATAAATACTGCTTGGGGACAGTGTTGACGAGTATTTTCTAATAAAACTAAAGTTCCGTTAGCATTGACACTAAAATCCATATAGGGATCCTTAGCTGCCCAATCGTGGGAAGGTTGCGCCGCCGTGTGGATAATTAAGGATATATCATGACTATAGGTTTTAAATATAGCTGCAATAGCTTCATGATCGCGAATATCTACAGCGTGGTGAATGTATTTATCCCCGTAATCTTGGGATAATTTGGCTCGATTCCACTCCGTTGAAGCGTCTTCGCCAAAAAATACCTGACGCATATTATTATCGATGCCAACGACAGTATAACCCCGATCACAAAAAAACCTCACTGATTCGGAACCAATTAAACCAGCAGAACCGGTTACTAGAACGATCACCATAACTATATCCTGAATTTTTTGCCTAGTTGTTGAGAAATTTGCCAAGTTGAGAAAACTTTCCCCGACTTTACTAGATAGGTTCGCCTTTGTCAATTAAACAGGAGGATATCCCCTTAATTGCGGCAATTCCCTCAAAAATTATCGTCTTATCCACTAGGAGCGATTTAATGGCGTTTTCTTGCCAGTAATCCCTAATTAAGTCCCCATCTCCCCCCGTTAAAATTATCCTGCTCTCTGGATATAAATTTAACCATTCCCAACTAAATTTTTCTATTCCCGCCAAAATTGTATAAATTATCCCACTTCTTATACTTTCTGCTGTTTCTTTTGCCCACATCTGAGGTAGTCTTTCCGATAAGGACACCTCTGGTAAGGCTGCCGTCCGTTCCCTTAAACTGGCTAATTGCACCTTTAACCCGGGTAAAATTGCCCCCCCCACTAGCTTTTTATCCCTATCCACTCCCGTAAAAGTTAAAGCTGTTCCCGCATCGATGACTAAACAGGGAAATCCGTATTTTTTTCCCGCACCTAAGACAGCTAAAGCTCGATCAATGCCGAATGTTGGATATGAATCTAGTAAAGGAATATCTTTTAAAGTAATTATCCGTAAATTGCCATAATTTGCCCATAATTCTCTTTGGCTAGGAACCACAGAAGCGACAACCAATGCACAGTTACATTTATTTGTCAAGAGTTTAGGGAAAATTTGTTGTAAAAATTCATCATCTAGGGGTTCTCTCAGGTGGGGAGTATCGAGACAAGCTAACAGGGTTTGACCGCGAAAATACCCCCAATGTAGGCGAGAATTGCCGATCATCAACCCTATCCAGTCAGTATCTTGCTCAGTCATTTAGTTAGTGGAAATTATGAATTGGGGTGTGGGGAAGTGGGGAAGTGGGGAAGTGGGGAAGTGGGGAAGTGGGGGGGGGAATTATGAATTATGAATTATGAATTGGGGTGTGGGGTGTGGGGTGTGGGGAGAATAAACAAAATAATCTTCTGTCTCCTAACTACTAACTCCTATCTCGGAGTCTCCTGTCTCGGAGTCTCTCGATGGCTTCAAGATAGTTGATATTCGGGGGAATTATCTAGAAATCATGACACAAGTTTTTTATATGGTTGAGCAGGCAAGAGATAATATAACCTATGTATAGAATTTAACAAAAAATCTGGTTAACGGACATTGATCAAGTCGATAGCGCAGTGTCAAACAAGTTCTTTTCCCGCTCAGGTATGGCAATTAGATCACGGCTTAACCGTAATTCATCAGTACTTACCCGTGACTCCTGTGGTGGTAGTAGATGTGTGGGTGAAAGCAGGTGCGATCGCTGAACCCGATCCATGGTTAGGTATGGCCCATTTTCTCGAACACATGATCTTTAAGGGGACGAAAAAACTTCCCCCCGGACTCTTCGACTATTTAATCGAAAATTGTGGCGGAATGACCAACGCTGCCACCAGTCACGATTACGCGCACTTCTATCTCACCACCAGTGCGGATCAAATTGAACATACCCTACCCCATCTGGCCGAAATTCTCCTCCATGCTGAGATTGACGATGAAGAATTCTATCGGGAAAAAGATGTAGTCTTAGAAGAATTACGGGCCTGTTATGATGATCCCGATTGGATTGCCTACCAAACCCTCTGCGGAAGTATCTATCAAAACCATCCCTACGGACGCTCTATTTTAGGCGATCAACCCCGTTTAGAGCAATTAACCCCCAATCAAATGCGCTGTTTCCATCGCACCTATTATCAACCAGAAAATATGTGTGTGGCGATTATCGGGGGAATTGAACCCCAACCAGCTTTAGAAATTATCCGGCAATCTTTTCGGGAATTTCCCGTCCCCTCGGAATCCCCTGCGAATCCAGTGGCTGCCGAACCCCCCATGATCGAAATTCGTCGCTCCCAAGTATATTTACCCCATCTAGAACATTCTCGTCTCTTGATGGGATGGACTGGACCAGGATGCGATCGCCTAGAAGATGCCTTTGGATTAGACGTGCTTTCGGTAATTCTTGCTGGGGGACGCTGTTCGCGGTTAGTGCGACAGCTGCGGGAAGAAGCGCAAATCGTCCTCGATATTAACAGTAATTTTTCCCTGCAACGAGATTCCAGTCTCTTTACCATCGGCGCTTGGCTATCTAGCTCACAAATCGGGACAATTGAAGCTATTATCTGTGAACATCTCCAACATCTGCACGATCATCCCGTCACCCCCGCAGAATTACACCGCACTCAACAGTTATTAGCTAACGATTACATTTTCTCCACAGAAACCCCGGGCCAATTAGCCGGACTCTATGGATATTATCAAACCCTGAGAGCTGCCGACCTAGCAACGATCTATCCCCAAGTTATCGAAAGTTTGCAACCGTCAGATCTCCAGCGTCTGGCTCGTCAGTATCTCTCCCCAGAGCGATATGCTATTACAATAATGCAACCCCATGAATAAACGATGTCCGCTTCCCCCATTCACCGCTTAATCTTAGAAAATGGCATCACCCTTTTAGTGGTGGAAAATACGGCCGTGGAGTTAGTTGCAGGGAGGATTTTTCTCAAAAATGCGGGTACTCGTTGGGAAAAAACCGAAAAAGCGGGTTTATTTCGTCTGTTGGCCGTGCTGCTCACCAAAGGTACAGAAAAGTTATCTTCCCTAGAAATTGCTGATCGAGTTGAGTCCACTGGGGCCGGTTTAAGTGCGGACACGGGGACCGATTATTTTGTGGTTAGTTTAAAGACTGTTACCAAGGATTTTCTAGACATACTGCGTCTAGCGGCGGAAATTATTCGTTTTCCCAGTTTTCCACCCCCAGAAATCGAATTAGAGAAAAATCTCACCCGTCAAAGCATTCGCTCTCAATTGGAACAGCCTTTTAATGTAGCTTTTAATCAATTACGCGCCGCTATGTACCCGGATCATCCCTATGGTATGTCTTTATTGGGTACGGAGGCAACGGTTTCGCAATTGCAACGGGATGATCTGCTGGCCTATCATAGTCGCTTTTTCCGTCCCGATAACTTGGTAATTAGTCTTTCTGGCCGTATTACCCTAGAGCAAGCAGTAAAAGCAGTGACGGAAATTTTTGGCAGTTGGTCAATTCCTGATCTTCCTTTATCTAGTTTACCTCCAGCCGCTTTTGATTTTCAGCCCACCTGTTTAACTACCGTCCAAGCTAGTCAACAGGCGATCGTTATGTTAGGATACCCCGGGTCCTCTGTACAAGAGGATGATTATGCCGTTTTAAAATTATTGAGTACCTATCTGGGGAATGGCTTATCTAGTCGTTTATTCGTGGAATTGCGAGAAAAACGGGGATTAGCCTACGATGTTTCTGCTTTTTATCCCACCCGTCTCGATTCTTCCCAATTTGTCATTTATATGGGAACTGCACCCCAAAACACAGCGATCGCAGTGTCGGGATTGCGTCAGGAAGCAGAAAGGTTATATAAAGTAACTTTGAGTGAGGAGGAGTTACAGTCAGCTAAAAATAAGTTATTGGGTCAATATGCTCTCGGTAAACAAACTAACGCCGAAATCGCTCAATTATACGGTTGGTATGAAAGCCTAGGTTTGGGGATTGAATTTGATCGCACTTTCCTGGATTCTATTAATCAGATTACTCCCGAACAAGCGCGATCGGTAGCCAGTAAATATTTTCAAAATCCTTACATTTCTTTAGTCGGTCCAGAAAATGCGATCAACGAAATTCTCTAGGTAGTCGCGCAAAATTAATTTCCTAGTCAAGACAGGAGATAGGAGTCAGGAGATAGGAGTCAGGAGATAGGAGATAGGTTTTAGGTGTTGGGGTTTTAGGGTTTTGGGGTTTTAGTTGAAATTCCCCATTTCCCCATTTCCCTAACCCCCGCTCCCATCTCATAGACAGTCTCAACGAGTAATTTAGATAGTCAACAGCTTAGTTAAAAACATCAAAAAGCAGCAACAAGAAACTATTGCCGCTGCTATTTTTGATTAACTCCCCGGGTGGGATTCGAACCTACGACCAATCGGTTAACAGCCGACCGCTCTACCACTGAGCTACCGAGGAAAGCTACTCACAATTAACAATTATAATCATAAGTCCCTCAATAATGCAAGTGTTTTCTGGATTTTTTCTCAAAAAAATTTCCGGTGCCGGTAGCGGTGGGCGGAGAATCCACTATTGTGGAGATAAGGACACCATTAAGTCTAGTCTATGCTTGCCCATCACCGCCGTCCCGTTTCCTTCTGTCTGCTCTCGACAGATCTACCCATCCTCTCCACTTTAGACACTTCCGCTACCCTCTACCAAAAGGATCGCCACCGGTTTCATCTTCTCCTCAATCAACCACCAGTCGCTCTCTCAGAAATAGAGACACTTCAACCCAAAAATAATCAAAATAAATTAATTTGGCTAGAAATTTCGGCCAATCGGGTAATTATGACCATGCAGGGCCAGGGAAAATTCGCCTATCGTCATTTTTGGGAGCAAGGGGTTTTTGGTGTCAGTCGCTACTGGTTAAATGCCGAAAGTCCTCAACCGAGTTACGCTTTTCGCGTCCGCAACTATACCCGTAGTCTCCAATTAGAGGGGAATAATTTCCCCGAATATTTGCGTCTAGAGTACGAATTATGGTCAGATAACCTGATTTTAGGTCATTATGTCCTTCATTTGCAAGTACACCAATAAATAGGGTTGGCTGAATAGATCTAAAAACCTTGTTGGATAAAACTTTTAGGCTTTTTGTCCCTCAAAAAGTGCCAGCCACGAAAGCGATCGGGTGGCAAAATTTAGGCACTTTTTCCCCGAAAATTAGTTAATTGTGGGGTGGATTGAAGACTTCGTGCTAGACTTCCCGAAAAGTCTATTTTATTTGAGCTTGTTGTTAGGAATCCACTTAAAAGAGGTTGTTTAATCTGACTAATACGCTCTTGGGCGTGATATGGGAAAAAGTTCCAGCAATTGCGCTAAAATGGGGTAGTATGCCGAAAGTTTCCACCTGTCGTTACTCTGAAGACTGTTAGACAGAAAGTTTCTGTATAATATGTAGTTGTGTGTCTATGACGAGGTAATGCTATGGCTCTTTTGGCCGAAGAAATAGTTGAAGAATGGCTGAATAGGCAGGGTTACTTCACCATACGTGGTATCCGTCTTGGCGTTAATGAAATTGATTTGGTTGCGGTGAAGTTCAGATCAGGCGAAAGTCCTGTCTGCCGTCATGTAGAGGTCCAGGCGTCGATGAGGCCAGTCAGCTACATCTCCAAGGTTCCCAAAGCTGCGCGAAAGACTGGTCGGGCTGCGAATAGCGCAGCACGTTCGCCCGAGGAGCTCGTGGAAGGTGTCGCCGAGTGGGTTGAGGGGAAATTCCACGCTACCAAAAAGCGCTCCCTTATGGAAATTCTGTGGAGCGGTGAGTGGTCCTCGGAGCTAGTCATAAATAACGTCAAATCTGAGCAGGAAGTAGAGCTAATTGCCGAGCATGGAATAATCATACACCGGCTTCCAGATATTGTTCGCGAGCTTCAAATTAACAAATTCCCCATCAAGAGTGCTGCTGGTTCGGATTTTATAGACCTGTTGCAGATGAGGGCCAACACACAACAAGACGCTCTACCGGACGCTCCTTCGTCGCGCCAGTAAGCTCTGCGTTATACATACATTAACCGTAGCAGAAAGCGGAAAATTTAAGTAAGGAAAAGATACATTATGTCTAAAAAAAATCAATCGAAAAGATTAACGAATCAACATAAAGAGTCTAAAGGTGTAGCTGGTATATTTGGGGCTGAAGCAAAATCACACGAAAGAATAGTTGGAGAAATTTCACATCTTGTTATTGACCAACTTAAAAAGGAGTTTCCTCAATTATCTTTTCAATACAAAACAAGTATAAAAAAAGAAGAAATAAACGAAGTATTAAAGAAGGTTGACCCAGAATTAGGGCAAACCCTTTTTGTATCAGATTCAAGTATTAGACCTGATGGTGGAATAATAGAAGTAAAAGACGATAACGGTAATTGGAGAATCGTTTTAGTATCGGAAGCTAAACGTCAAGGAAAAGACATTGAAAATATCAAAAACGGTAAACTGGTAGGTAAGAATAATAATCAAGACTTGATGGCTGCTGGTAATGCAATAGAAAGGTCGCATAAAAACATATCTGAAATCGCTAATTTGATGTTATCTGAATCTCATTTTCCTTATGTCTTATTTCTTGAAGGCTCAAATTTTTTAACAGAAAATATTTCAATCAAAACACCCGATGGAAGGGGTGTAACGCTGGAATATAATTCAGGAATGTTAAATAGATTAGATCGATTAACTTCTGCAAATTATGGAATGCCAATTAACACCAATTTGTGTAAGAATAAGTTTGTCAAGCATAAAGATAAAACCATAATGCTTCAAGCAACTTCTATATACACACAAGGGAATGGAGAAAAATGGGATATCAAAAAAATGTTTGATATTATGCTTGAAATTTCTAAAACCTCTCTTCAAGTATTAGGCAGTGAAATATTTAATCAGATAACCAAAAGTAAATAACTAAAAACAAAATATTTATTAAATTTTAAAAGGTTGAATATGGCAAGAAATGCAACAAATAAATTATTACAAAATGCCAAAAAATTAAAAAGTGACGAGTTTTATACACAACTTTCAGATATAGAAAGTGAGTTGCAACATTATAAAAGTCATTTTGAAAATAAAGTAGTTTATTGCAATTGCGATGACCCCCGAATTAGTAACTTTTTTAAGTATTTTGCCGCAAACTTTAAAAAATTAGGTCTAAAAAAAATCATAACATCTTGTTATCGAGAACAAGTGAGAGATTTATTTAATAGAGAAGAAGATGAAAAGGGTTTTTTCTTTGAATATACAGGTACAGAGAGAGAAAAAAATAAACCTAGTTCAACTGATATTATTTACTTTAATAGCGATGGAGATTTTCGTAGTCCTGAAAGTATTGAACTATTAAAAAAGTCCGATATTGTTGTGACTAATCCCCCATTTTCATTATTCAGAGAATATGTAGCTCAATTAGTTAAATACGATAAAAAGTTTTTGATAATTGGCAATATTAATGCAATAACCTATAAAGAAATTTTCAAACTAATTAAAGAAAACAAAGCCTGGTTAGGAATAAATCTTGGTAGAGGAATTTCTGGTTTCATTGTTCCCGAACAATATGAACTTTATGGAACAGAGGCTCGTATTGACAATTCTGGAAATAGGATAGTTTCTCCAAATAATTGTTTATGGTTAACCAACTTAGACACATCAAAGCGACACCAAGATATAGCTCTCACAAAAAGATATTTTGGCAATGAAGCTGAATATCCCAAATATGACAATTATGATGGAATTAATGTCAATAAAACCCAAGATATTCCCTTAGACTTCAAGGGGGTTATGGGTGTACCAATAACATTTTTACATAAATTCAATCCCGACCAATTTGAAATAATTAAATTCAGGAAAGGGAATGATGATAAAGATTTATCAGTAAATGGGAAATGTCCTTATTTTAGAATACTAATCAAGAATAAACGAATACAAACAGAATATATTGATTTAACTGACAAAGAAAAACAATGTATAACTCAGTCCTAGGGTGCGTTCCCTAATGCAAGTCCTGCTGCTCCAGCGATCGATTTTGGGGAACGCACCATGCACATTGATTGCAGCTGTGAAGTGCGATGCCGAAGAACGTAGTGTGATCGCCGTTATCTTCTTGATTAAACTTTAAAACTGCCATTGCTTGGGATAGGAACGCCAATGGCGATCGCTTTTTGGGGATGAGGAGTGCGATTGCTGATCTTGTCGTTTAGGTCGAGGTAACAAAACCCAACAAGCTTTGTTATAATATTTTTGTCATAAAGCAAGACTTATAAAAATAGATTTATGCCAGAAATTACTCGATTTTATGGAATTATCATTAAAATCTTTTTTGCCGATCATCCACCTCCCCATTTTCATGCGATTTATGAAGAATATAACGCCCTATTTAATCTGGAAACCTTAGAAATCATTGAAGGAGACTTACCTAATAGAGCCACAAAAATGGTTGTAGAATGGGCAACAATCTATCAATCAGAATTATTGAAAATGTGGAACACTCAAGAATTTAATAAATTACCACCCTTGAAATAAAACAATGCTTTACCCCAAAATAACATCAGCCGAAATCATTGAAAATTATACTCTATTGGTGCATTTTTCTAATCATCAAGCTAGAAAATATAACTGTGAAAATCTACTAGAAAAAACGATGTTTTCTTCCCTTAAAAACTATGCTTTCTTTAAAAACTTTCAACTTGATCCATCAGGTAGCGGAATCGTTTGGAATGATGAAGTTGATATAAGCGAGTATGAAATTTGGATCAATGGAATTGAACTATGATTGCCGATCTTGCAGTGCGATTGCCGTTATCTTCTTGATTAAACTTTAAAATTGTCATTGCTTGGGATAGGAACGCCAAGGGCGATCGCTTTTTGGGGATAAGGGTCATTATTCAGTAATAGATAAATGCTTTAAAATTTTAACAATTTGTTCTTCTGTGCGAATTTGACGCTCAGATAATACTGCTAATTGATGATAATAATCGGCCTGAACTTCGTAAAAATTGGATTGTGCCGCCGCAATTCTGCCCAAATATTGATATAGCTGGCCACGTTCTGCTCGTCGTTCTTCTCTATCTGCCGCGATCGCCTCTCGCTCAGTTGCCATTGCATCGGATAAAGCCGCAATAGATTTGGCATTAGACTCAATTAGTTGTTTCAATTGATCATCAGTCATAAGAATTACAGTAAACGATTTAATGAATATTGATTATTTGTCTATTATAGCATTGAAGAAAGTTCTGCTTTCCAAGAGAGATTTTGGGGGACAAAACGTGATCGCCGTCATCTTGTTGATTAAACTTTAAAACTGCCATTGCTTGGGATAGGAACGTCACTGGCGATCGCTTTTTGATGATAAGGAGGGGCGATCTCTGTGAGTTGGAAAGTTGTCATCGATCCCCGATCGCAGATGTCATTATTGCCCAAGCAGAGTAAAATAAAAGTCTGTATTGAAAAAGGGGAAAGTAACAATGCCACCAACAATGCAATTTAGTCAAATCTTAGAAATGATTGACTATCTCTCTTTTGATGAACAAGATGACTTGATCAATATTGTTAAACATCGGCAAATCGAAAAAAGACGAGAACAAATTGCTCAAAATATTTCTCAAGCTCGACAAGACTATCAAAATGGTAATGTTTTTCGAGGAGATGTTGATTCCATTATTGTCGAACTAAACAATGATTAACTTGGTTTTTAGCCAATCATTTAAATGCGCTTTCAAAACAAGGATTAAACGACAACCTGACTTAAAATCAAAAATAGAAGCCAAATTGAGACTACTCGCTGACGATCCCTATAATCCAATATTACGCACCCATAAACTAAAGGAGAAATTGTCAGGTGCTTGGGCTTTTTCTGTTGAATATTATTGTCGAATCATTTTCAATTTTGAATCAAACCCTGAAACCCAAGAAGAAGAGATCAACCTAATTGATATTGGAACTCACGATGAGGTTTATTGAATATGATTTTTTATTATGTTAGCAAGGTTTCGGAGTTGGTGATCGCTTTTTGGGGATGAGTGCGATCGCTATCGCCGTAGGGTGCGTTCCTTAAGGTCAATGCGATCGCATTGATGATCTTCACGCGCTTGGGATTCGGTTCACGCATGGTAGTAACTGGAGATGTCACTTAAACCGATTTACCGCAACAACAAGAATCGGGGTTAATTGCGGCTCAAAAAATCCTAAAATCAGTAGAAGGGATCGCTTTTTGTTACCTATCGCGGGCCGATGGGGTGCGTTATCCCTTAGTACAAAAAATCCTCTCAGCCTACGAACAGCACGAAAAATAAGAGATTATGGATATTAAAAATGGTTTCGTCGACGCGGTGGGTAATACTCCCCTAATTCGTCTCAACAGTTTTAGCGAGGAAACCGGCTGCGAGATTCTCGGTAAGGCCGAATTTCTTAACCCCGGTGGTTCGGTCAAAGACCGCGCCGCTTTATATATTATCCAAGAAGCGGAAAAAGCCGGTACTCTCCAACCCGGGGGAACCGTTGTCGAAGGAACGGCCGGCAATACTGGCATCGGTTTAGCCCATATCTGCAATGCTAAAGGTTATAAATGCCTGATTGTCATCCCCGATACCCAATCCCAAGAGAAAATCGACTTATTAAGAACCCTTGGTGCCCAAGTGCGTACTGTTCCCGCCGTTCCCTACCGAGATGCCAATAATTACGTTAAATTATCGGGGAGATTGGCCAGGGAGATGGAAAATGCTATCTGGGCCAATCAATTCGATAATCTGGCAAATCGTCGCGCTCACTACGAAACCACCGGCCGGGAAATCTGGGAACAAACCGACGGTAAAATTGATGCTTGGGTGGCTGCCACGGGAACCGGGGGAACCTACGCGGGGGTGGCGATGTTTTTAAAAGACCAAAATCCCCAGGTGCGTTGCGTGGTGGCGGATCCGATGGGTAGCGGTTTATATAGTTATGTGAAAACCGGGACAATTATTCTGGAAGGTAGTTCAATTACCGAAGGGATTGGGAATAGTCGTATTACGGCTAATATGGAAGATGCTCCCATAGATGATGCCATTCAAATTGATGATCCCACTGCCATCAAAGTTGTTTATCAACTATTACAAAAAGATGGTTTATTTATGGGGGGTTCTGTGGGGATTAATGTCGGTGCGGCCGTCGCTTTAGCAAAACAAATGGGACCGGGCCACACCATTGTTACTGTTCTTTGTGATGGTGGGGCCCGTTATCAATCTCGTTTATATAATCCTCAATGGTTAGCTGAGAAAGGATTAGCTTAAATTGCTGTTAGGGTTAAGTCACCTGTCAGCTAGATTAAGGCGATGAACCCAGAATTTTACAGGAAAATCAGGAATTATCGAAAAAAATAGTTAATTAGTGCATTTGTTCTCAATAAAAACCTGAAGTTTTACTTTTAACTCAAAACTCTTTAGATAGGGGTTGCTGAAAAAGTTTGTTGGTGGGGTTAGGCTTCGGCGTGAAACTTCGGCGTGAGCTTTTGTCGAACGCTCAGATAAGCAAGAGGGCTACGCCACTACTACCAAATCATTACCCAGTATCTGAGTTTTACTGCTGAGGTTGATTTTTTTTAGCATTATTGACCTTCTCACCTCTAAGAGCAGAAAATAAGCAGAGACGACCTAAACCTAAGATTGCTGGTGAGAAGTTTTCTTGCCCTTCGACTTGGCTCAGCTTGCCCTGAGCTAAGTCGAGGGGAGCAAGACTGGGGGACTCTAGATTACAATCAGCAAATTCTTGCTGTATTTCTGTTAGAAAATAGGGCCAAATAGTTAAGAAAAAATTACCGCTAAAAATTATTCGATCGATATCTTCAAGACTTTTTTGCTGTTTTTCTAACAAATCATTAACTTTTTGTTTTAAATTATCTAGATATGGTAATATTATCTTCCTACTGAGATCGCTGCGACTGACCGTCCAAGTATGACCAGCTAGAGAGGAAGTAAATTCGCTTTCTTCTTGCAGGATTAATTTAGTTAATTTGGCGGCTGCCAGTAAAGATTTTTTTAAGGGATTAGTATCGGTGAGATCGGAAAGGGAAAGAGGCAAAAAAGAACGCCAGAGAGGATAAATTAACTGAGAGAGTATGGCCTGTTCGTAGGTGTTTTCCCCGTAGTTAAAATGACTCATAGCGATCGCTTGACGGGATAAAGAGCAAGTTTGCGGTGGGACTTCCACTATTGCTAAAGTGGTGATTTCTCGTTTCCCTTCGATCACCAGTAGGGTTTGGGGTTGGGGTTGGCTGCTAGTGGGAATATAGGCCAGAGCAGTAGCGATCGCTGTTTCTATACTAGAGAGGCGATCGGGGGGTATTAGTTGCGCTCTGAGAAGGGCTTTTTTTAGGTCATCCGTGCAGGTTTCCCCGTCATCACTGATAACAATAGATTCTAATCGTTCTAGGGCTTCCCAGAGCCAAGAATCGGCGCTAAAATCCCGATTAGATAGCCAACTAATTAGATATTCGTCCACCTGGGAGCAGGGTAAGCGATCGCTTGTTCCCGTTGCCAGACTCCAAGAAAGAGGATACAAATCGATTAATCCTTGGCTTTCCCGAAAAAAGACAATTTTTACCCCTGGTGGTTGTACCTCCATTCCCAGAGACCAACGGGCAACTTCCGGGGTTTGATCAGGCAATAATAAGGGAGAAAGCATCACTCTGGCCGATTCTAAATGTTGACGAGTGGCGATAATTGTCTCGGAAGTAACTTCCTGCGGGTGAACTAGAGATGAAATCACCCCAGAAAGAATCCGATCGATCTCGGTTAGTAGGGAGGAAAAATCCTGTTTATTGGTCACTGGATAGATAAATAAAAATACCCACAACTGTATATTGTAGAATCACCCGCCTAAAACGAACAAAATTTAAGTATTAAACCATGGAAGAAAAACGCTATCCTGCGGAAAAATCAGCAGAGATTCAAAAATTATTGGATACTGCCACTTTATTGGTGGGGTTATCGCCTGAAACCCTCAATAAAGTTACTGCTCATGCTGTGACCCTTAACCATCCTGCTAATCGGGCGATTTTATTAGAAAATGATTGGGGAGGTTCGGTTTACTTTATTTTGGATGGTTGGGTGAAAATTCGTACTTACAATATGGAAGGCAAAGAAGTTACCCTAAATATCGTCGGTAAAGGGGAAATAGTGGGAGAAATGGCCGCTTTAGAAGAATCTCCCCGCTCTACTGATGCTATCACCCTAACTGCGGCTACAATTAGCAGTATTCCCGCCCAAGATTTTGTTAATCTGCTCAAATCGGAACCTTTAGCGGGAATTCGTCTTGCTCAATTGATGGCCAAGCGTTTACGTCAACTTAACCGGCGTTTACGTTTGCGCGAGGCCGATAGTCTCTCCAGAGTCGCTGATACTTTGCTCTTTTTGGCCGAAGGTCAAGGACAAAAAAACAGCCAGGGTACGATAATTCCTAATTTACCTCACCGGGAATTGAGTGGTATTAGTGGCTTGGCCCGGGAAACTGTAACCCGCTCCTTGACTAAATTGCAGAAAAAAGGCCTGATTCAACGAGAGCAGGAATCTCTGTGTATTCCCGATCTGGCCGCTTTAGAAAAAGTGATCACCTAAATTCAGTGATCAGTTATCGGTTATCATACTAAATCCGGTTATTAAAGACTGATTATCTATTCCTCCTTTTGCCTGTTGCCTATTGCATTAGTGCCTATCTTCACTAGGAAATTTATTTTGCACGACTACTTATGACTGAAAAATTAACAGGTTTTGGAGTGGTGCTGGTGACAACGGCCAGCGAAACGGCAGCGGAAAACTTAGCGATCGCCTTACTTAACGATCGCCTGGCCGCTTGTGTCAGTATTTACCCGATGCGTTCCATTTATCGTTGGCAAGGACAGATTGAAAACGAGAGCGAATGGCAATTAGTAATCAAAACCGATTTAAAGCAGTTTGAGCAGTTATCGGAGAAGATACAGGAACTTCATAGCTATGCCGTCCCAGAAATCATCGCTTTACCGATTGTGGCGGGTTCTCAGACCTATTTGGACTGGTTAGCCTCCCATACCGGTGGGGTGTCAGAATAGACCAATCGGCCACTTGAGCGAAAAAAATCTATACAATTCTTAATAAACTATCTCAGGAAGCGCAAAAAGTTTTAATCTAGATGCTGATTAATTTTTTAAACATCTGGTTTTAAGACCGATCGCCTCCACGATTGGAGAACTCAGCACATCGTCAAGGGAGATAGTTAAAATCCAATGAGTCTTAAGGCAAGCGGTGGCAGCTCCTTAGCGCGTCCCCAACTCTATCAAACCGTCCCAGTATCTGCCATTACCCAAGCAGAACAACAAGACCGCTTTCTCGATAAACCCGAACTCAACGAACTGATCGCCTACTTCCAATCGGGGAGCAAGCGTTTAGATATTGCCCAAACGCTCACCCGGAACTCCGATCTGATCGTCTCGCGGGCAGCTAACCGGATTTTTACCGGTGGTTCACCCATGGCCTACCTAGAAAAACCCCCCGTGGAAGAATTGGCCCTGGTGGGTGCGGGTAAAGTAATCAACGTCCAGGAAGGGATGAAATTAGGAACCGTTACCTACGCTGAAAGCGGTTCTGGTGGCGGTGGTGGCTTCCTCGGTGGTTTAAAAGGGATTTTCGCCTCTAGCGGCCCGATTCCCCCCGGATTCCGACCGATTAACGTCTCTCGTTACGGTCCGAGCAATATGCAGAAGTCCCTCCGGGATTTATCCTGGTTCCTGCGTTATATTACATACGCGATCGTGGCCGGTGATACCAGTATCCTGATCGTTAATACCCGCGGTTTAAGGGAAGTTCTCGAAAATGCCTGTTCTATTGATGCCACCATCGTGGCCCTACAGGAAATGCGGGCCGCTTCGATCGAGTATTTCCAAAGAGACAAGGATGCGGTCACTTTAATCAGTGACTATTTCAATATCCTACTAGGGGAATTAAAAGCCCCCACCCCCTCTAATAAACTGCGTCAGCGTCCCAGTAGTGACCAACAGGGTTTAAGTCTTCCCCAAAGCTACTACAATGGGGCTGAAAAACGACAAAAGTTTGTCATGAAAACCGGTTTATCGGAGTCGGAAAAATCTTCGATTATCAAGGCAGCCTACAGACAAATTTTTGAACGGGACATCACCCGAGCCTATAGTCAGTCCATTTCTGACCTAGAATCGAAGGTGAAAAACGGCGACATCTCGATGAAAGAATTTGTCCGTCGTCTCGGTAAATCGCCTCTCTATCGTAAACAGTTCTTTGAACCTTTTATCAATAGTCGCGCCCTGGAATTAGCTTTCCGTCATTTCCTCGGTCGCGGGCCTTCCTCCCGGGAAGAAGTGCAGAAATACTTCTCGATCGTCTCTAGCGGCGGTTTAGGGGCGTTAATCGATGCTTTAGTCGATTCTCAGGAGTATTCCGACTATTTCGGCGAAGAAACCGTTCCCTATCTCCGGGGTTTGGGTGCAGAAGCACAGGAATGTCGTAACTGGGGGATGCAGATCGACCTGTTTAACTACAGCGCACCTTTCCGCAAAGTTCCCCAATTTATCACCACCTTTGCTAAATACGATCGCCCCTTACCGGATCAGCACGTTTATGGTTCCGGAAATGACCCCCTAGAAATCCAATTTGGGGCAATTTTCCCGAAAGAAACCCGCGAACCTAGTTCTAGTCCCGCTCCCTTCAGTAAGGATACCAAACGTATCCTCATCCACCGCGGACCGGCCACTAATAACCAAAATAGCAACCCCGGCGCCCGAGGTGAATTCCCCGGTACTCTCGGACCGAAAGTTTTCCGTCTCAATAACGAGTTACCCGGTTCTAGCAATGGGGTAAGCGTTAAATTTGGCGAAAGTTCCACCCAAAGAGTGATTTTAGCGGCTTATCGTCAGGTTTTCGGTCGAATGCCCTACGAAGGTCAGCGTTTATCCGTGGCCGAGATTAAGTTAGAAAATGGCGATATTACTCTACGCGAGTTTATCAAAACCCTAGCTAAATCCGAGACTTTCCGGAAAATCTACTGGACTCCTCTCTATGTGGTGAAAGCGATCGAATATATTCACCGTCGTCTGCTCGGTCGTCCTACCTACGGTCGTCAGGAAATGAATCAATACTTCGATATCTGCTCGAAAAAAGGCTTCTATGCTTTAATCGATGCTCTGATCGATAGTCCTGAATATACAGAAGCTTTTGGCGAAGATACGGTTCCCTACGAGCGCTATCTAACTCCCCAAGGGATGCAGTTACGGATGGTGCGTTTGGGTAATCTCCGGGAAGATATCGGCCAAAGAGTTGATAAAGAGGAAACCCCGCGCTTTATTGAATTGGGTACACCTTCGGTCTCGATTCGCACTGAACCGGATATTCAATCTCGTGTCGGTCAAGGTGTCACGGTTCAACGGGAACAAACTAAGGTCTTTAAACTGTTAACTAATCTGGATAAAGTTGCCGTACAAAATACTGTTCGTGCTGCCTATCGTCAGATTTTTGAACGGGATCTCGAACCCTATATCATCAATGCCGAATTTACCGCTTTAGAGAGTAAATTAAGCAATGCTGAGATCACGGTGAAAGAGTTTATTGAGGGTTTAGGTGGTTCGGATCTTTACCTGAAAGAATTCTATGCTCCCTATCCGAATACGAAAGTAATTGAATTGGGAACTAAGCACTTCTTAGGTCGCGCTCCCTTGAATCAAAAGGAAATCCAGAAATATAACCAAATTCTGGCAACTCAGGGATTAAAGGCCTTTATTGGTGCCATGGTTAATAGCATGGAATACCTACAATTATTTGGTGAAGATACGGTTCCCTATCGTCGTTTTCCAACTCTACCGGCCGCTAATTTCCCCAATACGGAACGGTTATACAATAAGCTGACTAAACAGGATAGTGAACTGGTTGTTCCTAGTTTTAAACCGGTAGTTAAGGTCGGTGGTTAGTTAGTCCTTGAAGTTAGTTAATTTAGCTCGTGTTGAACACGAGCTTTTTTTCAGGACAAATTACTGCCCAAAATTTATTATCGTCAATCTAGGGGATAACAATAGGGGTTGCCTTCCGACCACCAAACTCTTTTCCATTGTAGGTTAGCTTCTTGTAATTTTGGCTCTCTTATTCTTTGTGTGATCTCGCGTAGCGAGCGCGTTGCGACCAGTTTAACTTATATAGAAGCGATCAATCTTTGTGTCCTTTGTGTCTTTGTGGTTCGTTCCACTCCTTGGGTACATCTCATTTTTGTAAATCTACCAATTGGGATTTTTACGGGGAAACTCTTTGATAAAATCGGGCATTACTTCCGATTTTATTAGTCAATCCAAGCTTTGGGGGGGGTTCTACCCCCCAAACCCCGGAGCGCATTAGTTTTTCGGTGGGATGCTTACAGGCAGCTGCTGATATATCTTTGATAATTTAAGAATCACTGATAATTGCTGATTGTCGGTATTTCTGCAAATGTCAGATACACCCATAAAGTAGGATGAGCGCATCTCAGGAGACATTAGAGCCAAATGAGGTTATATTTTATCTATAGGAGAACGTTTGTATGTCGCAACGATAATGAGTAACTCACTGCCAAAATATCTAGAGGAAATCGCGGGAATTTATCAACAGGGTAACGCCACAGAACACAGTTATCGTCCTGCTTTAAAAAAATTAATTGAATCCCTAAATAATAACCTACAAGCTCTCAATGAACCGAAAAGGATTGCTTGTGGCGCTCCGGATTTTGTGATTAATCAGGGTATGGTAGAAATTGGCCATCTGGAAGCAAAAGATATCGGCACTTCTCTGAAAAAGGTTGAAAATACTCCCCAAATCAAACGTTATTTACAGGCTTTGGGTAATTTAATTATCACCGATCATTTAGAATTTCGTTGGTATGTATCGGGAGAATTGCGTCTATCAGCGTCCGTGGCAACTCTTAATCAAAAAAAGCAAATTAAACCTGATTCCCAGGGTATTTCACAAGTAGAACAACTGTTCTGTCAATTTTTCCTCTCAAAAGTTATTCAGATAACAACACCGCGAGAATTAGCGAAAAAAATGGCCGCTTTAGCGCAGTTAATTCGAGATGCAATCGGCCAAGCTTTAAAAGATCAAGATTGCGGGGGAATGTTGCGGCAACAATTGCAATCTTTTCAACGAGTTTTAATTAGTGATCTCAATGAAGCGCAGTTTGCGGATATGTACGCACAAACAATTTGTTATGGTTTATTCGCAGCACGCTGTAATACGGATCAAATAAATTCTTTTTCCAGGGAAACGGCAGCATTTCGACTACCGAAAACTAACCCTTTTTTGCGGGGAATTTTTCATCAAATTGCTGGTACAGAATTAGATGAGCGGATTACTTGGGCCGTAGATACTCTAGCGACTATTTTACAACAAACGGACATGGAGGGGATTCTCGGCAGCTTTGGAAAACGCACGCGCAAACAGGATCCTGTGGTTCACTTTTATGAGACTTTTTTAGCAGAATACGATAGTAAAATGCGTGAGTCTAGGGGGGTTTATTATACCCCTGAACCCGTGGTTTCTTACATGGTTCGCAGTGTGGACTATATTCTAAAAAATAAATTTCAGATTCCTAAAGGTTTGGCCGATGCCAAAAAAATTACAATTAAGCATCCTAATAATAGCCAAGAAACTCAGGAAGTACACCAAGTTTTAATCCTCGATCCTGCTGTGGGAACTGGCACTTTTTTACACTCTGTTATCGACCATATCTATGATAGTTTTCGTCAACAGAAAGGGATGTGGTCTAGTTATGTTAGTAAACATTTATTACCCCGTCTCTTTGGGTTTGAGTTACTGATGGCTCCCTACACCGTGGCACACATGAAATTAGGTTTACAACTTCAGGAATTAGGCTATGATTTTAGTGCTGATGAACGCTTGGGAATCTATCTCACTAACACCCTACAGGAAGCTTTTCAAATTCCCCCTGCTGATGGTTTTTTAAATCGTATTCGCGATGAAGCAGAGTCAGCGCAAGGTGTTAAGCAAGAACATCCTGTTATGGTGATTATTGGTAATCCTCCCTACTCTGGACATTCCGTAAATACAGGAGACTGGATTAAGGAATTATTGAAGGGAAAAGATATTATTTCTGGAGAAAAAACTGCTAGTTATTTTGAAGTAGATGAGCAACCTTTAGGCGAAAAAAATCCCAAATGGTTAAATGATGATTATGTCAAATTTATTCGCTTTAGTCAATGGCGCATCGAGAAAACTGGTTATGGAATTTTAGCTTTTGTTACTAATCATGGTTATTTGGATAACCCAACTTTTCGGGGAATGCGTCAAAGTTTATTAAAAACTTTTGATGATATTTATATCCTCGATTTACACGGCAACAGTAAGAAAAAAGAAGTTTGTCCCGATGGTTCACCGGATCAAAATGTGTTTGATATTCAGCAAGGTGTAGCTATTGGTATTTTTATTAAATATCACAATGGTTGTTCAAATTTAGCTAAAGTTTATCATGCTGATTTATGGGGTAAAAGAGAGATGATTGAGAATCAAGTTATTGTCGGTGGTAAGTATCACTGGTTAGAGGAAAATGATCTTTATTCTACTTCTTGGCAAGAATTACAACCTGATTCTCCTTTTTATCTATTTAAACCTCAGAATATTAATCTGCGGTCGGAATACGATCAATTTTGTAAAATTACTGAAATTATGCCAGTTAATAGTGTTGGTATCGTCACAGCTAGAGATAGTTTAACTATTCAATGGAGTGAAAAAGAAATTTGGGATATAATCAATGATTTTGTCAATCTCAGTCCAGAAGAAGCTAGAATTAAGTATAATTTAGGTAAAGATTCTCAAGATTGGAAGATAGATTTAGCCCAGAAAGATATTAAGCAATCAAATTTATCTAAAGATAACCTTTTACCCATTTCATATAGACCTTTTGATCAAAGATATACCTATTATACAGGTAATTCAGGTGGGTTTCACTGTAGAGCAAGAATTGATACTATGCGTCACCTAAAAGAAAATAATTTAGCATTTCATATATGCAGACAAATAGTCAGTGAAACTTGGCAACATATTTTAATTACTAATCAGCTTACAGACGATTCCTATGTTTCAAACAAAAGTAGAGAAAGAGGATACACTATGCCATTATATTGTTATCCTGAAACTCAGGCAGAGAAAGACATGGGAATGTCTCGCCGTCCCAATCTAGCGCCAGAATTTATTAAGGAACTTTCGGCAAAACTTGAATTAGAATTTATCAGTGATGGCAAAGGAGACGAAAAGAAAACCTTTGGACCGGAAGACATTTTTAACTATATCTATGCCGTCTTTCACTCTCCCCAATATCGCCAACGTTACGCCGAATTTTTAAAAATAGACTTTCCTCGTGTTCCTCTCACCAGTAATCAAGAATTATTCTGGGAATTAGTCAAAAAAGGTGACAGATTAGTGCAGTTACACCTGATGAAAGGGACGGGAAAAGAAATTAGTAGCTATCCTGTGGCGGGTTCTAATCTAGTCGAACAGGTGAAATATAATGAAAGTAAACAACAAATTTCGATTAATTCTGACCAGTATTTTGCGGGGATTCCGCCCCAAATTTGGAACTTTTATATCGGCGGTTATCAAGTGTGTCAGAAGTGGCTAAAAGACCGTAAAGGTCGCCACCTTAGCTACGATGACCTAGAACATTATCAACAAATTATCTCCATTTTGGGAGAATCGATCGCAATTATGGAAACTATAGATATAATTATCAATAAATATGGTGGTTTTCCCTTTAGTTAAGCCACCGGTGAGAGAAGATTAATACTAAATACGTTGAGTATAGGCTACATATTGGGAGAGGCAAAAGGGAGAATAAATAATCAGTACAGGTGCAAGATTTTGAGAGAATCGTGCTTCAAAACCTTGCGTTTTCATCGGCCCGCGTCCTGTAGTGGCGAAGCATTCGGGCAATAACCTATCGGTGAAACCGGAGATTTTCTATCCGAATGCTTCGCCCGTACTTTTTCAGCAAACCCTAGATTGATATTTTATCGCAGGTTTCAGCGACAGATAAAGCGTATTCTAGGTTATATTTAACAGGGTTTCTCTTCCTTTTTTGTTGCGCTTGCCTTTTAAATTTATATTGAAATGTCTCAAGAATTTTAACTTGATTAATCTCAACTCCAAAGGTATTGAGGGTTTTCTCAAATAAGCCACAGGTGGACAATTTTAGGATAATGTCATTATCCAAACAATAAAGAGAATCAGTCAAGGTTAAACTCCTAACACTTTTTCTAGATACTCGTAGGTTTCGTCATCAAATTTATCCCAGTCTAACTTATTAGCCAAATATTCATTAATAATCTTATTGCCATTTGGGTTGGGTTCTAATACTTTTAAAGTAGCCATGGCTAAAGCAAAGTAGCGCCTGTTATGCCATCCATAGTTCAGAATAATTGCACCTATATCAATATCGGGATGATGAGAGATAAAATGTTCTTGAACATATTTACTGAATTGTTCAGCCTTTTGGAATTTCCTATCCCCAAGGCAGTTATCACAATCACCTAAGAGTAATTCAGTGGCAAATTGATTAGCTTCTTTTTCTTCGCTATCATTATCAAATTTAATGTCTTCATCAACTAATACCCCATCTTTTAGATGTGCTAATGCTAAATGTCCTAATTCGTGCGCTAAGTTAAAAGCGAGTTTTGCCGACTGTTGATATTTTGAACTAAGAATAATTACAGGACAAGTAGAATGCCATTGAATTAACCCAGCAAATTTCTTAGTATTTTTAGGAAAATGATCAAAGTATCCCACCGCTATTCCCTGAGACCAACAATAGTCTAAAAGAGAGGTCAAGTCAACCTTTGGCTGTTGACTTAAGATGTCTTCTCTGATGGTTTTAGCATCCTTAGATAAAGGGGTATAATTAACTTCAACCCCGAAGGAAATTAACTCAGCAAACCGACTCGCTAAAGCTTGCGCTAGATAGGGATGTTGGTTATTCTGGCTATTGTGCTGTTTAAATTTAGTATGGGGAGGTCGATTAAATTTGACCTTTTCTTGAGGGGTTAATAAGGATGAGAGGTCAAGATTGAGGTTTTTGGCGATATAACCTGCTCCTTCTAGGACCGCAACGGGTTTATCATTGAGTTCCTCATCCCACCAACTGGGCAAGCCATTTTTTCGGACATAATTTTTTTTAAGTCCGATTTCTGAGAGTTTCCCGTAGAGGGCTGCCATGGTAAGGCTTTCTGTCATGGTTTCACCCTCCTTTGTCGGCAATACTAAGTTTTTTAAGGTTTTAGGGAATCAAAGTAGATCAGTATATTCTTATCTCTAAGATACCATCTCTAACTTAATTTTTGCCCACTGGCAAGAGTCCCTTTTCACCGATAAATGATTCTCCACTCCCAACCAGAGTGATACAATTGTTAACACCACAGACCAAGAGCCAATCGAAGCGAGAGAATAAAAACTGCTATGTTAAAAGCCCTACTCGGAGACCCCAACGCCCGCAAAATTAAAAAATTTCAGCCCCTCGTCACCGAAATCAACCTGCTGGAAGAGGATATTAAAAACCTGTCCGATGAGGAATTAAGGGGCAAAACCAGCGAATTTAAGGAAAGATTGGACAAAGCCAGAAATTATGACGAAAGAGAGGATATTCTCGAGGAAATCCTCCCCGAAGCTTTCGCCATTGTCCGGGAAGCGGGAATCCGAGTCTTAGGGATGCGTCACTTTGACGTGCAGTTATTGGGGGGAATGGTACTGAACAAAGGACAAATCGCCGAGATGAAAACCGGGGAAGGAAAAACCCTGGTTGCCACTCTCCCCGCTTATTTGAATGGATTGACCGGAAAAGGGGTTCACGTCGTCACCGTTAACGATTATCTCGCCCGTCGTGACGCGGAATGGATGGGGCAGGTACATCGCTTTTTAGGGTTAAGTGTGGGACTAATTCAAGCCGGCATGAGTCCAGAAGAAAGAAAGAAAAATTATGCCTGTGACATCACCTACACTACTAACAGCGAACTCGGCTTTGATTATCTGCGCGATAACATGGCCACAGTGATGGGGGAAGTTGTCCAAAGACCCTTTAACTACTGCGTTATCGACGAAGTGGACTCCATTCTTATTGATGAGGCGAGAACTCCATTAATTATATCAGGAGCGATTGATCGGCCTACAGAAAAATATATTCTCGCCGCCGAAATCGCCAATAAATTAGTGCGCCAAGAAGTAGAAGACGGACCGGGAGACTACGAAGTTAACGAAAAAGACCGTAACGTTTTAATGACCGATGAAGGCTTTAAAAAAGCGGAAGAACTATTAGAAGTCACCGATTTATACGACCAAGAAAATCCCTGGGCGCACTATATTTCTAACGCTATTCGTGCCAAAGAACTCCAGAAAAAAGACGTTAACTATATCGTCCGCAGTGGTGAAATTGTTATTGTTGATGAGTTCACCGGACGGGTATTACCAGGCCGACGTTGGGGTGATGGTTTACATCAGGCAGTGGAAGCTAAGGAAGGGGTAGAAATTCAACAGGAAACCCAAACCTTAGCCACGATTACCTATCAAAACTTTTTTCTACTCTATCCGAAATTATCCGGCATGACCGGGACGGCCAAAACCGAAGAAACGGAACTAGAAAAAGTCTATAACCTGCAAGTAACAATTATTCCCACTAACCGCGTTTCTCGTCGGCAAGATTTAGCCGATGTGGTCTATAAAAATGAACAGGCAAAATGGAACGCCGTCGCCGAAGAATGTCAACAAATGCACGAACAGGGTCGCCCGGTTTTAGTTGGTACCACCAGTGTGGAAAAATCAGAAGTGCTTTCGCTGTTATTACAGGGAAGAAAGATTCCCCATAACTTGCTTAATGCTCGTCCGGAAAACGTGGAAAGGGAATCGGAAATCGTCGCCCAAGCAGGCCGGGCCGGAGCCGTAACTATTGCTACGAATATGGCAGGACGAGGAACCGATATCATCCTCGGTGGTAACTCCGATTATATGGCCCGATTGAAAATTCGCGAGTATTTAATGCCGAAATTAGTTATGCCCGAAGATGACAATCTGGCCTTTAGTTTACCCAGTTTAGGAGAACGCAATCGCCCGCAAGGATTCGCCCCGGATAAAAAGAAAAAAAACTGGCGTGCCTCAGCAGAAATTTTTCCCACCGAGTTACCGAAAGAGGTAGAAAATACCCTGAAAGAAGCGGTTAAATTTGCCGTTGATACCCACGGAACTCAAAGTTTACCAGAATTAGAAGTGGAAGAAAAAATCGCCATCGCGGCCGAAAAAGCCCCCACGGATGACCCGGTTATTCAAAAGTTACGCGAAGTCTATAAATTAATTCGCAAAAGTTATGAAGATTACACAGGTAAAGAACACGATGAGGTAGTAGAAAGGGGCGGACTGCACGTTATCGGGACGGAACGCCACGAATCCCGCCGTATTGACAACCAATTGCGAGGCCGGGCGGGCAGACAGGGCGACCCCGGTTCCACACGCTTCTTTTTAAGCCTAGAAGACAATTTATTGCGGATTTTTGGGGGCGACCGTGTGGCGGGTTTAATGGATGCCTTCCGGGTAGAAGAAGATATGCCCATTGAATCGGGAATGTTAACTCGTTCCCTGGAAGGAGCGCAAAGAAAAGTGGAAACCTTCTATTATGATGCCCGGAAACAGGTGTTTGAATACGACGAGGTGATGAATAATCAACGGCGTGCTATTTATGCCGAACGTCGTCGGGTTTTGGAGGGGATGGACTTAAAAGAACAGGTGCTGCAATACGCCGAAAAAACCATGGATGAAATCGTCACGGCTTATGTGAATCCCGAACTGCCGGCGGAAGAATGGGATTTAGAAAAACTGATTAGTAAATCTCAGGAATTCGTCCATCTCTTGGCAGATACTACCGCTAAGGATATCGAGGATATGAGTGTTAATGATATCAAGATGTTCCTACACGAAGAAGTTCGCAAAGCCTACGAAATTAAAGAACATCAAGTGGATAGTATTCGTCCTGGTTTAATGCGTGATGCCGAACGTTATTTTATCCTGCAACAAATCGATATGTTATGGCGTGAACACCTGCAAGCTATGGAAGCTTTACGCGAGTCAATTGGTTTACGCGGTTATGGTCAAAAAGACCCCCTAATTGAGTATAAACAGGAAGGCTACGAGATGTTTTTAGAAATGATGATTGATATCCGTCGTAACGTGGTTTATTCCCTGTTCCAATTCCAACCGCAAGGACAACCCCAAGCAGTGGCTAGTGAATAGTAAAAACTAAAAGTTTGTTTAAATTGGGGAGAATTGGCTAAGGCTGATTCTCTCATTTTTTTTTCCCTGAGAAATCAGTCACCCACAATCCACACTAGGACTAAAATTATCAGTCCGATTACTCCATAGGACAGCAACGACCCCAAAGAATTGAGGATTTGTATGGGAAAATGAATCAAAATTTGGTAAGTAAAATCCGTAACTGCCAGCAAGGCAGTGAAAAATATAGTCACAAGTGTTATCATAAGTAATATCTTCTCAATCTGATAGAATAGATGGCTATCCTTTGCGGGAATCGGCAGTGGATAGTCAGGAGTTAGGAGATTATCCCCAAGAAAATTCTACCGCAATTTGGGTGCATCTCACATTTGCAGAAACACCGACAATCAGCAATTATCAGTGACTCTTAAATTATTACAGATATATCAGCGGCTGCCTGTAAGCATCCCACCGAAAAACTAATGCGCTCTGGGGTTTGGGGGGTTCTACCCCCCAAAAGCTTGGATTGAGGGAAAAAATCGAAAGTAACGCCAGACTTTAGCAGAGAGTTTCCCTTTAAAAATACTAACTTAGTAGATTGACAAAAATAAGATGTACCCATTAAAAACAAATAAATATTTCTCCGTTTCTCCTTCCCTTTTACGATAAGATAATTAATATAACTGCAAGGGTACTACTTTATGAATATTCGTATTGGTAACGGCTATGATATCCACCGATTGGTAACAGGAAGACCTTTAATTTTAGGAGGAGTAGAAATTGCCCATACTGTCGGTTTATTGGGTCACAGTGATGCCGATGTCTTAACCCATGCTATCATGGATGCCATGCTGGGGGCGCTTAGTTTAGGCGATATCGGTCATTATTTTCCCCCCACAGACCCACAATGGCAAGGAGCGAATAGTTTAAAATTATTAGAACAAGTTAATCAATTAATTATCGATAAAGGTTGGCAGATTAATAATATTGATTCGGTAATTGTTGCCGAAAAACCGAAAATGAAACCCCACCTTAATGCGATGCGAACAAAGTTAGCAGCAACTCTTAATATTAATCCGGAACAAGTGGGAATTAAAGCCACTACTAACGAACAATTGGGACCGGTGGGACGAGAAGAAGGTATCGCAGTTTATGCCGTGGTTTTATTGGTTAAGCAGTAAGTACCTAAGCAAAATTAATTACACATTTCGATAAAGCTTTTGCCTCTTGCCTATTGCCTCTTGCCTGTCTTCACTAGGAAATTTATTTTGCATGACTACTTAGGTTAAATACGGTGTTTTCTCTGCTATTTTCCCAGCCATTCTTCTCTGGTAATACCCGCTTGATTGAGAATGCGTTTTAACAGTCCTACCCCTATTTCACCTTGATGGGGATTGGGGATAATTATCGTTAAATTATCCCGACGCATTTGAGGGTGTTTACCCCCGGCGTAGGGACCTTCAAACCCAAGTTCTCGTAATCTTTGAACTAGATTAAGCCATGATACGGCGGTTAATTTAGGCATATCTTAAATTGAAGACATGGGTTGAGGAAGAACATTAAGATCTATTCCTGCTAACACTGGAATCGGCAAACCTAAACACAGACGTAAAGCAATCCAATCGCTTAAAGCTTCGCGCAATTCTTGCCGGCAATCTTCTAGATTGGCGTGATTTGCCCAAACTCCCTGAAGGGGTGGAATTTCACCCCAATAAGTGCCATCTTCTTCGATGATTTCGTATCGAGCTAATGCCATCGCTTGATCAATATAACTGGCTAACATGGTTGTACTATTGGTAAAGCTTACTTACTATATTAAAGCAAATGTTTCCCAGCAGCCAGCTGCATTGGATTCGCCTTCAGATTATGATAAAGTAAGACGGTCAATAACCCAAGTTATCTGGATTGTTAATCTCGTTGGCTCGAAACTATAATGAATACACCACAAAATATCATCAAAAAAGTCTTGAAAGAATAGGATCAATCGGTCTCTTTAGTAGCTAATTCAACCCACAATCTAGTTACTGCTAGAAAGCTAATTGATTCCTTCTCAATTTTTGTCTAATCCCTAACTGCTAAATTCTCTCTATGACTGCCATTATCCAACAAATAAAAGAGCGTTTTTCCCAATCCCTAGTTAAATCCTTTGGGGAAAAATTCGCCGCTACCGATCCTCTAATTGTAGCCGCTAGTAACCCCCGTTTTGGCGATTATCAATGTAATATTTCCCTCTCTTTAGCCAAAGAATTAAAACAAAAACCCCGGGAAGTAGCGGCAACTTTACTAAAAAATCTAGAGATAGATGATCTCAGTCAAACCCCCGAAATTGCTGGACCCGGTTTTATCAATCTTACCCTTAAACCAGGCTATCTAGAAACCCAATTAAAAGACCTAATTACTGACAACCGTTTAGGAGTTGCCACCGCTAACCCCAGTCAAAAAATTATTGTCGATTTTTCCAGTCCCAATATTGCCAAAGAAATGCACGTCGGTCACTTGCGATCGACTATAATTGGTGATTGTATCGCTCGGATTTTAGAATTTCGTCATCATCAAGTAATTCGTCTTAATCACGTCGGGGATTGGGGTACTCAATTCGGGATGTTAATCACCTATCTACAAGAAGCTTATCCTAGCGCTTTAACCCAAGCAGATGCTCTTGATTTAGGGGATTTAGTTAGCTTTTATAAAAAGGCTAAAATTCGTTTTGATGAAGACGAAAACTTTAAAGAAACTGCCCGTCAAGCCGTAGTAAAATTACAGTCGGGTGATCCTGAAAGTCGTCAAGCATGGCAGTTACTTTGTCAACAATCACGACGGGAATTTCAGAAAATCTATGATATTCTCGATATAAAACTGACGGAAAGGGGGGAATCTTTTTATAATCCCTACCTTGAGGCAGTAATCAGAGAATTAGAGCAACAGGGATTGCTAATAGAAGACAATGGCGCTTTATGCGTCTTTCTCGATGGTTTTACCAACAAAGAGGGGGATCCTCTGCCCCTAATTGTCAAGAAATCCGACGGCGGTTATAATTACGCTACCACCGATTTAGCGGCAATTTGTTATCGAGTGCGTCAAGATAAGGCCGAAAGAATAATTTATGTTACTGATGCTGGACAAGCTAACCATTTTGCACAAATATTTCAGGTGGCTAAAAAAGCGGGATTTTTACCCGATAATGTAGCAGTAGTTCACGTCGCTTTTGGGTTAGTTTTAGGGGAAGATGGGAAAAAATTAAAAACTCGTTCCGGGGAGACGGTAAAATTACAAGAATTACTTGATCAAGCGATCGCCTGTTGCCTAGCTGACTTAGAAAAAAGACTAGCAAGCGAGGAAAGAGAAGAAACTGGCGATTTTATCGCTAATACTGCTGAAACTGTCGGTTTAAGTGCCGTTAAATACGCCGATCTTAGCCAAAATCGCAATAGTAACTACGTTTTTAGTTACGAAAAAATGCTCAATCTACAAGGCAACACCGCCCCCTATATGCTGTACGCTTACGCTAGGGTCCAGAGTATCAGTCGCGAAGGTGGTATTAATTTTCAGGATTTAAGTGCCAATTCACCGCTAATTCTCAAGGATGAAAGCGAATTAATTCTGGCTAAACAATTACTGCAACTGCCAGAAGTAATTAGTGCCGTGGAAGAGGATTTATTACCCAATCGTTTATGCGATTATCTTTATGAACTCAGTAAAAAGTATAATCGTTTCTACGAGAATTGTCCCGTTCTGAAAGCAGCAGAACCGATTAAAAACTCTCGTTTAGTTTTGTGTGATTTAACGGCAAGAACCCTAAAATTAGGCTTATATCTCTTGGGAATCCCCGTTTTGGAAAGAATGTAAATCAGTTATCAGTTATCAGTTATCAGTTATCAGTTATCAGTTATCAGTTATCAGTTATCAGCAAAAAACTATCCAATTCATAATTCATAATTCATAATTCATAATTCATAATTCCCACACTCCACACCCCACAGCTTGGATTGCGTATCTTTGACAAAAGCGGGTGATATTTTATACCCAGAAAAAGTGTACTATGCTGAGGTGAAAAAACCTGAGTTTTTGCTAACCTAGAAATAGCTTTAATCAGAGCCAATATCTTTGGGGGAAGCTTAGAGATTAATCTAGTTAAACTGACTCATGACGTTATCTTATTGTCGTCTGTTGTCTATTAGCTGTCAGGTGATAACTCGGAGATCGGAAACCAGTACAAAAGTTCAAATTTCCTCCCCGTAGCCCCCGCGTTCCTGTGCAGTCTTAACGAGCAATTTTATCCCAGAGATGTTATCGTTAAAGCGGCCAACTATCCGAACGTCCCAGGGGATTTTCGGGAAACGGTATTTGCCCTGTCGTAATCTTAGATAGAACCTTATGAGTCAATCAATTGAAGATAAAGCTATGGCCGATGCTGATGTATCAGATTATACCACAAATAAAATAATTGTCTCTAATTGGATCGCCCCTTGGTCGAAAGGCAATCGGAAAAATCCTTCACCAGAACCAAAATGGGATTTATGGCAACCCCTGCGGCAACGAATCGATCGTTTAGACATCAATACACCTGAACTAGCCCACAGGATTTGTCGCCTAATTCCGGCTCAATGTCCCTTTGCCCGGAAAATTACCCTATTTAGCTGGACAATTCTAGAGATTCCGCCCCTTTGCAAGCTAAATCCCCTCTACGAAAACCTGATGATGTTAAGATTTCGCGCTCTTTCTTACCTGGCCGATGAATGTGGAGAGGATATCGGTGCTTACTGCTAAAATAGGAGAGTGTCTTTAATCGCCACACCTATGGCCATCATCGCTCTGAAAGCTTGGTATCTGGACAAATACGAACCTATCCGCGAGGTTGTCAAACGTCCCCACGACTTGCGCTTAAGTCGCAATAGTCTCTTAAAATCGGGTTTAAGAGCCGATTTTCTCGATGATAGTCTGACGATACAGGGTTCTGTCTGGTTCCAACGCTATCTAGAAGGGGAAAGGGTGGAATTTTACCTCGAAGGTAGTGGCGGTTACGTCATCTCGAATATTGACCTGATTTCCCAAGAAATTTACTTTACTAAACAAGACCTCAGCACTTGGCTGGATCCCGTCATTTATTTTAGCTCCCAAAGCCAATTTAAGGACTCTAGCACCGCTTTAAAAACAGTTTTGACCGAAACCGTCGAAAATCTCAATAAACGCTCCCGTTTGCCCTTAACTATCGAAGAAACGCCTCGAACTGAGGGTAATGTCACCAGATTGAGTGATAGTCAATTACGCCAAATTCGCAAAAGTTTATTATTTATTGCTGATGCTACGGCGATTAGCCAAAAGGAAACGGAATTACTGCCCAGTCCCCTAGTGGGTGTAGAATTAGGTTATGCGATCGCTTGTAAACAGGGCGGACAAATTCTGCTAACCTATCAGAATCGAGCAGAATTAAAGGGTAAACTAGCTTTTGACCTGCCAAGCTACCAAAAATTAATTTTCTCAGATATTAGCGAATTACGTCTCACTTTTCCGCCTTTAATGGCAACTTTATTACAAAAATTCAATCTGATTAGTTAAAAAAATGAGTAGAAAAGCTGATGAATATGCAGTACATTTGTTCTTAAGCAGTGGACATTGCGAGGAAGTCCGATTTTTGACTATTCAAGAATTTCAAAAGTGGTACAGTAACGAATTAGTTCCCAAAGCTGATTCCCTCGATTTTATCAATGTTCCGATCAGAAATATCCAAGGGGAATATATGGTTTTGCGTCCAGCTAGTATCGTTGCTATTCGCGTGGAACCCGTCTTTTTTGGTAGTGTGGAAAGAGTCTAATTTGTCGTTATCGCTAAAAAAGATAGTTAGATAGGGAGAATTTTAGAGATTATTGATAATTCTCTCAATATCAGCTTGAATTTGATTGCTGACTTTGCCTTGCCAGCGTTCTTTTAATTCCCTTAATCCCACTTCTGCGTATTGACAGATCTTATCTAAAACTTCTTTACCGTCCCTGGGTTGAGCATAAGAATTCTTTTTACAGATAATATAAATTCCTGCGGTTAAAGCTAAAATAACTTCTGGCTCGATTTGACTAATATTAATTAAATCTTGTCGATTACTCAGAGTGGTTCCGTAGATACTGAAGTCTTGTTTAATGGCAAAAGCAGCGGCGAATAAATAGGCATCTACCATGCGCTCAAAGGTTTTATTATCTTTTAGTACCTGTAGATAATTTCTGGAAGTTTCCGAGGCATAAATCTTCAAACTGGGATCGATTCTCTGCATTAGTAACTCTCCATTACTTCAATCACGGAAGCATCTTCATTGGCAGCTAAACGGTGTATTTTAAATATATCAGTAGTGTAGGGAAGCAGCAGATTTAAAAGTGGACTGGGTAGATCGCGATCCGTGGCTAAAATAATCACTTGGGAGTTTAAGTTAGGGAGAGAGTTAATAATATTTTTTCGATGTTCTTCATCTAAATTGCCAAAAGGTGTATCCATAATTAGGGGAACACAATTATCGGTTATTTGATTTAAACCAGTGATAAAAGCAAAAGCTAAAGCTTCCTTTTCTCCCGCACTTAAGACATCGGGATTTAATAATTTTCCTGTGATGGTACGGATTCCTAAAGTGTATTCGGGAGTAATTTCTACTCCTCTATATTCCTCTGGTTTGTTGGTTATTTGTAAATAGCGATCGCTGGTTACTTGATTAATCATTTTTTGGGAATTATCGATATGCCATTCGATTAATTCGTTAGTGGCATTTTTTAAACCTCTGGCCATTTTAACCTGATTAGATAACATCAGTGTGGTTTGATTTTCACTAGCTAAAATTTCCACTTCTTCGCGTAAATTCTCTAATTGCTTTTCTTTGATTTCAATGTCCTTTTGCAAGCGTTCGATCTTTTCTTGTATCCTCTCAACATTTTTACCAGATTCGCCAACTTTTCGCCAAATATCATTAGCTGATTCTTGATTTATTCCCGTGGTTTCCTGTTTTAGCTGTTTAATATGTTGATTAATTTCTTCGATTTCTTCTTCTAAAAGATCTCTTTGTAAAAGCAATTGACTATAGTTGCTAAATTTGGCATTATCTCGGATAATTCCCTGTAAATCAATTCTAAGTTGGTCTTTTTCTATTCTGGTGGCGTTGTCCACTTCTAAGGACTCTAGTTCGGCAATTTGTTGCAGGATAAAGTCACGAGAATTTTGATCTAAACAACGACCACATAGACAGCTTTCATCGTCAAGTATTGCTTTTAAAACTGCTGTAGAATTAGTTTTATAAGTGCTTTTTAAGCTAGTAACTTGCAAATCGTCAGCCATTTCCTGCACAAAGTTAATCAGCAAAGGTATCGCAGCTTTTTTTAACCAAGAATCGATAGACTTTTGTAGGTTATTTAACTGAGTTTGTAAACCGATACGCCTTTTCTCTAAGTTATGAATTTCCTCTAATTTTTCTCGCAAACTTTCAATCTGAGCGGCTTTTTCTTGAGCATCATGATGGATAATTTGAGCATTTTTTTCCTCATCTTTAGCATTTTTACGCTGACCTTGTTGCAGATCAATTTCTTCTTCTAATTCTCGCAATTGTTGCAGCTTATCTGTAAATTTCTGACTGGTTCCCTCTGCTTTATTTAAACGTTTTTCTAATTCTTGTAAGGCTTTTTCTGTATCATCGCGCAGATTTCTTAATTCTGGGATAGCCAAAACTTTTTCAATTGCTTCTTTTGCTTCTTTAGTTTGGGTTATCTGGGTATATTGTTCAATTTTTAAGCCATCAAAACAGAAAAAATCTCGAATAGATTTAGGAAGCAATGCTTCGATATATTCCCTAGAGTTACTTGCTTTTATGGTTCCATCTTCATAAAATAATGCTTCCTCTACGCTGGGATAAGAAGTGCTACCATTAACTTTTAATTTCGCTGTGCGACTGATAAAGTAATTTTTCTCGTTTTTAGTAAAATTTAATTCTACCCGCATTTCTATTACTGGTGAAGAATCATCCTTACCTCGATAAAAATAGGTTTTCAAAGTCTCTTTAGATACAATATCTCCACCATAGAGACACCATAAAATCCCTGTCATCAGAGAAGTTTTACCGTGGCCATTATTACCGAAGATAATATGAATATTTCTGTCGGGATGCAGGTTAAAAGTAATATTTTGACTAGGATAACATTTCCAATTAGTTAAGCGAATTTGTTTCAGTCTCAAAGTCATAGAGTTTATTTATTGTGAGGAGTCGGTATATTTTTCGATAAGTTCGACAATTTTAGGTGATAGCCGCCGATTTTGTAGAGTAATTTTTTCTACTTCTAAAGCCCTGGCTTCCTCCAGCAGTTGGGGAGGTATTTCATATTTTTGTGCCAGTTCTTTAATTTTAGCAGTTATGTCCATGAATTTTTTGTGGGTTGGGTAGTGGGGATTGTCAAGTCTTAATTCCTATTGGCCAAGAGATACCTTGATGACGAGAAATTTTATAACAGATCTGAGTAGGTAAGACCATAGTAACTTAATTCTTGGACTAATCTGTTAATAACTGTAGCTTGATTGCTGGCTGCCCGGGCAAAATCAATAACTCTTTTGATCTCCGATGCAATTAATTTTACCTCACCATCGCCCCAAGGGGGAACCACCAAGACATCGATTAAAGTCGCTTTCTTCTTTGCCACGGCTGCCCGGAGAATTCTGCCGCGACGTTGAATAAATTGACGAGGAGAAGCATCAGCAGCGAGGATAATTCCCTGACTGACTTGTGGGATATCAACTCCCTCATCGAGACATTTTACCGCCACTAATGCGTCAAGATTTCCCGAAGATAACTGTGATAATAACATAACTCGATCGCTGTCTAAGGAACTATAGCGAGCGACTCTTTTTCCCTGACGCGCCAATCGGGTACTAATAGCAGTTGCTTGGGCAATATCGGCACAATAAATTAATGTTTGTTCTAAGGTGTGTTCAGCCAGAATACGATCAATTATAGTTAATTTTGCCCCCGCTGCTTTAATTAATTGCGCCCGTTGAATTAATAAACAATTCACTGCTTTACTGTCTTCTTGAGTAAATAAGCGAGCAATTTTTGCAGTTAACTGACGATATTTTTCCTGTTCTTCTTCTGCGAGATAGGTGACATAAACGTGATAATCGTACTCGCACAAAATACCCTGCTGAATAGCTAACTCTAACCCGTATTCATAGACAATTCCCCCAAAATAATCTAAAACTTTTTCCGTACCGAGTTCATCGTAGGCACGCAAAGGAGTTGCTGATAAACCCAAACGATAACTAAAATCATCGCGTAAAAGACGCTGATAAACTCCCGCACCAGTAGCGTGAACTTCATCGGCAATTAATAAAGATTCTTTTGGCAAACCTCCCGCATCAGTAATTAAATCACTAATGGTATTTTTAGCCAACTCTCCATAGGTTCCCACCACAATTACAGGATATCTCTGAGAGGGCAATTCTTGATGATTAATTAACCGTAATTTGCGAAATAAAACCTCACGCCAAGCACGAGAATTACCCATCGCTACCACAGGAAAAGCATAGGTAGTTCGACAGTTTAATTCTTTCACCCACTGCTGGACTAATTCTTTAGTAGGTACACCGATAACAATTAATTCTAACCTTGATAAACCACTAGCGGCAGCCAGGGCTGTAATCGTTTTTCCCGCTCCTGTTGCCATGGCAAGTATCCCCTGATATTTGGCTTGTTTCCATGCACTTATTGCCTCAATTTGACGGGGCTGGGGTGTTATTTTTAGGGGAGAGGATAACTGATATTTGCTGGTATCGGCGGCAACTTTAAAAGTTTTTTTGCTACTGCTATCGGGTTCGGTAGTGGGTGGAAAATCAGGACGAAATTTTAAGAGAGATTGGGCTGCTGCTGCGGGAAAATCCCAAATATCTAGATGGGGAGTTTGATTGTGCCAGAGTTTTTCAAAATTATCAATTTTTCTCTGGACTCTTAGCTGTTCCTGAGATTGCCAAGAGCGAAAAACATCGATACACTCGAAATTATCCTGTAAACTGCTGTGACTTTCATTCGCAGAACCAGTAAAAGCGATCGCATTTTCAAAAGCATCAATAAATAGGCCTAACTTTTCATGATATAAGCCAAAATTAACTAAGTTTTTGGGAATAGCTAATTTAATTTCTAAGACTCCTTGACTTAATAGCCACGCTAAACAGGCAAAACGATTTTTAGTAATTTCGTCTAAGTCAATTTCTAGAACTGATAACAAAGATTTAGTAATCACTTCTTCCCTTTGCTTTAATCCCTGAGTAATCGCCTCTATATCCTCTTTCGAGAGATAGGGAGAAGCAATTAAACGCATTTTTCCACCTCCGCGAATTAAAGCGGTTAATCCTTTGGCTAGAGAGACAAGGGAAGAACTAGAAAAAAAGCCGACTGCTCGACAATAGAGGGTAGATTGTGCTAAACAAGGTAGATAAAAATCGGCTATGAGATTATGGCGATCACTACGGTATTCTTCTAATAAGTCTAATTGTTGTAGTGGCAATTTAAATTCCTCCTCGATCTCATTTTAAGTCATAAATAACTTTTTCATAACACCAGCTTTTACTGCGTTGGGGATTTCTTAATCTAATACTTAAAAGCAATCGACTCGCTAAAGCTTTATCTCCATTCACGAGGGTTAAAAGTTCTCTTTCTAAGCAGAAAAGTTGCTGCTGACTGGTTGGCAAATTTTGACGATTATTTTTAGAAGTAGCTCTTTTCGGTTTAGTGGGGGATAAAGATACGGTATCGACTAACCACCAGATAGCTACAGCTAACCCCAACAAAAGCACTCCCATAAAAGAGTATAAAACGATGCCTAGTAAATTCATTAATCGATTCCCGTATTTCTTAATGATCAAGATTTTAGGCTAATCTACCCCATACAAAAACACCATAAAAGCTAAAATAGATAGCTGACAGTGATTCTGAACACAATATCAATATAGACTAAACCGCCTTGTATTACCGTCTTATTCTTGATTTTAACACCCTAGAAAACGGGTTAATTGCCCTAACATCCGAACAAAGTCATTATCTTAAAAAAGTTGTTCGTTTAAAATCCCATGAACGTTTTATTGCCCTCAATGGACAAGGACAAGCGTGGTTAGCGGAAATAATTGATAATTCGGCCCATCTTTTAGAAGCGATAAACGAAACTAGCGAACTACCAGTACAAGTGAATTTAATGGTAGCAATTCCCAAAAATGGCTTTGATGATATCGTTCGCGCTGCCACCGAATTAGGAGTTTATCGGATTATCCCGCTGCTGACAGAACGCGGTTTAGTCAATCCTAGTCCTCAAAAAATTGACCGTTGGCGAAAAATTGCCCAAGAAGCTGTAGAACAATCAGAAAGACAGATTATTCCCATTATCGAAGAACCACAGCCATTTTTAGCCATCCTTAAGCGGGGAGCTAACCCACAGACAACTTGTTATATTGGTGTTACCCGTAGAACAGTGGCCCCGCTACTTGCTCAATTGCAAACATCAACCGAGATAACCATGGCCATCGGACCGGAAGGGGGATGGACGGAGACAGAAATAGAACAAGCGCTCGCTGCTGATTTTGTGCCTGTATCACTGGGAAAACGCATTTTGAGAACAATCACTGCTCCCTTAGTAGCTCTTGCTATCATTAACGCCTATTTAGACAGCTAATTGACCATAGTTTCTATGACCAAAACCAGCAATCGAGATAACTGAAATCCTTTCGCTTCTTACCCTAAAACAACAACCAGCAGCAGTTCCCCCGTGGTCAGATTGTCCCCTTTTTGTCGAATAGCACCCTCACATTCCCCGAAAAAACTCGTCCTACCGCAACTTTATGACCTCTAGTAGCCCTTCTAACCCCTCTTTTGACTGGTTTAACCCCTCGCCCCGGCAAGACAGCGATTTACTGGCACAAATCGGCTTTATCCCTGGTTTCAAAGAATTGCTCACCCTGCGACAGGTTCACGCCTTGGAACACGCCACCGTCTGGGTATTAAGCGAAATGGCTGCCCGTCGTCAATCGCCTTTTGACCATTCCCCAGCGGATAACGAGGCCCTGGGGGGACTGTCCACCGATAGAGGTTTTTATCTCTACGGGCATATTAATACAAATGAACTACGAATTGCGGCCAAACAGGCTCTCCATCGTCTCAAAAATGGCGAGGGGCAATTGGCATTACATCCGCGTTGTGGCACCAATTTATCGGTAACTTTAGCCTTAACCGCCGGCTTAGTCTTAGGAACTCATCTCATCTTCCCCAGAGGTCCGATTTCTCAGTTATTAGGCTTAGGTTTGGCCACCGCCACCGCTTTTCAAATCGGGCCGGATGTGGGAATGTCGGCCCAAAAATACCTGACTACGGCCATTCCCTTTAACTTAACAATCGTTAACATTGCCCCAAAGGCAGACCTGTGGGGACGTTCGGGGCATTTTGTCGAAACAGAGTGGCAAGATTTGCAATAAAACTTAAAGTAAAAACCCTTTCAGCAAACTCGCTCTGATTGTAACCTGTTAACTAAACCCTAAAAAAAAACAACACCTATGCCTGGAATCGAACGCGGAGCCAAAGTTAGAATCAAACGTAAAGAGTCTTACTGGTACAACGATGTAGGAACTGTCGCCAGTGTTGATAAAAGTGGTATCCTCTATCCCGTTATCGTTCGTTTTGATACTGTTAACTACAACGGTTTTAGTGGTAGTGCCAGTGGACTGAATACCAATAACTTCGCTGAAGGTGAATTGGAACTCGTTAAGGCTGCCCCCGCTAAGAAATAAAGCTGAGTAAAATTCGGCCTATTATCATCGACTGACTGACAGGAATTATCTCTTGTCGGTCGGTTTTTTAGGTTATATTCCACTCGATTAAAGCGCTAGTCAATCCTTCTAGGGTATATTCTCGCGCCTCGATATCAACACGACCAAATAACTCTTGACAGGTTTTTGAAGTTTGCGGACCGATAGAAGCCAGACAAACTTTTTCTAATAGGGAATTAACCGATAATTCTGCCGTTTCTTGTTCCAATAACCGATAAAAATTCTGGACGGTTTTGGAACTAGCAAAGGTGACTATATCGACTTTCCCATCTCGAAAGGCTTCCCAGATGCCCCTATCCATGCGTGCGGGACATCCGGAATAATATGCGGCCACTTCCGTCACTTGACCAGCTTTGGCCGTTAATTCCTTAACTAATATCTCTCTCCCTCCCGTTTCCACGCGAGGAAAAAGGAATTTCTGCCCCCTAATCGGGTCGGGAAACTCGTTTACCAAAGCATCAGCGACAAAATCCCCCGGGATAAAATCCGCTTTTAATCCCCGTGAGTGTAAAACTTGGCTGGTTTTTTTGCCCACTACGGCGATTTTTATGGTCGCTAAAGCTCTAGCATCTTTTCCCCAAAATGTCAACCGATCAAAGAAAAAATTAACAGCATTGGCAGATGTTAAAATCAGCCAATCAAACTCTTTTAACTGAGCGATGGCATCGTCTAAACCTTGCCAACGGTCGGGGGGACGAATCTCTAAAGCAGGCATTTCTAGGACTTCTGCACCTTGATTTTGCAAAATTTCGCTAAATTGACTTGTTTGCTCGGCGGCACGGGTAATAACAATAGTTTTACCTCCTAGGGGTAGGGGAGAGGACATAATCGCCAGATCCACAACTTGACCAATGACCATAATAGAAGGTGAGAGGGACAGCCCGGCGGTTTGAGCGAGAATATTTTGTAAAGTCCCGCGCCAAATTTGTTGATCCTTGCGTCCCGCCTGACGGATAATAGCGATCAATTCGTGAATATTTCGCCCATTTTCGCATAATTTCTCGATAATTTGCCCTAAAGACTGACCAGCCATCAATAGTACCAGTGTATCAATTTTGGCTAAAGCTGACCAATCGAGAGACTCGGGATCGTGAGCGCTCAAGACCGCAAAACAGCGACTAATATCCTTTTCGGTCAGGGGAATTCCGGCCAATAAAGGAGCGGCTAAAGCGGAGGAAATACCAGTTATCAGTTCAAAATCGCAGTCAGCCTGCTTTAAGGCCAACATTTCGGGATATACTCGCCCAAAAACCCCCGGATCACCACTTTTAAGCCGAACAACTCGTTTTCCCTCTTGACAATAATTAACGAGTATGCGATTAATCTGATTCTGCTCGGCCCCGGGTTGTCCCCCCCGTTTGCCCACATCGACTAAAACACAGGTTTTCGGCACTAGGGAGAAGATTTGGCTATCCACTAGGGCATCATACAGCAAAACCTCGGCCTTGGCTAAAACTGCTCGCGCTTGCAGGGTAAGAAAACTGCTCTGGCCGATTCCCGCACCGAGAAGATAAACTTTACCCCGGGGATGGACGACTGCTGACATAATCGCAAATTTGGGTTTAAGCTTGAATTTAGCACTGGAGAAGAAACAAACTACTAACGCAACAAGGGCAGCAGTAAAGTGACGAAATAATATACTAGGGGAGCAGTGAACACATAACTATCGGTGCGATCGAGTATCCCACCGTGACCGGGGATTAACTGCCCAGAATCCTTGACCCCAGCATCTCGTTTCATCATCGACTCGGTTAAATCACCCAATAAACTGACAATACCAATTAATAAGCCCAAAATTAAGCCCGTCAGCTGCCAATAGGGCCAATCTAAATACCAAGCACCCAACTCAGCGATCGCTATACTGCCTAAAATGCCAAAAAAGGAACCTTCCACGGTTTTTTTAGGACTAATCAGCGATAAACTGGTTTTACCTAACCATTTTCCCATGATATAGGCTCCGATATCGGCGGCCCAAATGCAACCGAAAGCTAGAAAAGTCACCGTCAAAGCGGCCGGAAATAATTTCGGTTCCATCCAAGATTCCGGCCAATATCCCATCAGAGGTAAGTTACTGGCCATGGCCACGGGACTACTTTCAGGAGAAAAACCGACCCTTAAACGAATCCAATAACTAGGTAAGTAACCACCGTAAAACAGACCGAGAATTGAGGTGGAAATATCGGCAATTGTCGCCATTTTAGGCTGAAAGAGCAGATAAAAACAAATTAACGCCCCAGCAAGGGGAAACATAGCATCGGTGAGAGGGGCTGCCATCGTTGCCGTCAGTAGTAATAATTGCGAAACTACGAGAGTGGTTTTAGCAGCCGGTTCAATGCCTTTAGCGCGAACTAAGCGAAAATACTCTAATTGTCCCAAAAAGACGATAACACCGATGGCAAGGGTGAAATACCAACCCCCAACGATAATAATTCCCAGTGCGAAGGCAATAGCAAAAATGGCGCTGACAATGCGTGGCCAAGGCATGGTTAATCCAGATAAATTAGGCGGCATTATTCTAATTATATAGATTAAGAAAACTTTATGGAAGGTTATCCCGAAGTGAACTGCTCTCAGGGTTGTTGAGAGCTTCCTATTTCACCGGGGATTGCCTCAAGACGGACTAACACCCAGCTTTTGTCCTTATGTCCCCCCTATAGTCAGTATCGCTAGTTCCTAGGGGTCCCACCGAACGTCAATAACCTTCCGCTTCTCTCAGGACAAGCTTCAGCTTTCCTCAGTATAAGTAAGTATCCGTAAGACCTGATTTTTGATATTTAGGGTTGGTCAAATAAATCTAAAAACTTTATTGGGTAAGACTTTTAGACCTTGTGAAAATCAAAAATTACCAGATATGGGAGTGACCGGGGGGAAAATTCAGGTACTTTTTCCCTGAAAATTAGTTAATTGACCAGATGAAAATCGCTAAAACCCTAAACCCTTTCAGCCGTCTGGATGAACGTTCGTGTTAGTGAGCCTGTCGAAGTCTTTATGATGACACAGCTTGCGGGAATTGTCTATACACCAAGTCAGCATTGATTCCACCGCTAAAGTCGGGGGACTTCTGCTGACATTAAGTTAAAATAAATGTAAGGATATGTAAACTTTCGTAACTATCTCGCCAATCGGCTAACCAATGATCCCAACAACTTCTTTATTCGCACCCGTTGACGATGATCTCCGTCTTTTGACCGATAACTTAAAAAACCTCGTCGGCGCTCGTCATCCCATTTTAGCAGCGGCAGCAGAACATTTGTTCGAGGCCGGTGGTAAACGCGTTCGGCCAGCGATCGTGTTGCTGGTATCTCGCGCTACCATGTTAGACCGGGATATCACTCCCCGTCATCGTCGATTAGCGGAAATCACGGAGATGATCCACACTGCCAGTCTTGTCCATGATGATGTGGTAGATGAGGCAGAATTGCGCCGCAGTGTTCCCACCGTTAACAGTTTATTTGACAATCGCGTGGCGGTTTTAGCGGGGGATTTTCTTTTCGCTCAATCCTCTTGGTATCTAGCTAATTTAGATAATTTAGAAGTGGTAAAATTGCTCTCGGAAGTGATTCGCGATTTTGCTGAAGGGGAAATTCAACAGGGAATTAATCGCTTTGATACCAGTATCTCCCTGGAAGCTTATCTAGAAAAAAGTTACTACAAAACTGCTTCTTTAATTGCCAACAGTGCCAAAGCAGCTGGAGTATTAAGCGAGCAATCGGCCGAAGTTAATCATCATTTATATAATTATGGTCGCAATTTAGGATTAGCTTTTCAAATCGTCGATGATATTCTCGATTTTACCTCCCCCACGGAAGTATTAGGAAAACCCTCTGGCTCCGATTTGATCAGTGGTAATATCACCGCTCCCGCTCTCTTTGCCCTAGAAGAAAATTCCTATATAGAAGTTTTGCTCGAACGGGAATTTAGTCAGGAAGGAGACATCGAAAAAGCTCTTGATTTAATTCACTCTAGCCAGGGTATTCCTCGCTCAAAAGAGTTAGCCAATCAATACGGTCAAAGCGCATTAAAACACCTTGACTGTTTAGCTTCTTCTCCCTCCAAAGATGTGTTAATCGAGCTAGTAGATTACGTTTTGAGCCGAATTTATTAGGGAATAATAGTTCTCGCCGTAGCAATAGTCCAAGCATCGACTAATAATAAAAATAGGGTGAGAGTAAAAAGAATTCCATACATCCAAGGCTGAGAAAGGGGGCGAATATCAGTCATATCCAAGTTGGTTTTTTCCTCGATTATTTTGACCATGCGATTAAATCCTACCACTCGCATCGGCAATAAATAGGCTTTTTCTGCGGAGCGATCAAGGAAATAATAAACTAAACCACCCTGTCCTGTACTGCGACATTTAAGTTCTTTTATATCTGTCCAATTTAACCACCAACCAGAGCGAAGAAAAGCGGGAAACCATTGGGGATAGGTAACTTGTATCCCTGTCTCTGATAAGATCACTCTTTCACTTAAAGCTCCGTATAAAGCGATTAATCCTAAGCTAATTCCTACCCAAAGAAAATTGGGATTAACGGGGGAATTAGTGACTTTTGCTAAAAAGGGTAAGGGGATGGTTAACGCCACATATAAACTTAATAAAGTTACCCGAATTATTGGTGATATCCGAAAAGTTATTGTTTCTTGCATAGAAAATCATCAACTAAGACACAGGATTAATTCTAGCAATTATCTCTAAGTTTCTCTTGACATCCTCACCGTCCGTTTACGGACGGTGATTCCCAAGCCTCACGATTTGGGTTTCTGCTTCTGTCCTAAAAGGGGTTTCGCACCTGCCTTAACAGATTTACTCTGTTCTGGTCTTATGGTCGTGACAATGACCATCATAAATTGTAGGGTGGGTTAGACGGCACTAAGTCTAGAAACGTAAGGAGAAATGCTCAATCCGTCGTAACTCATTTTCGCTTTGGCCACACCCCCAAACATTCTATACCAAATATCCAAGAGAGTCAAAATTCTTTTCAATTTATGACATTACTTGTAGGTCTTATTGTAGAAAAACATATAATTAGAGAAGCGAGCTTATGACTTTAGTACGGGTTCAGTGTTATGCTTACATCAATTCGTGTTAACGATGATTCAAAAGTTTGTGCAGAAGATGCGGATAAAAATCAAGCACCTTTCAAGTGTCCGGTATGCGGTCGTGAAACTATATTACGGAAAGGGCTTGTAAAAACTCATCATTTTGCACATAAACCTCCTGTACTTTGCGAATATGGAAGAGGTGAATCCGAATCGCATAGAAAATGCAAACAAGATATATTTAATTTACTAAAAATATCTCCCAAGGTGACAGAGTGTGAACTGGAAAAGAATTTAGGTTCTGTTATTTCGGATATATATTTTTGTTTTTTAGATATAAAAATTGCTATTGAAGTTCAAGTTAGTTCTCTGACCGTAGAACAAATTATTAATAGAACTCAAAAATATGAGAAACTCGGTATATACGTTCTTTGGTTGCCACTTTTTAATAAAAATTTAAATGATGAGAAATACGCACCAAAGCAGTGGGAGAAGTGGCTTCATAGTTTATATTTTGGAAGAGTTTACTATTGGATGCACGGACTTTCTATTAAATCAATTCGTTTTGCTGAATATATGCTGTGGGTTGAAGAGTATCAGGAGTATGGAGGGTATCATAAAAAATCAAAACGATATAAAACTCCACAAAAAGATCGTACACTTAATCTTTTGGAAGATTTTCAACCTCGAACTAGAGAATTTTGGAAAAGTGGCAATATATATGTTCCTAAATCCAAAATTTTACTCGATCGCTATATAGATTCGCGCGGTCGCCATTAAATCATGGATAAATTAACCGAGAAACAAGCCTTTGCGGTGATGGTCTAGTGAATTTATGCCGAAGCATCCTGTCTGGAATAATCCACATCAACGGACTCATTGAAAGATCGCACGTTCGAGATAATCTTATCAGCTTCATAGCCGTTGCTGTAGAAAATAACGGGGCGCTGGCCATACCGTTGTTCGAGGCAGTCGGCGTATAGTTTGGCCTGATGTTGGCCGCTGTGGGGAGGTAAAGAAAGACGCGCTTTTTCCTGCCAATTGATAGGAGAAACTTCGCCCACAATTGCCACCGCACAGGTTCCACAGCTGCCGATGCCGCGACAATTGATTAACTTGGAACCGCCATTATACAAAGAAATGTCATGTTTTAATAATATGCGACGAAGATTTGCACCTCGATCGCAGGTGATTGTTTGACCGTAAACTGTTATTCTAGGCATTAGGGGCGTGATTTTAAGTCGCTACAGTTATTAATTAATATTAACACCTATTGACTATTTCTATGAACAATGGTAAGCGCATTTGGGTCTATGACACTACTCTCCGGGATGGGGCCCAGCGAGAAGGTATTTCCCTCTCCCTAGAAGACAAAATTAAAATCGCTAGGGAATTAGATCGGATGGGTATTCCTTTTATCGAAGGCGGTTGGCCGGGCGCAAACCCTAGAGACGGTCAATTTTTCTGGAAAATGCACGAAGAACCCCTAAAACAAGCGGAATTAGTCGCTTTTTGTTCCACTCGTCGCCCCCATGTCGAGGCCCGGGAAGATTCGATGTTAACCGCCATTCTCGCCGCTAGAACCCGTTGGGTGACAATTTTCGGCAAATCTTGGGATCTGCACGTCACAGAGGGCTTAAAAACCAGTCTGGAGGAGAATTTAGCCATGATAGGAGATACGATCGAGTATCTACGCTGTCAGGGAAGACGAGTCATTTATGATGCCGAACATTGGTTTGATGGTTACAAAAATAACCCCGAATACGCCCTTTTAACCCTGAAAACCGCTAGGGATGCCGGGGCCGAATGGTTAGTTTTCTGTGATACCAACGGTGGCACTTTACCCCAAGAAATCGCCCCTATTGTGGAGAAAGTGCGGGAGCAATTGGGCATCGATCCCGATGATGAAAATGCGCCTCAATTAGGCATCCATGCCCATAATGACGCAGGAACCGCCGTAGCCAACTCCTTAGCGGCAGTTAACGAGGGCGCACGCATGATTCAAGGCACAATTAACGGTTACGGGGAACGCTGCGGCAATGCCAATTTATGTACTTTAATTCCCAATCTTCAGTTAAAAATGGGCTTTTCTTGCCTAGAAGAAAATCAATTAGGTCGATTGACGGGAACTAGCCGAAAAATCAGCGAAATGGTCAATTTAGCCCCGGATGATCATGCTCCCTTCGTCGGACGTTCCGCTTTTGCCCATAAAGGCGGAATTCACGTTTCTGCGGTGGCGAAAAATCCCCTCACCTACGAACATATTAACCCGGAAGCGATCGGTAATCAGCGCCGCATCGTCATTTCTGACCAATCGGGGTTAAGTAATGTGTTAGCGAAAGCGCGCAATTTTGGCATCGATTTAAATAAAGATGATCCCACCTGTCGGCAAATTCTGGAACGTTTAAAAATCTTGGAAAGTCAGGGTTATCAATTTGAAGCAGCGGAAGCTAGTTTTGAGTTATTAATGCGGGAAGCTTTGGGACAGAGAAGCCACCTTTTTGAATTAAAAGGATTCCAAGTTTATTGTGATATGCTCCGGGATAGTGGTAATGCGATCGCAACAATTAAAGTACGGGTAAAAGAGGAAGATTTATTAGAAGTGGCCGAAGGTAACGGTCCCGTGGCTGCTTTAGATCTGGCTTTGAGAAAGGCTTTAGTCAAATTCTATCCCGAAGTTGCTAACTTTCACCTGACCGATTATAAAGTGAGAATCCTCGATAGTGGTTCGGGGACGGCAGCGAAAACTAGGGTTTTAATCGAGTCCAGTAACGGTCAACAACGATGGACTACTGTGGGAGTGTCTAGTAATATTTTGGAAGCTTCCTATCAAGCAGTAGTAGAAGGAATTGAGTACGGTTTATATCTGCTGCAAAACAATAAACTAGAATTATCAGGTCAATTTTGTCCTTTAGGGATAATTTAGAGATCAGTTATCAGTTATCAGTTATCAGATTTTTTATCCTCACTCCCCTAATTCATAATTCATAATTCATAATTCATAATTCATAATTCATAATTCCCATCTCCCCTTTCTAGGATTAAATAACCCCTAGGATAATAATCGGGTAACAAAAGAATTTTGCCAACGACGGGACAAAGCCCGTAGATACATATTAACGGGAAACTGATAATATTCGATAATTAACCAGAGTAAACAAATAGCATGGCAAATAAAGGTTAAAATCGACCAAAATATAGGCACCCATGACAGAGGACTCCCCTCGACTGGAGGAAAAAGATAGGCTCCCGTAGTCACAATTGCTGTGGGAAAAATCACAAATCCTAAACCGATAATTAAGTAAAAACCTGCTATCTCCATTCCTTCTCTCGGTAAACCCTGCCAATACTTACCATTCCAATACCAAGTTAAGGGTAATTGACTATCGGCCATTTTTAAAACCTGTTGTTCTAAATTAGCAGTAAAAATGTGTTGACAAAAGTTACAAGCATAGGCTTCCATGAGTGGTAAAGTGGCGATTTTACCATGGCGACAGACGGGACAAGAATAGGTATCGTGATAGTTTAATCGGGTTGGCTCAGTCATGGTAATGTGAGTGCGAGTAAAAAAGGCCATTGCAGATAATTAACTTTTCCCTATTGATAACGATTGAGTTATGCGGCGCTCGCCAACACTATGGCTCATTAGTATCAAACGGTTTCAAATCTTGTGGATGAGTTATGGTAATACTTGATATACCCGCAAAATCACTGGGATTAAAGGTCAACAGATGTGTAATTTCATTGGCAAGCATAGCCGCAACGAGACGAACATCATGAGTGCGTTTACCCATCACCCTGTTAGTTGTGACTAAGTTCAGCCAATTTGTAAAAATCTGCCGAGATTCTGCCAAGACTGGAAAACGAGCGAGAAGTTGATCTATCATGCTTCTGGTTTGTTCTACAGACCAACCCAAACCATTGACTTGAGTTGGTCTGGTGGCAACAACCCAAAACTCAATTATTACTTGTGTCGCCAGGAAACATTCATCTGATTGCGTGAGCAGACGAGAAACTGCATTGGTTGCCAGCTTATGCTGTAGGTCGGAAGAATTGCACAATCGCATAAAAATATTAGTGTCAAGTAAATATCTCGTCATCATTCGTAAATACTATCGCGACTAAAGGCTTCATCTCCCAGACTCGGACTATCTTTGGGAAGTTGTAACACCCATTCACGCAATTCCCTAGCTCTCTGGGATGGTGTTGCTCTTTGCCAAAGCGGAACGGACGATGGGACTTGTTCAGACTGAAACTCAAGGTCGGCTATGAAATCAGCAATCTTTTTCAGTTGATCATCGTTTAGTTTATCTAATTCTTTCTTAAGATCTTCTCGCAGCATAGGTTGGTTTTGAGAAAATAGACACTTTCTATAGTAACCGATATGCTCCTAGCCGTTTGGCTCAGGTGCTTGTTTATACAATCGGCTCTAAATAATCTCCCTGATTAGGCTAGACTCAAGTTGCCAGCTTAAAAAGTCTGGTGGTGACATCTAATTCGCCTTGATTAAGGATAACTAATTAAGCAAGATTGGCAGGAATTGTCCCTAGTTTTTGTAGTTGTTTTTCAATATTAGCCTTTAATTGGGTCCGGGAGATTTCTTTTCCTGTTTGAGCGGTGTGTGCATTTTCCAGAAAAATAATACTATCTACTTTTTCTACGGCAAATAATTGGAATAAAAGATGGGTTACGGGAATCACGAGCGTTGATAGGGGTGAATTAGCAGTATTTTGAGCAGATATGGCCATTTTTTCCGTAGCAAAGGCATAGATCACCCTTTTTTCTTGCTGAGGCTGCTGCCGATGAGCTAAGGTGGTTAGTAACCAATCACCTTGGCTATTCTGAACTACATAGTATTGTAAATGTTTTAACTGTCTAGCAAAAGCTGCAAGGACGGGATTAACCGCTTCTTCCATGACCACGGTTGCCAGTCCGTAATTGACCGCTTCTCGACTTAAAATATGCAGTTGTGCCTTTAATTTCATGGCTAATCATCTCTATAAACTAATCGATGGCGATGACATTCGGCAAGGCCATTTAAAATTGTCGTCGTGAAAAGATGAGGATGGAGATACCCAATAATAGACCAGTATAAACGAGACTGTAGAGGGCGTTAGCGATTAGAACATCAGCACTAGGGAGCAAACCATAAACGGCCTCATTTCTAAAATTCAATCTTTCCAAATCTGGGAGAATTAGATAAATATTTTTAGTGATAGCGAGAATATTGGGATTTTTGCTGATTATACCCAATTGGATCAGATCTTTGCTGATGTGACCCATTAGATAGACCCCAAAAGTCATTAACGTGGCTAAAATCGAACTGGTAAATACCCCAAAAGCGATCGCCACGGCTGCGATCAGAATTAATTCTAAACCGAGATAGAAAACCGAGACAATCAGGGGTAAAGGTTGAAAAGATACTTTCATCCCCAGCAACATCAGCAGGTAAATCACCAACATTACCCCCAACATCACCGCTAAAACCCCAGATAAACCCAAGTGTTTACCGAGGATAAATTCGGCCCGACTCAGGGGTTTGGGAATCAAAACTAAAATAGTTTTCTTGTCAATTTCCTTATTAATTAGCCCTGTACCCACAAAAACTGCGACAATTATCCCTAATAGTCCGATAGCGGCTAATCCCAAGTCAAGAAAGATTTTCTCATGGGTTCCCACCGCAATTTCTGGTAATAAACGCCAAGCGAAGGCCATCAACAAGGCAAAAAACCCGATAAAGTAAAGAATGCGATCGCGAATAACCTCGCGAAAACCATTAGCTGCGATCGCCCAGATTCTCAGGATGCTGATACCCATAGCCTTTCATCAAAATAATATCTCTCTTTCCTTTTGAGATTACCCATTTCCGTGACAAAAGTGGACTTCCTCTCAAAATCAAAAATTGTCACGGTAGCAGTCCGTAACGATGACTAGGTATTCTTAAAGTTAGCCAAAACAGCAGCTAATCCTTACTGTTCCATTGTCACCTTATCTTTGTCGAAATCCGCCATCATTAATAACTCTAGGATAAATTAATCTCTAATAACCCCGGTGGTGGCGAAATCTCGATGCGTCCCGCTTTCAGATCCACCAGTGGCACAATTTCTTTGACGAAGGGGACCAGGGCCCGGGCCTCTGAGTCGGAGGATGGACTTTGTTTCTTGACGGAGGCGAGATTTGCTTCTAGTTGCACTGCTAAAATGTCATTACCCGCCCACAAAATATCTACTACAACTCCGATTTTTTCTCCTGTCAGGTGATGATAAACCTCCAAGTTCACTAGCTCACTAACATGATATTCATCCGCTTTTAGGCGAGGTTTTTCTAGTTTATTCGCCCATAATTTATATCCGCGCAAAGCTTCGGACTGTTCCCGATTTTCAACCCCCTCTAACTTGATAATATAAACATTTTTGCCCGGTAGCTCACGTCCGCTAAGCAGGGTAATTTCTCGGATTTCTCCCCCTTGGGGTCCTTGTATTCCCCTAATACCTCTTTTCTGAAAACGTTCGGGAAAATCTGATACCGATAAAACTCGCAATTCTCCCTCCAGTCCCTGGGGTGCTACTATTGTCCCAATTTCTAGCCAATTCTCTTCCATTGTCTCGATATTTTTTGCTATAGCTTTCCCTAGTATATAGCCTTTTTTGTCTCGCTCCTAGATTTTTAAAGTCTTGGTAGGGTAAAATTTTCAGTTGACCTCTACTCCTGACCATTTTTTGACTTTTTACTGGTGGCTTTTTACTGAATTATGACTATTTGGCAAGCGGATTTTTATAAATCTTCATCTTCTCCTTCTCTTGGCACAGTCTGGCAATTGTTAATTTCCGATTCTCTTGGTCATCTTATCTATGAAAATTCCTGTCCCCAATCCCAAGCTAATAGTGACTGGTTAACTCAACAGTTACAGCAAGCTTGTCAAGTCTCCCCCCCAGAAATTATCCAAGTTTTTCGCCCCCAATGCGCCAATTTATTTCTCCTCGCTGGTCAAAATTTACAGATCAAAATTGAGTTAACCCGTCACGTTAACGCCCTGAAAAAACAGCTAGAATTACGGCAAATCCCCATCAATATCGACTCTCCTCCACCGCAACCCCTACCAGACCAATTTTTAGGTCAAGAGTGGCGTTTTGCTCGTTTTCCCGCCGTTGATTTAGTTAATTTTTTTGGCGATCACAGAATACCGATTCTTTCCCTACCAGAGGCCTTTTCTCCTTTAAAATTAGGTTTAGCCTCCACTCTCATGATCCCCGGTGTGGTTATTACTGGTGGTAAAAAATCTCTTGCCATCGCTCGTTGGTTAGAGGAAATTAACCCAGTATTTATCGATCATATTCCCACAGAAAGGGGGCGATCGGGCGGTTTAGTCTTGGAATCGGGTCTAAATGAGCGTTGGATTTTTCTAACCTACGAAGATGAAGAAGTGGCCCGGGCCGCCAATATTTATCAAGCAACCAAACAGGAAAGCCAAGGTTTGCACTTTCTCCTGATACAACCGGATGATTCTGGCCGCACTTTTACCGGCTTTTGGCTACTGAAACAAGTTTAACCCCCAAGCTGTCCCCAAGAGGCAAAGAATACCCGCTAAACCCGCTAAAGGTTGGTTATAGATACCTTTAACCCAAACTAACCCAGAATCGCTGTAAGACATCAATTCGGCACTGTCTAGCAAGGCCAATCCCCACACCCAACCGCTATGAAGTCCCCAAGCTAATCCTAAACTACCATGATCGATCGCCCGCGCCCAGACCAGAACCATCCCCATCAGAAATAAACCGGGTAGTTGCGGCAGCGTTTGCTGACGTTCCCAAAGCAGATGCAGCAGGGCAAAAATTAGGCTAGAAATGGCTCCCGCCACCCAAAAACCGTATTCTTGGCTTAATTGGCTCAAAAAGATGCCCCGAAAGATTAATTCCTCGGTAATACCCACCCAGAGAGCCACTATCAACAGGGGTAAACTCAAGGCAAAAGCACGAGTTAGGTTTTTGGGCTGCCAATGTACCCAGGCCAAAATCCCCTCTAGAAAAAAAATTATCCCTAATCCCACCACTGCCAAGATTAATCCTTTGCTTAGGGAGATAAATAGGGAAAATGACCAAATTAATCCGTAATTATGGAGGCTGCTCCCCTCTATCTTCAATAACCCCCAGATGACTAAGGGAGCCAAAACGTAAAGAGAGGCCACTAGGGGCAATTTCTGCTCAGGTTTTGTCCCTTGCAGCGGTTGCCATCCCAAACGACTCCCTAAACCAATGGCAATCGGCAGCCAGAGAATTAACCAGACCAAAAGGAAAATAATAATTTTTATTAAGGCAGCTATGTCCATTGTCAATTAGGTGCTAGGGGCGGGAATTATAAATTATGAATTATGAAGTGGGGAGAGGAGTGTGGGTTTTGAGGTTTTGAGGTTTTGGGGTTTTGGGGTATTAGTTGAAATTTCCCTATCCCCCCATTTCCCCATTTCCCTACCCCCTACCTCCTACCCCTAACACCCATAAAACAAACCCCCTAGGCATAGGATAACTGTGGAACTTTGCTCTGGGAAAGCCTAGCTCCAACAAAAATCTATCTCTAGGGGGTTGCGAAAAAGAAGAAAAAGTGCTTAGGGAAACCCCCTCAAGTTGATGAAAGGGGCGGTCAGGGGTTAGAATTAGGGATAAGAATCTATATTGTCTTTTTGGTCGGTCTTGTCAAAACTAGCCCTTTTGACTGCCGATTTTTTTTGTCCTTATCCCCACTCCGTAACCTGTTTAAGCTTCTGCCAGTTCTTCTGATTCCGTTTGTTTGAGGTGGATGTGCTTGTAACCAAGCTTGATTTCAAACTCATCGCCGGGCTGCAAGTTCATTTGTTCGGTATAGGTAGAACCGATGACGATTTGACCATTTTTGTGGACACTAACCCGGAAAGTAGGTTCGCGGCCGCGGCCATCTTTAGCACCGTCGGGATCTAGAGGAACCCCTTTTGCACCTAAAACAGCATCGTAAAAGTCGGTTAAATTAACCCGAACTTGGCCATCTTTACTTTGGGAGTAGTAACCACAACGTTTTGCCGTTTCGCGACGGGGTAAGTGGGATAACTCTTTGACTTTTTGTAGTAGAGCTTTCCCGGTTAGGGGAGTAGGAGAGATGTCACTCATGGTACTTTTTAATGTTCCTTGATTTTTTACTGACTGTCAATTAAGCTTACACTGACAAATTAATCATACCAAAAATCTTGCCAAAAATGTCTAGAGGGGAATAATAAATTTTTTAAAACTGATGGTTCGGTGATGACAATCGTGCTAAGAAGACCCCGGACTAGGTAGTAAGTGTAAACCTTGTGGGGGAGAGGAAATTTTTGGCCAAGACTCGGGCAATTTTTGGTCGGGTGCGAGGAAAACAGGGGGGAGAAAGTGAGGAGAAAAAACCGTTTAAGCTATACCTAGCAAGGAATTTAGAAACTATACTTGTGGTTGGAGTTGGCAAAAAACTAATGACCCAGAGCAGTAAATCCAGGGTGATTAAACTGTTTTCGAGCGACTTGCCCATCTATCATTAGGCCTAGATACCCACCCCTTGGCTCAACCGGCCGGGGAAAATCTTAAGGATTAATTACCATTACTAGCTCCCTCTTGGCCCGTTAACATCGATTATCCTGAGTATTAGGAGTCCCTCATCCCCGTGCCGAGTATGGAAGTTTATTTTAAAATTCTGCGTCAACAACCCAACGACACCCCTTACCTAGAAAATTTTACCCTAGAGGTGGAGGCGGGAAATACAATTCTCGACTGCCTTAATCGCATCAAATGGGAACTTGATGGAACTTTGGCCTTTCGTAAAAATTGCCGCAATACAATTTGTGGCAGCTGTGCGATGAAAATTAACGGTCGTTCGGCCTTGGCTTGTCAACAAAATATCGCCAGTGAATTAAACCATTGTAGCCAAAAAGATGCCGGAGAAATTCCCGAAATCACGATCGCCCCTCTGGGGAATTTACCGATTATTCGGGATTTAATCGTCAATATGCAGCCGTTTTGGGACGATTTAGAAAAGGTTGAACCTTATATCAGTAGTCAAGCGCGCACCATTCCCGAACGAGAATTTCTGCAAACTCCAGAAGAAAGAGCCAATCTCAATCAGATGGGTAACTGCATTATGTGCGGCGCCTGTTATTCGGAATGTAACGCCAAGCAAGTCAATCCTGATTTTGTCGGTCCCCACGCTTTAGCAAAAGCGCAGCGCACCCTAGCAGATTCCCGCGATGGTAATCAGGAAAGTCGCCTAGAACTTTATAACCAAGGCACCGCAGGGGTTTGGGGTTGTACGCGTTGCTATTTCTGTAATGCGGTTTGTCCTATGGAAGTGGCTCCCATGGATCAGATTGGTAAAATTAAACAGGAAATACTCGCTCGCAAGTCGGACGATAGTAGTCGTCCCATTCGTCACCGGAAAGTTTTAGTAGAATTAGTCAAAGCAGGGGGATGGGTGGATGAACGCAAATTCGGCCTCTATGTGCTGGGCAATTATTGGCGCGATTTACAGGGTTTATTAAGTATTGCCCCCTTGGGATTGCGGATGATTGCTAAGGGTAAATTTCCCACTTCCTTTGAAACTTCCGAGGGAACCGAGGAGGTGAGAGGTTTAATTACTGCCATTCAAAATCCTCGCTCTTAACCACTCTCGATAGTTAGAGCAATTTTCAGATGTATTATGATCTATATCCTAATATGACTGGAGAACCCCTTATCATGTTCGATCGAGATAGTATCCGTGGTTTTTCTGCCCTGCTCACCCTTGTGGGAGTCGCTTCTAGTTTGGGTTTTAGCTTCAACGCACCGGCTTTCTCCCAAGCTACCTCTAACAGTTTACCATTACTCTTAGCCCAAAAAAGCGAAAAGGTGCGCGTAGCAGTTTTAGACTTCGATTATAGCGGTCTCAGTAATCCCCAGTGGTTAACATTTCTCAATGGTGGGGCCAGTGGTGTCAGTGATATTCTCGTCAATAAATTGGTGGAAAGTGGTCGCTATACAGTCATTGAGCGCAGTCGCATTGATGCTGTCCTCAGGGAACAGAATTTTGGGGCTTCGGGACGGGTAGATGCGGCTACCGCTGCTCAAATCGGGCAAATTTTGGGGGTAGATGTGGTAATTATCGGTTCGATTACCCAATTCGATTTACAAAAAAAACAATCTGGTGGCTCGTTTATTATTTTTAGCACTGCTAAGACAGAAACCGATGCTTTTGTCAAGTTAAATGTCCGAGCAATTAATACCACCACGGCCGAAATTATTACCACCGCTCAGGGAGATGGTACTGCCAATCAATCCGATGGTTCAACCGTGGTTTTAGGGGTTGGAGGTGGTTCCCAAACCTCCAACGAAGGGAAATTACTCAGTATTGCCACTGATAAGGCAGTAGCACAGGTGGTGAATAATCTCAACAATAAAGCTGACCAAATCGCCGCTACACCTCGCTCGCTCCCGACTGTCACCGCTTTAGTGGCTGCTGTGGCAGGAAATCAGGTAATTCTCAATAAAGGTACGGGAGAGGGTTATCGTGTCGGTTTACGCATTTCCATCGAACGGACGACTCAAACGGTCAAGGATCCCCAAACGGGTAAGGTTATTCGTCAGATTACTCAACCGATTGGCACTCTCGAAATTGTCGAAGCTGATGGTCAATCTAGCGTCGGTCGCATCATTACCGGTAATGGTTTTAAAATCGGTGATTTAGCTAAACCCATCCGTTAATTATGAATTATGAATTATGAATTATGAATTATGAATTAACCCCTTGTGCAACTATAGTTTTAGTCTTGATTTACAAGGCTTTCAGAAATCAGCAGAGATGAAAGTATCCTCTGGAACCCTGATTCTGTCGTTTTTAGTTGCACATCGCAGCTTAAATTCAGTACAGCTTACCATCACCTATTCCTTAGAGGAAATTCTCAAAGAAATCAAACAGAGTCTCAACAATAGACCTCTTGTAAAAATCAAAAATTGTGGCGTTGTCAGATCAGAATAGGAAAGATGCAATGCAATCCTTGCTATCCTTCGACTTGGCTCAGGGCAAGTCAAAGTAATTTGAGTTCCGAGCTGATTCGGATCATCTTTCAATTTGACAACGCCGTTTCCCTTTGCCATACTCGCTCAAGCTGAGAAACAAGAAAACCTACTGCGGCAAATTGCCCAAGAAATCGAGCAAATCAGCGATAGTCGAGAACAAAGTAATCTGGCTGCATCTACCGCAATTCTAGCTGGGTTAGTATTAGACAAAGACATCATCCAACGATTATTGAGGAAAGACATCATCAAAGAATCAGTTATCTATCAAGAAATCTGGTCAGAGGGTTTACAAGAGGGACGACAAGAGGGAGAAGCTAACCTAGTTTTACGTCTATTAAATCGGCGTGTAGGGGACATTTCTCCCGAATTACTGCCCAATATTCGCAGTCTTGACCTAGAACAGTTAGAAAACTTGGGAGAAGCTTTGTTAGATTTTCAGTCACCACAAGATTTAGAACAATGGCTGGAAAATTGCCGAACTAGTTAGTACAAATAAACTAAATGCTGTCTATCCATTCCCATGGAAGCAGCAAGCTCTCAACTCCCTTGAGAGTAGTTGACACTTTAATCTATTCCCCGGTAGAGATCGGCGATCGCTAACTCTAGGTTAATACTTGACAGGATCACGAGATCGCCTGTCTCGTAAATAGTCGTTTCCCATATCCCCAGAGAATTACGACGACGGCATTCCACGCGCTGGATTTCTTGGGAAATGAATACATATTCTTCTAAAGTTTCTATCTGTTGATAATCTTGGAATTTTTCGCCCTTGTCAAAAGCAATCGTACTGGGGGAAAGCACTTCCGCGATCAGTTTCGGATAGCGTTTCAGATAACGATCTTGGCGATCACGAGGATCGCAGGTAACAAAAGCATCGGGATAGTAATAAAACTGATCTTGATAGTTAACCTTGACATTACCCGAGTGAAACCGACAGTCTGTAGAGTCGCCGAAATGTTCGTCAATGACTTTGAGAAAATTGAAGGCAATGCGATCGTGATTATCCGTACCACCGGCCATCGCGTAAACCAAACCACGTCGGTATTCATGACGGATCTGGCTCTGGCGCTCGATAGCGAGATATTCTTGGGGACTGATGTAGTTGGGAACTGCGATCATAATCTCTAGGGGAAAGCCTAATCTTAATTATAGTCGGAAGGTTTAGGAGAGAGACTTCTGCTGACACTAGGTTAAATTTTGGGCGCGGACAGTTCGATCAACTCACTGACCACGATGCGCTTTTTCTAATTAGTACAATTATATTATTGTAGGGGCGAATGCAATTCGCCCTCTTTAAGGGGGAATAATAATACAATTGAGAATACAGTCAATCCCCTTAATCTCTATGGTCAATAAACTATACTACGGTGATAACCTAGAAGTGCTGCGGAAATATATCAAAGATGAATCGATCGATCTTTGTTATATCGATCCACCCTTTAATTCTAAACGTAATTACAACCAAATTTATAACAACTTAGGCAAGGAAGATCAAGCACAAGCACAAGCGTTTGTGGATACCTGGACATGGGATAATCACGCTAACGAAGCTTTAGAAGAAATTCAAAGCAACTATCAGGGTAAATTTACCAGTCAGACTATCGATTTAATTGAGGGTTTAACCAAAGTTTTAGGTAAAGGTAGTCTTCTCGCTTATCTGGTGAGTATTACTCTGAGGATTGTGGAAGTCCATCGAGTTTTAAAATCTACTGGTAGCTTTTATCTTCACTGTGATCCTACTGCTAGTCATTATTTAAAAATAGTTTTAGACACTATTTTCTGCTCTCAGAAAGGAGAATTTCAAAATGAGATTATTTGGTGTTATTCAATTGGCGGAAAATCTAAAAACAGATTTGGTAAAAAGCACGACGTAATCTTATTTTATACAAAAAGCAATAAAGAACATACATTTAATCAAAAAGGTGCGACAATTCCTAGAAAACAAAATTCTCACATGAAAGTTGGAACAGATTCTGATGGCAGACAATATCAAGAAAAAAAGGATAGTCAAACCAATAAAGTTTATAGATATTATTTAGATGAAGGAAAAATTGCTGAGGATTATTGGACAGACATTGAAACTCTTAACAGAGAAGATAGAGAACGTCTGGGTTATCCCACGCAAAAACCAGAGGCATTGTTAGAAAGAATAATCAAAGCAAGTAGCAATAAAGGAGATGTAATTTTAGATGCCTATTGTGGGTGTGGAACGACTATCGCAGTAGCAGAGAGATTAGAAAGAAACTGGATTGGAATTGATATAACCTATCAGAGTATTAGCTTAATGTTAAAGCGATTAGAGGACTCCTTTGGTAAAAATGTTTTAGATAAAATTGAACTAAATGGTATCCCTAAAGATCTAGAATCAGCCAAAGCATTAGCCACTAAACCCGATGATCGTACCCGTAAAGAATTTGAGAAATGGGCAGTTTTAACCTATAGTAATAACCGGGCAGTGATTAATGACAAAAAAGGGGCAGATAAAGGAATCGATGCTATTGCCTATTTTCAGGGAGATAAGGACAACCGGGAGAAAATTATTTTTCAAGTAAAATCCGGTAATATCAAATCGGGAGACATCAGAGAGCTACAGGGAACCATGACAATACAAGGGGCAGCCCTGGGTATATTTATCACCTTGAAACCCCCCAGCAAAGATATGATCCAAACAGCCAAATCTGCGGGAATTTATCGCAGTCGTTACAGGAGTCAAAGTGTCGATAAAATTGAGATTGTGACAGTACAAGAAATCCTTGAACAGAAAAAACGTCTCGATGTTATCCTCACCTTTGAAGTCCTGAAAGCTGCCGAAAAACAAAGGGAAACCCAAGGACAACAAATGAGTTTAGATATACCCTTCCCCGAATAAACCTACTTTGGTTATTTTTGGGGATAGGGTGATAATTTTGTTAAAATATAGGTCAGACTTAACCTATAATTGAATTAAAAATGTATGATTCTACTTGTAAATTTATCGCCCTTGAATATTCGAGAGACTTAGCCACTTGGTTACTGGGTAAACCCTTAGAATTAACAGAAATTAAACCCTCGGAATTATCCCTAGAACCAATTAGAGCTGATACTTTAATCTTTTTGGAGTCGGAAGAATTAATCTTACATATCGAGTTCCAAACCGACCCTAAAGAAGACATTCCCTATAGAATGCTAGATTATGCCACCAGACTATATCGACGCTATCCCCATAAACCTATCCATCAAGTGGTTATTTATCTAAGGAAAAGTGAATCCCCCAAAGTCCGACAGAATGATTATAAACAAGGGAAAACCTCTCATCAATTTGAAGTGATTAGACTCTGGGAACAACCCTCGGAACCCCTATTAAAGGCCCCCGGACTGTTTCCCTTTGCCATACTCGCTCAAGCTGAGAAACAAGAAAACTTACTGCGGCAAATTGCCCAAGAAATCGAGCAAATCAGCGATAGTCGAGAACAAAGTAATCTGGCCGCATCTACCGCAATTCTAGCCGGGTTAGTATTAGAGAAAGAGATCATTCAACGATTATTGAGGAAAGACATCATGAAAGAATCCGTTATCTATCAAGAAATCTGGTCGGAAGGTTTACAAGAGGGACGACAAGAGGGACGACAAGAGGGACGACAAGAGGGACGACAAGAGGGACGACAAGAGGGAGAAGCTAACCTCGTTTTACGTCAATTAAATCGGCGTATAGGGGACATTTCTCCAGAATTACTGCCCAATATTCGCAGTCTTGACCTAGAACAGTTAGAAAACTTGGGAGAAGCTTTGTTAGATTTTCAGTCACCACAAGATTTAGAAGAATGGCTGGAAAATTGCCGAGCAAGTTAGTACAAGTAAACTCAATGTGGTCTCTCTATTAGTCACATCTTTCCTAACATAAAATTTGACGAAAAGAGAAAAGTGTGCAGGATAGCTTAAGGGGGTTCTACAATACTAAATCCGTTGAGTAACGCACAGAAAACGGGTTTCTCGGAGAAACCCGTTTTCTGCTCATGCAAAAGTCAAAAAGGGGAATAAATAATCAGTCTTTAATAACCAGATTTAGTATAAGGATTGTATAAGCCAGCGCAAGAGGGCAAAATCTTGATAAACTGAGGGGATAACTATCCTGGACTATTCCCATGACCACTCACTTTATTAGTGCCGAAATCGACCTACAGGAAACCCCGCAACAACTGCAGCAAGAAATCGAAAAAGAATTAGCCAAACGCGGTGAACCCTTGCGTTGGGCAATCACAGAAGTGGATACCGAGAATAATCAAGTCAAAGTCGAAGCGATTGTCACCACTGCCTCGTGAATTCCCGTCCCTATACCGCCGTACTAATTATTCCCACCGGCATCGGGGCAGCGATTGGCGGTTATGCTGGGGATGGCATTCCCGTGGCCAGAGCGATCGCCGAAGTTTGCGATCGCCTAATTACCCATCCCAATGTCCTCAACGGCGCACAACTGTACTGGCCTCTGGACAACACCTATTATGTGGAGGGTTACGCTTTAGATCGTTTTGCCCGGGGGGATTGGGGATTAAGTCCCGTCCATCAAAATCGCATCGGATTACTATTCGATCGCGCCATTGAATTTGACCTCTTGCAAAGACACCTTCAGGCTGCCGATGCTGTCCAGGCTACCCTAGGCTTAGATCTCACCGATTACCTTATCACCGATGCCCCCCTAAATGTGCAGTTGCGAGAGGCAGCCTCCGGGGCCAGTTGGGGAACAATTGGCAATCCCGACAGCTTGCTGCGGGGAGCAGAAAAACTGATTAAGCAAGGCCGGGCAGAAGCGATCGCCATTGTTGCCCGTTTTCCCGACGATCCCGATAGCATTGCCCTGGCTAATTATCGCCATGGTCAGGGGGTGGATCCCCTTGCCGGGGCCGAAGCGGTGATTTCCCATCTGGTGGTGCGACAATTCCAAATACCGGCGGCCCACGCTCCCGCTTTAAGTCCGCTGCCCCTCGATCCGCAACTTTCCCCCAAGGCCGCGGCCGAAGAAATCGGTTATACTTTTTTACCCTGCGTTTTGGTGGGTTTAAGTCGCGCCCCTCAATTGGTCAAGCGGCCCGGTCCCGATGCTATTTGGGGCCGGGAGGTGGACGCGCTGATCGTTCCCGCCAGTGCCTGTGGCTCTAGCACAGTTTTAAGTTTTTGTCAAGAAAAAACCGTACTGATTACTGTGCAGGAAAATAGTACAAGAATGAAGGTGGACCCGGAACCTCTAGGGGTGAAAGCAATTAGGGTACACTCATATACAGAGGCGATCGGTGCGATCGTTTGTCAACGGGCCGGGGTTAGCCTCCCATCTCTTCGCCCTAATTTCAACTCTTTACGCTGTTTATCCGAGAATCCGTGACTAATTCCCCTAATTCCGAATTTGATCCCCTGACACGCACACAAGTCCTCACCATTATGGCGGTAACGGCGATTATCTTGCTGGTAGTCGCCAAAGTTTGGCAATATTTCGGTGCGATCGCTATTCCCGCCATTCGCTGGACTCTCCCGGATTTTCTGTTCGGATTAGCCTTAGCGGGGGCAATTAGTGGAATTAGTGGGCTTCTCTATCGTTTTTGGCCCAGTTATCGCCATAGTGCTAATGCTTACTTAGAATTAGTCATTAAACCTTTAGCATGGCCCGATTTAATTTGGATTGGACTACTGCCGGGGTTAAGTGAAGAATTATTATTTCGCGGGGTGATTTTGCCAGCTTTGGGCTTAAATATCTTTGGTTTAACCGTTTCTAGTTTAATTTTTGGTATCCTCCATTTTAGCGGTTCCCAACAATGGCCCTATGTTATCTGGGCAACTGTTGTCGGTTTTGCCCTCGGTTATACCGTCATCATCACCGGTAATTTATTAATCCCAATTCTCGCTCATATTATCACCAATCTCCTCGCTAGTTTTCTCTGGAAATTACAGAATAGTAATCAGTAATCAGTTATCAGTTATCAGTTATCAGTGGGTAAGTAATCAGTAATCAGTAATCAGTGACTACTCCTGTATCCTATAAAAAATATGGAAGTACAATTTCGCGAATTTAATCCTTTTGATGTCTGGTTTTGGCTGGAATTTTCGACAGTTCCCTCGAATATGGAACAGCAGTATGTAGAAGAAGTTTTTGCCTCTTGGTTTTATTTGGGTAAATTAGGAGCTTTCAATGCCGAAAACCTACAGGTACAGGAGGTGGGAATCGATATTAGTTATATGGAATACGATCCAGACATGGCCGAAAATGCCTTCATGTCACCGATGCACAATATGACCGATTTTGAATACTTAGGTACCTGGGGACGTTGTTGGTTTGATCTCGGTACTAGCGATCTTATTGCTTTAGATATTTTAATCAATGCCTTGACCCAATTAAGTAAGGATTTTGTCGATATTAAACGTTTAATTATCGGTGGAGAAAATCAAGATTGGCCAGTTAGCGATCGCAGTAATTATCTCTTTAGCGAATAATTAGGGTTGACTAAAAAAATTTCTTGGTGTGGTCAGAGATCAGATGAGAGTTTTTCAGTTTACTAGATATCTCCAAAAATTATAACCCAATCACAGCCTACTTAGGGTTTGTGTACTAGCTAATTAGTTCGATGGTTAAAATGTATATCTATCGTTGCTAATTCAATTTTACTTAGAAAATATCAGGCAATTGAAATCATTTTTTATTTGGCTAGATTCCTTAACTATAGAGACTTTTAGTCTTGAGATCATATTAGATTGATGTTCAATGATTACTGTTTACTTTTTACTGAATCAGTGACAAAGCACTCCCCACCCCGGCTCTCCCCTCTGAGGGCAAATGTTAAAAAGTATTACGAAAATAGTGAGAAGGTGAACCAGATGCCGCAGAATAGTTGCGTTAGGTCGCTCTAGCTAAGGAAGTCTTGAGATGCCAAGGCGGAAACGAGACAACTTGAGCGTAGTGACCACAACTGCTATAAAATGTCAGATTAAGTTTATTAATCTCACTTAGTTGGGAGGAATCCATCAATGAGTATCGTCACGAAATCGATCGTGAATGCTGATGCTGAAGCTCGTTACCTCAGCCCTGGCGAATTAGACAGAATTAAAGCCTTCGTTACCAGTGGTGCCGCTCGTTTACGCATCGCTGAAACCCTGACTGGCGCTCGCGAAACCATCGTCAAACAAGCTGGTGATCGCTTATTTCAAAAACGTCCTGACATCGTTTCCCCCGGTGGCAACGCTTACGGCGAAGAAATGACCGCCACCTGTCTGCGTGACATGGACTACTACCTACGTTTAATCACCTACGGAGTAGTTGCTGGTGATGTCACCCCGATTGAAGAAATCGGTTTGGTCGGTGTGCGTGAAATGTACAAATCCTTGGGAACCGACATCGGTGCCGTAGCTCAAAGCGTTCGCGAAATGAAAGAAGTTGCTACCGGTCTTATGTCTTCTGACGATGCTTCTGAAGCTTCTTCCTACTTCGATTACGTGATCGGCTCTATGTCGTAGAATAACTCCTTTGTGAATTGTTCTAGACACACCCCTCGTAAACCTCTTAAGATTAAGCAAAACCCAAGGAAGAACCACCATGCAAGACGCAATTACTTCTGTTATCAACTCTTCTGACGTTCAAGGCAAATACCTTGACACTTCTGCTCTCGGCAAACTGAAAAGCTACTTCGCCACCGGTGAACTGCGCGTGCGCGCCGCTAGTGTCATTAGTGCCAACGCTGCCGGCATTGTTAAAGAAGCCGTGGCTAAGTCCCTGTTATACTCTGACGTAACCCGTCCCGGTGGCAATATGTACACCACCCGTCGTTACGCCGCTTGTATCCGTGACCTCGACTACTATCTCCGTTATGCTACCTACGCTATGTTAGCTGGAGATCCTTCTATCCTCGATGAGCGCGTTCTCAACGGACTGAAAGAAACCTACAACTCTTTAGGTGTACCCATCTCCTCCACCGTTCAAGCTATCCAAGCGATGAAAGAAGTCACCGCTAGTTTAGTTGGTGCTGACGCGGGTAAAGAAATGGGGATTTACTTCGACTACATTAGCTCTGGCTTAAGCTAGAAGTAACGAACTCGGACAAAATAGGGTTCGGGAAGCCGAGGATGAGTGCTAGGTCTTTAAAGGCTGAATCTGTCCAAGATAGGTTTTGACGAGCTAGTATTGATTCTTGACTCCCGACCTTTGTTATTTTAGGAAAAAGCCTTCGTTAGTTTGAGCGACAAGTTTTTCAGCGATTAGGAGAAGTCAATCCATGCGGATGTTCAAAATCACCGCTTGTGTTCCCAGCCAAAGCCGCATTCGGACACAACGGGAATTACAAAATACCTATTTCACCAAACTCGTTCCCTACGATAATTGGTTTCGTGAGCAACAACGCATCATGAAAATGGGCGGCAAAATTGTCAAAGTGCAGTTGGCTACTGGCAAGCCCGGGACTAATACAGGTTTACTGTAATTGACGGCAACTGGAACTTAAAAAAAAGAGGTCTGGAAAGACCTCTTTTTGCTTGAGGGATTTTTTTCAAACTGTAAAAAATAAACAGAAAACTCCATATTTAAGTAATTTTGTCAAGAAAATGAGCGAATTAAAATCCAAAATCATCGCTATTGATGATCAACTTTCTAAACGTCCGATCGCTCTCGATCCCGCAGGATATTTTATTATTTATCTAGACCGAGAAGCTGGGTTAATCTGTGCCAAACATTATAGCAATATCATCAACGAAAAAGGTTTAGCCGTCGATCCAGAAACGGGAAAAGTTATCGGTGTTAGGCAAAAACTTGATCGCAATCCTGAGTCTATTTACACCGCCAGAACTGCCAAAGAATTAGCCGTCAAAGTAATCGAAGAAACCCAACCTTGTCCCATTACTATGTTCGATCATGCTGCTTATTTAGGTCGAGAATTTACCCGCGCTGAATACGCTTTAATCACCGGGGAAGAATATATTCAGGATTAAAGATTGGGCTTTTCAGTAATCAGTGAACAGTAATCAGTAAACAGTAAACAGTAAACAGGGATAAAGATGAAGATAAATAACTTAAAACTTAAAACTTAAAACTTAAAACTTAAAACTTACATCTGATAACTGATAACTGATAACTGTTAAACCGTGCCTTTAAATAAACCTTGGGGACGGAATAATAACAGCAAGATCATAATTAATAAAGCCACGGCTAATTTATAATCAGAACCAATTAAGGGAACACTAATTTCTTGAGCAACACCAATAATTAAAGCCCCAGCAATCGCTCCGTAGGGATTACCAATACCACCTAAAATAACGGCCGCAAACATTGGTAAGATTAAAAACCAGCCCATATTGGGACGTACTCCCCCGGTAATTAAACCGAACATACCTCCGGCTAAAGCAGTTAAAACTCCGGTAATTATCCATGTCCAGAAGACAACCCATTCAACGTTAATTCCGGTTACTCTAGCTAAATCGTTGCTGTCAGCTACGGCGCGCATCGCCTTACCAATCTTAGTTTTTTGTAATAAAAAATGGAGGGCAATAATAACTATAATTGCCAAACCAATGACTAACAAGCGATCGAAAGCTACTTTAATACCAAAAATTTCTGTAGCGGTCATCACAGGCAGATTGTAGCGTTGATTACTACCGCCCCAAATCATTAAAATACCATTGCGAAGAAATAAAGCCAAACCGATCGAAATAATAATTAAAGTGGTAGAGTCAGCCCGTCGATCGCGCATGGGTTTCCATAATAATCTCTCGGCAATGAGCATGGCAATAGCTGTCACCGCTGCCCCCACCGGCATGGCTAACCAGAGATTAATCCCTTGAGCATTTACCAGCCAAGTTATGTAAGCACCCAAAGTCATAAAATCGCCGTGGGCAAAATTAGACAGACGCAAAATGCCACAGGTAAGGGTTAACCCGACAGCAGCCAGAGCAATAATACTACCGACGGCTAAACCATTGAATAAAAGTTGCGGTGTATCCATCAAACCTCTTGTATAAATCAGAAATCGTCCTTAGAAATAGAAGTCAGGAGAGAGAAAATTAACTAACTTTTGTCTTTTACCTTATTTAACTGAAAGCTGAGGGCCTGTGGCTTAAATATTTTTGTTTAGACCAAATTGCATGACAGTATAAGCTCAGACAGCTATTATAAAGGTTTGTGTGCCAGCAATTTCTAGCGGCCAGCGAAAAGCTGATGGCTTACCAAAAATTTGGGTTTAAAGCCTCCCCCTTCTAGGGGGACTTGGTGATACAATATTAAAGTCTTCAGGTTGCAATGCCGTCGCACATCGTGAAAATTCTGCTGAAACAGTGCAGCACTTTTGAGGGAAGAATAGATAGACAAGAGCCACCGAAAACTCTTTAAACAGGGCAGTAAGTCTTCAAAAAGACTGAATGAATCGAATAAAAACTTTTGTCGTAAGACAGATAGGGTAGGGCAGATCCGAATTTTCCTTGAAATAGGAAAACGCTTGGAGAGTGAACCACAAAAAGGGAAACTAGATAGCAACTGATATTCTAGTAATCTCGGTTCAGACATAACATAATCGTGTAAGACGCGAGTAAGGGAAACCAGAAAGCGCAGTGATGAGCTTCGAGAATCCTCACGCCTTTAGGCCTAGGAGTGTCAATGCTATAAAATCAAGAATGCCCACTGATGGAATTTTCCGCCAATGAAGACTATCTTTCGACTAGCGATCGCTTTTTTTGCCTTACTATTTATCCTGTTTCCTGTCAATGCCTTAGCTGCCAGTTCTGCTGCTGTCACAGGAGCCAATGCCAGTTATGAAAACCAGAATCTGACAGGAAAGGATTTTTCGGGACAAAATTTGCAATCTGCCCAATTTACTAACGTTAATCTGCAAGATTCTAACTTTAGCTCTGCCGATTTGCGCGGGGCAGTGTTTAACGGAGCCTCTATCATCGAAGGCAACTTTCATGGAGCGGACTTAACCAATGGGTTAGCCTATCTGAGTACCTTTAAAAATTCCGATTTAAGCGATGCCATTTTTGCCGAAGCAATTATGCTGCGCACCATTTTCGAGGGGGTAAATATCAACGGTGCTGATTTTAGTTTTGCCGTGCTTGACGCTCAACAAATCAAAAATCTCTGTGAAAGAGCCGAGGGTGTCAACTCAAAAACCGGCGTCTCTACCCCGGAATCTTTAGGATGTGATCAATGATGCAAACCCGGGTTGGTGTTATTGGTGGTGGACAATTAGCATGGATGATGGCACAGGAAGCCAAGAAATTAGGCATTTCTCTAATTGTACAAACACCACACCCCGACGATCCCGCCGTTGCTTTAGCTGACGGGGTTGTCTTTGCGGAAATAGCCGACGTGGAAGGCACAAAAAAACTAGCTCAACATTGTGATCTAATCACGTTTGAAAATGAGTTTGTTAATTTAGATGCCCTAGAAGAATTAGCGGCCACAGGAGTGAAATTCTATCCTAGTTTGGCAAATCTGCGCCCCCTATTGGATAAATACGAGCAAAGATATTATTTGCGCTCCCTAGGGTTGCCTGTGCCTGATTTTTGGGCGATAGATAATTTGTCCCAGCTAGAAAATTATCCTTTTCCGCTAGTGCTGAAAGCGCGACGACAAGGTTATGATGGTCAAGGAACCTTTATTATCCGCACTCCTGAAGAATTAAACGCCAAAAAGCCGCAATTAGAGCGTCTTGACTTGATGTTAGAAGCTTATATTCCCTACGAGCGAGAATTAGCCATCGTTGCCGCTAGGGGATTAACCGGGAAAATCGTCACCTATCCCGTGGTGGAAACCTATCAAGAGGAGCAAGTCTGTCACTGGGTAATCGCTCCCGCCGCTCTTAACCAATCTTTACACGCTCAAACCGAACCTATCGCCCATCATCTGTTAAGTAGTTTGTCGGCGGTGGGTGTTTTCGGGATAGAGTTATTTGTCACTCCCCAGGGAGAGGTATTGATTAATGAAATCGCTCCCCGTACCCATAATTCGGGTCATTACAGCCTTTCTGCCTGTCTTACCTCCCAATTTGCCCTACAACTGCAAGCAGTGGCTAATTTGCCCCTCGGAGCCACGGAATTAAAATCTGCTGGGGCAGTTATGGTTAATCTATTGGGTTTTGAGGATAGTGACGGCGATTACGCCGAAAAAAGAGCAGTTTTAGCGGCAATTCCAGGCGCTCACGTTTTTTGGTACGGTAAAAAATCCCGTCCCGGTCGAAAATTAGGCCATGTCACCCTCTTAAGGGATACAAGCGATCGCTCTGAGTTACTGGCCCTAGCAAAACAGATAGAAAAGCTTTGGTATGGTTGTTAGGGAATTATGAATTATGAATTATGAATTATGAATTGGGGAGTGGGGAGTATTTTCAGTGAACAGTAAACAGTGAACAGTAATCAGTAAATAGTAAACAGTAATCAGTAAATAGTGAACTGATAATTGATAAAAATGTGAACTGAAACCTCACATCTGATAACTGAAACCTCACATCTGATAACTGATAACTGATAACTGATAACTGATTCAGCAACCCTAATTAAAAGACCTTTTTGATTGCCTCGGCCAGTTTTTGACTGATTAACTCGTTACCGTCTCGGCTGAGATGAATATTATCGCGATAGAGAGAATCAGGATTAGGATTGGCCTGAAAAATAGGCAGAAAATCTAGATAAAAAATCTGCTGGTTGCCGGTGAAATCCGCTAGTCTTTGACGGGCCTTTAATTCATAATCTCGCCCCTGTTTTTGAGCTTCACGAATGAGGGGGGTAATAGCGATAATTAAACCTGCTTGATTAGCCTGAGCAAGCTCCTGAATTTGGGCAAGAGCGGTTAAATTATTACCCACTCGATCGCCTCCTTCTCGCACCGGTGGCAGCGGAGGATAACGCTTAAAATATCGATCGTACAACTCAATTAACGCTAAAGCCGGCCGACGAGCGGGATAATTAATTTCTCGTCCCACCACCGTCGAACTAGGAGCTAAAGCGAACAGATCATCAGTATTCATTAATAACACAATCACCTGGGATTCAAAGGTGCCAAAACGTCGCAGATAGGCCAATTGATTGCGCGGTCCCCAAGAATTAGCCGAAGCATTGAGAACTTCCACCGAACCCCTCAGATTCTTTCTTAAATTTTTGGCGATTAAAGCAGAAATGATCTCTTTTTGATCCGTCCACCAGGAGCCATTAGCGATCGAATCACCGATTAACATTATTCTTGTCGTCTCCGGAGGCCGTTGGGGTGTAATCGGCTCGCTGCGCATCGAATACTGATTAACGGCGATAAGATTGGAAAACCGGCGAGTTTGTTGATTAGGAGCCAAAAGATAGCCAATTTCAGCATCAGCTTTGTAAATAAGCGGATTACCGAACCCCAAGACAATTCTTAAAATAGCCTCAAGGAAAAGGGCAAGGGCTAAAAGAACACCTAAAGTGATTAAAGACAGACGAATGATAGCAATTTCTAATAACAAAGATAGATAACAGTTCGCTAATTTATGATATTAACAAAATATAACACGGGAAATACCCATCGGAAAGCGAAGCAGGGTGGCGATGTGCCAAGTGTATCCTTTTCACTTTTCAAAAAACCTATAAGCTGTCAAGCATTTAAATTGCTTGTTGAGACGAGGCAAGAGGCAACAGTAAAAGGATTGGGGGAGATTCGGCTAATCTTAAGAATAGGCGGTTAAGATGCGTCTTAGCTTACCTAACTTCACGGCAGGTTAATGGTAAGTATTCAAACTTAATCAGTCTGATTTGCCCCTAAGTAAGGAAGATTTATCGAAACTATCACAAACAGTGCTAACCAATGAATCATATTTTTTCTACCATTGATTTTCAGGCAATTAAAAATAACCCTAACTTTAAGGAAGACAGCGTTAGAGAAGTGATTATTTTACCTCTTTTAACAAGTTTGGGCTACCAAGAGGATAATATCGAAAGAAGTAAAACCCTACGGCATTCCTTTTTAAAGGTTGGCAGTAAAAAACGTCCGATAAATTTAATTCCTGACTATGTTCTCAAAGTTAATCAAAGTTATGCTTGGGTATTAGAGGCTAAAAAACCAACGGAAAATATGGCTCTACCGAACCTGTCATGTAAAACTATTAACAACTTATGCTTGTAAAGCTTGTATAGTAAAGCTTTGAGTTTTTGTTAGATTGATATTTATCAACTTTAGAGCATTGCGTGATTCAGTAGAACAGGTCTATAGTTATGCGACTCATCCTGAAATCAGAAGCAATTATTTTGCTCTTTGTAATGGCCTAGAATTTAGTTTATTTAAGACCCTCGATACCAGTACACCTATCTTATATTTTTCCCTTGATGAAATTGCCGATAGTTGGCAAGAGTTGACCCAGTATTTAGCGCCAGATAGATTTCAAGTGGGGAAAAGTTTTACCTATCAAAACCATTCCCCAATCAGTCGCAAAACTTTTGACTACTCAAGTCGTCCCTTGTTAGAACCAATTGAGGTAAAAAAACAACAAGCTAAAAGACATTTTGGTGTGCATGGATATTTTACTAAACAAGCATGGAATGTGGTGGCAGAATATATTAAAAACTTTAGTCAACCGGGGGATGTCATTCTTGATCCTTTTGGGGGTAGTGGAGTGACGGCAATTGAAGCTTTAATGAATAACCGTCAAGGGATTAGTATTGATATTAATCCTCTGGCTATTTTTCTTGTTAATTCTTTAATTAGTCCCGTTGATTTTGATGATTTAAGTCAAGCTTTTGAACGAGTTAAATTAGCCTACCAAGAGCGAGAACCCCAAACCAAAGAAGAAATAACCAAGGCACTCAATACCTATCCCTATCCCCAAGGCTTAAAACTGCCTAAAGGTTCCGATGTGGCTACTGTTGAACAGTTATTTAGTAACAAACAATTAGCTCAACTAAGTTTATTAAAACATCTGATTAAACAGGAATTAAACGAGGATATTAGAGAGTCTTTCTTGTTAGTTTTTTCCAGTACAATCAATAAATATAATTTGACTTTTCATTACACAAGAAGTGCAGCCGGTGGTGATAGTTCTGTATTTAGATATTATCGGTATAGAATTGCTCATGAACCGGGAGAAATGCCCTTAATGAAAATTTATGAAACTAAATTTAAAAAACTTGTTGCAGCTAAACAAGAAATGGAGTTTTATGTTAATAAAAACACCATCAACCGGGCTAAAATTGTTAAAGGAACAGCGACAGACTTAAGTTTTATTGAAAATGAAAGCGTTGATTATATTTATACCGATCCTCCCTACGGAAAGAAAATTCCCTACTTAGATTTATCAATAATGTGGAATGCTTGGTTAGATTTAGAAGTGACAGAAAAGGACTATCAATTAGAAGCTATTGAAGGTGGAACAATCCAAAAAAGTAAACAGGAATATAATCAATTAATTGCCGAAAGTATTCGAGAAATGTATCGAGTTTTGAAATTTGAGCGATGGTTATCTTTTGTCTTTGCTCACAAAGATCCTGAGTTTTGGCATTTAATTTTAGATACGGCAGAAAGTTGCGGATTTGAATATGTGGGAGCAGTGCCACAAAAAAATGGCCAAACTAGCTTTAAAAAGCGGCAAAATCCCTTTACAGTTTTATCAGGACAGTTAATTATTAATTTTCGGAAAGTTCCTACTCCTAAAGCAGTAATGAAAGCTAACTTAGGCATGGATATCACCGAGATTGTCATGCAAACTGTTGAAGGAATTATTGCTAAAAATGATGGGGCAACCTTAGAACAAATTAACGATGAATTGATTATTAAAGGTTTGGAATTAGGGTTTTTAGATTTACTAGCAAAGGAGTATTCAGACTTGACTCCAATTTTGTTAGATAATTTTGATTATGACGAAAAGACTGAACTATATACCATCAAAAAAGATAGTAAGTTTAAATCAAAAATCGATGTTAAATTGAGAATTAAATACTATTTGATTAGCTATTTGAGAAGGATGGAAAGAGATAATAAAAGCTCTAGCTTTGATGATATTGTTTTTAATATATTACCTCTGTTAAAAAATGGCACAACTCCCGAAAATCAGACGATTCTAAGCGTCCTCGAAGATATTGCTCAGAGAGTTGGTGATGATAACTGGCGCTTAAAACAAGAAGGACAATTGAGTTTATTTTAAATCCACTGGCAGCACACTTTGTTCTTTTTGTCAAAAAAACTTTCTCTTTGCAACAAAACTACACAATTAATTGATCAACGGGTTGGGTTTTAAAAGGCTCTTTAACTGCCATTGATTGCTGTTCCCAAATAGGTGAGTGTAGATTTAGCAAGGGTTTTCAGGATCAACAGATAGCTAAAAACCAAAAAAAGCACGGACAACCCCATCATTTCATACTGCGAAATTATACCATAATCGCTGGAAGTATTGCAACCTCGTAAACAAATGAGAATTATTTTCAATAAAATCTTAAGAAAAGATAAATATTGCGAAATGTAAATTTAAATATTCTCAACTATTAAAGCTTGTTTGATATAAAAAACTTATAAAAAGTGGTAATTTTTACTGACTGATAACTGATTACTGATAACTGATCACTGATAACTGATGACTGACTGAGGTAAACTTTAAACAGGAGTGACAACTGCTGTTAAAGCGGCAGTAACAGCGTCCAGCGGTTGATTACCGTCGATATGGTTAAGAGTCCCTTTTTGACCGTAATAATCTAAAACGGGGGCAGTTTGGTCGATATAAACCTGTAGGCGACGGGCGATCGTTTCTTGAGTATCATCTTGACGACCCCGTTGCATAAGACGCTCAATTAAGACCGTATCTGGTACAGCCAAATTAAGCACAAATGTGTGACCATCGGCCAATTCTTCCAGTAATGCGTCTAAAAAGCTCGCCTGTGCCACCGTGCGGGGAAAACCATCAAGAATCCAACCTTTAGCACTGTCAGGCTGTTTTAAACGTTCCTGAATTAAACCTAACAACAACTCATCGGGGACTAATTCACCCTTTTCCACATAAGCTTGTGCTTGCTGACCAAGTTCTGTCTTCTCTGTAATTGCTTGACGTAAAATTTCACCGGTAGAAATATGAGGAATCGTCAGAGATTCCGCTAATTTTGCCGCTTGGGTTCCTTTTCCCGATCCGGGCGGTCCCAAAAATATCACACCGATCCGTTTGCTCATGGGATTAAATATAGGGTTTTAAGGAAAAAAATAACCAGCAACCGCTAAAAGGTCACTGGCTGACTATCTAACTACCGTTTAATCATGTCCTCATAGCGTTGAGACATGACATAGGTTTGAATTTGTTTCGCCGTATCGATCGCCACCCCCACCAGAATTAACAGGGAAGTCGCCCCCAAACCGCGAAAAGTGGTGACACCGGTGGCACTTTCTACCAAAGTCGGAATCGTAGCCACCAAACTTAAAAAGAGAGCGCCCAAAAGGGTGAGACGATTCAGCACCCCTTCCAGATAATTAGTAGTAGCGGTCCCCGGACGAATCCCCGGAATACTGGTTCCCATTTTTTTCAGGTTTTGGGACATATCCTTGGGGTTAACGATCAGAGAAGCGTAGAAGAAACTAAAACCGAGAATTAGTAAGCTATAAAAAGCCACATAACCCCAACTATCGGGACGCAGGGCATTAACCAACTGAACTAAAACCTGACCGACCGGGTTATCCGTGGGTAAAGCTTGCACCAATTGGAAAGGTAACACCAACACTGCCGAGGCGAAAATAATCGGCATCACGCCCCCCTGATTGAGTCGTAGGGGTAGATAACTGGTTCTTTCCCGATAGAGACGACGACCCACCTGACGACGGGCAGAAACAATAGGAATTCGACGGGTTCCCTCCTGAACAAAAACAATGCCGATAATCATCACCAAGAAAACCAGCAAGAGAATCACCACTTGAGCGATCGCTTGTCGGCCACCCTGTTGAGCAAAAGTAATCGTATCACCGAGGGTTTTTGGTAAAACGGCCACAATGTTGACAAAAATCAGCAAAGATGCTCCATTTCCCAGACCGCGTTCTGTAATCAGTTCCGAAATCCACATCACGAACATAGAACCGGCCACTAAAGCGAGAACCGTAGCGGCGATCGAGGGTAAAGTTCCAGCCACAACGCCGTTAGCCACCAATAAACCAAGAGTAATACCGATGCTTTGAATAATTGACCAACCAAAGGCAACATAACGGGTAATTTGGGCAATTTTTCGCCGTCCTGCCTCTCCTTCATTTTTCTGTAAATCTTCCAAAGAAGGAAGGGCAGCGGTGAGCAGTTGCACGATAATTGAGGCGTTGATATAGGGAAGAATGCCGAGGGCAAAAATCCCTAACGTCGATAATCCTCCCCCGGTAAACAGGTCAAGGATTCCCAAAGCGGCGTTACCTTGAATAATTTCTGCTAATCTTGCCCGATCTAAACCGGGTATCGGTACAAACATCCCAAAACGCAGCAGAACCAGTAAACCCAATGTAATCAACAAGCGACCGCGTAAACCGGCCGCTTGTGCCATTTGCATAAACGTTTCCTGTGCCGTGGGAGCCTTATCACGACTGACGACCATTAACAGTTACCTCTAGTGCAGTTTTTTTATGGGAAAAAGTAATCGAGGGGGAAAACTTTGGCGATTTTTTTAAGATTTCCCCTGTGTTTCTTATGATATAGCAATCAGGTCTTGGGAATTGGGTGTGGGGTGTAGAGTGTGGGGAGAACAAAGCTGCCCTTTGCCTTTTGCCTTTTGCCTCCTGTCTCCTGTCTCCGTTAAATTTCTTCCCAAGTACCTTGAGCGGCGGTAATTTTCTCTTTAGCACTATTGCTAAAAGCAGCGGCCTTAACCTTGAGGGGAACGGTAATTTCACCATCACCCAGAACTTTTAAAGGGCCGTCGTTACTGGTGAGAATGTTAGCTTTTAGGAGACTTTCCAGGGTAACTTCCGTATTAGCGGGTAAAGAAGCTAATTTTCTCAGATTAACGATTGTGTATTGACGGGGGTTAACCAAAGGAAAATGCTTTAATTTCGGCACCCGGCGATAGAGGGGCATTTGTCCCCCCTCAAAACCGGGGCGAGTCCCTGTCCCAGAGCGAGATTTTTGTCCGCGCATTCCCAGACCGCAACTAGCACCCTGGCCGGCCGAGATACCCCGTCCCACACGACGACGACGTTTAGTTGACCCCGGTTGGGGGGCGATTTCGTGGAGTTTCATGGTGATTTCTTTAGGTGTACAAATGTTCTACAGATACGCCTCGATCCTTAGCCACTTCCGAGAAAGTGCGGAGAGTTTCCAGGGCGTTAACAGCGGCTCTAGCGTTATTGAGCGGGTTATCGCTACCGAGTTGTTTAGCGAGGATATTTTTCACCCCAGCTAATTCTAAAACGGTACGGACAGCACCCCCAGCAATAACCCCAGTCCCCGGAGCAGCCGGACGCATAATCACTTGAGCGCCCCCGGAAGCGCCCCGGGTGAGGTGGGTGATAGAACTAGCCTTAGTTAAGGAGACTTCAATTAGTTGTTTTTTGCCATCGGCCACACCTTTACGGACGGCCCCGATAACGTCCCCTGCTTTGCCGACTCCCACTCCCACCTGGCCGTTTTCATTACCGACCACGACGATAGCCCGGAAGCTGAGTTTTTTACCACCTTTAACCACTTTACTAACCCGGCGGATCTGGATGACCCGCTCTTGCCAAGTGGTTTCTTTTTCTTTTTCGCGGTTGCCTTTGCGACGTTTTGCCATAGTTTTATCAGTGTTGAAAGGATATTTTAGAAGTTTAAGCCGGCTGACCGAGCCGCTTCTGCTAAGGCTTTGACGCGACCGTGATAGAGATTGCCACCGCGATCAAAAACCACTTGTTCAATGCCTCTTTCTAGGGCCCGTTGGGCCACCAGTTTACCCACGGCAGCCGAAGCTTCTTGGGTAGCGGTGGACTCTAATTCCCCGCGCAAGGTGGCCTCTAGGGTAGAAGCGGCCGCGAGGGTATGTTGGGCTACGTCGTCGATAATTTGGGCGTAGATGTGGTTATTAGAACGAAATACGGATAAACGGGGCCGTTCAGCAGTGCCATTAATTTTGCGACGCACACGCTGGTGACGACGACGGACTGATTCTTTGCGACTAAGTTTCATGGTTTATTTTTTACCTCCTTTACCGCCTTTACCGCCAGCTTTACCAACTTTGCGACGGACGACTTCACCAAGATAGCGAATCCCTTTTCCTTTATAAGGTTCGGGGGGACGAACTTCGCGGATTTTAGCTGCGGTGTTACCGACGGCTTCTTTGTCGATGCCACTGACAATAACTTGGGTGTTGTTTTCCACGGCGACGGAAACACCATCGGGCATCTCCATTTCCACGGGTTTACTGTAACCAACATTAAGAACTAATTTACTACCCTGCGCCTGGGCGCGGTAGCCCACTCCTTGGATATCGAGGCGTTTTTGAAAGCCAGTAGCGACTCCTTCCACCATGTTGGCTACTAGAGTTCTACAGAGTCCGTGGCGTTCTCTGGCGGTACGGGAATCGTCTTGACGGGTAACGAGGATGGTTTCGCCATCTTTATTGATGGTGACGGCGGTGGGTAGGGTTCTCTGGAGAGTTCCTTTGGGCCCTTTCACCGTCACGGTAGCACCATCGATATCGACGGTGACTTTATTGGGAATAGGAATCGGGCGTTTGCCAATACGAGACATAACAGTTATCAGTTATCAGTTATCAGTTATCAGGGAAGAGTTATCAGTGGGTCAGCTATCGGGTTTAAACTTGGAAAGGCTGACGGCTGATAGCTTATCCTTGTTTACCAGATGTAGCAAAGGACTTCGCCGCCAACGTTTTGTTTACGCGCTTCGCGATCGGTCATAATGCCTTTAGAGGTGGAAACAATGGCGATGCCAATGCCACCGAGGACGCGCGGTAAGTCTTTACTGTTGGAATAAACTCGCAGGCCCGGTTTACTGACTCTGGTGAGGGTAGTAATGATCGGTTGACGGTTTTTGCCTTTATATTTGAGGGAAAGAACTAATTGAGATTTAATCCCCTCACCCACTTCCTCAAAGTCAGCAATAAAGCCTTCGTTCTTGAGAACTTGAGCAATACTGCGCGTCATCCGCGTGGTGGGAATTTGAGTAGTGGTCTGCCGAACCGCGCAAGCGTTACGGATGCGGGTCAGCATATCCGAGATGGTATCGTTAGCAGACATGAATTACCTGTTTTTCTCCTAAATTGGGATCAACATCAGTGGTCAGTTATCAGTTATCAGTGGTCAGTTATCAGTTATCAGTTATCAGTTATCAGTATCAGATTTGAGTATTAAGTGAGTAGTATTAAATAGCAGTTTCCTGCTGTCTTTTCACTGTTTACTGTTTACTGTTCACTGTTCACTGTTTACTGTTCACTGATCACTTATTTACTGGTCACTGTTTACTTTTCTCCTGATTGATTTATCTAAAGGGCATTCCCATCTCTTTGAGGAGGGCGCGTCCTTCTTCGTCGTTTTTAGCGGTGGTGATGATTGAGATGTCCATCCCACGAATTTGATCGATTTTGTCGTATTCAATTTCAGGGAAGATCAACTGTTCACGAATGCCTAAACTGTAGTTACCACGACCATCAAAACTGTTACCACTGATACCGCGAAAGTCGCGAATACGTGGTAAGGCCAGATTAATTAGACGGTCTAAAAAAGCGTACATTCGATCGCCGCGCAATGTCACCATCACACCCACGGGCATTCCTTCGCGAATTTTGAAGCCAGCGATCGCTTTTTTAGCTCTAGTCACTACCGGTTGTTGTCCGGTGATGGTGGACAGTTCCTCCTTGGAAGACTCCAAAGCTTTGGCGTTCTGTGAAGCTTCCCCAAGACCGCGGTTAACAGTAATTTTGATAACCTTAGGTACTTGGTGGATATTGGTATAACCAAATTGTTCTTTCAGTTTCGGAACAATGGTTTCTTGATAGGTGGTTTTTAGTTTTTGGCTCATAGTTTTTCTGCTTACTTTTCCTGGGCTTGGTCAGGAACTAGAATTGATGGGAAACTAATCAATAATTTCGCCAGTTTTCTTCAGTATCCGCACTTTCCGACCGTCTTCGGTAAAGGTATAACCCACCCGACTGGCGATTTTTTTCTTCTCGGAATAAATCATCACTTTGGAACTGTGAATCGGTGCTTCGTAGGTAAGGATTTGACCCGATTCTCCTTCCTGTTGGGGTTTAGTATGTTTGGTGCGGATATTAACTCCCTTGACCACCACGGTACTTTCTTGGGGTAAAGCGCGTAAAATTTCGCCCACTTTGCCCTTATCGGAACCGGCGATTACTTGCACAACATCCCCTTTTTTAACGTGCATTTTTTGCCTTTGGGGTGAAGTTTGACTGTTTTTCTTACTCATTTTTTTGACCTCCGATTGCCTTGATAATTTTGACTTTGATCAGAGAACTTCTGGGGCTAAAGAAACAATTTTGGTGTAGTTTTTATCGCGCAATTCCCGAGCGACAGGACCAAAAACCCTAGTACCTTTGGGATTACCGTCATTATTAATAATCACGGCGGCGTTATCATCAAAACGGATGCTCATGCCACTATCGCGACGGACGGTTTGACGGGTCCGCACAATCACCGCAGTGACCACATCGGATTTTTTCACGGGCATATTGGGGATAGCGTCCTTAACCACGGCGATAATTTTGTCACCGATGCCACCGTAGGTACAGTTACCTGTTCCCAGCACCCGCAGACACATTAGTTTCCGCGCCCCGCTATTGTCAGCGACATTTAAGTAGGTTTGTTGTTGAATCACGGTTTTTACCTAGGTGAAATTTAACTATCGGTTAATATTTCCGCCACTTCCCAACGTTTGGTTTTACTGAGGGGGCGGGTTTCACGAATACGAACTCGATCGCCTTGTTTGGCTTGATTCTCTGCGTCGTGAGCCTTAAATTTCTGGGTTTTCACGACGATTTTGCCGTATTTAGGGTGAGGAGAGCGGTTTTCAATGGCTACCACTACGGTTTTATCCATTTTGTCGCTGACCACTACCCCAACTCTTTCTTTAACTGCCATAACGGGTTATGCCTCCGGGGTGGACTGGGCTAGTTGGCGCTCCCGTTCTACGGTCAATAATTGGCCAAGACGGTGGCGGGTGTGTTTGAATTCGTGGGTTTTTTCCAAGCGGCGGGTGGCCTGTTGCAAACGCAATTCAAACAGTTTCTTTTTGGCATCGAGGATAGCATCAGCGATGTCGTCATCGCTCATCTTCCTCACTTCGGCGATTTTTGGTAGAGCCATTAGACAAAATCCTCCTCGCGAGTGATAAATTTGGTCTTAATTGGTAATTTTTGAGCCGCTAGGCGCATTGCTTCCCGGGCTACCGGTTCGGCTACCCCGGCAATTTCAAACATAATGAACCCCGGTTTAACCACAGCCACCCAGAACTCGGGGGAACCTTTCCCGGAACCCATCCGAGTTTCTGCGGCTCGTTGGGTGACGGGTTTATCGGGAAAGACGCGGATCCAGATTTTGCCACCCCGACGGATATAACGAGTCATTGCCCGTCTGGCCGCTTCGATTTGACGGGAAGTAATCCAACAGGGTTCGGTGGCTTGCAGGGCGAAATCGCCGAAATTAATCGTATTTCCGCCGGTGGCCAGCCCGCGCATCCGTCCGCGCTGTTGTTTGCGGAATTTTGTTCTTTTGGGACTTAACATGAGCTATTTACCACTGATAAATATTAGGGATCAGCCTTCGCTAGAGCGATCTTCAAACTGTTGACGGCGACGCTGTTGACGGCGCGGTGCTTGAGCGGGAACGGCGGCGGCAATTTCTTCTTGTCCGGGGATAATTTCGCCCTTAAAGATCCAAACTTTCACGCCTAGAATCCCGTAGATGGTGCTGGCGGTTTTATAGGAGTAATCGATATCGGCCCGCAGGGTATGGAGGGGAACTCGTCCTTCCCGCACCCATTCAGTCCGAGCGATTTCTGCCCCGTTGAGACGGCCGCTAACTTGAATTTTGATCCCTTTGACTTCAGCCCTTTGCGCCCGTTGGATGGCTTGCCGGACAACACGACGGAAGGAAACCCGTCTTTCTAGTTGTTGGGCGATGTATTCGGCGATCAGGTTGGCATCGGCATCAACGCGAGCTACTTCGATGACGTTAATACGAATTTGACGCTGGCCACCGAGGGCTTTTTGCAAACCTAGGCGCAGCTGTTCGATTCCCGTGCCACCACGACCGACGACGACCCCAGGGCGAGCGGTGTGGATGGAGATATCTACTTGATCGGCCTTCCGTTCGATGCGAATATCGGCGATACCGGCATTAGCGAGGTTTTTTTCGACGTAATTACGAATGCGGCGATCTTCTTGCACTAATTCGGGGTAACGTTTCGCGTCGGCATACCAGCAAGATTTGTGATCTTTGATAACGCCGAGACGAAAACCGAGGGGATGGATTTTTTGTCCCATTGTGGTTTTTTTAGTTAAGGTGATTAGTCTTTGTTGCTGGGAGCGACGGCGACGGTGATATGACAGGTGGGTTTGCGAATTTGGTAGGCGCGGCCCTGGGCCCGGGGTCGAAAACGTTTTAGGGTTGGACCGCCATCGGCAAAGGCTTGGCTAACCACTAAAGTGGCGGGATCGAGTCCTTCGTTATTTTCGGCGTTGGCAACGGCGGAACGCAGGACTTTCAGAATCGGGTCACAGGCCCGGTAGGGCATAAATTCGAGAATAATTAGGGCTTCCCGATAGGAGCGACCGCGGATCTGATCGAGTACCCGTCTGACTTTCAGGGGTGACATCCGAATATAGCGGGCGATCGCTTTGACTTCGTTAGAGGTATCGATGGTCATTTCAGTTATCAGTTATCAGTTATCAGTTATCAGTCATCAGCTATCAGCTTTTATTTTTTGAAAATTAGCTAACTTGGTGATTTATGGTCACGACTCTTCGGCCTTGCTCAGAGGCCACTATCTAGCTGACGACTGAGGGAGTAGCGGCTGATTTATTTCCGTCCTGCCTTTTTGTCGCTCTTGGCGTGGCCGCGGAAGGTGCGGGTGGGAGCGAATTCACCGAGTTTATGACCGACCATCTGCTCGGAAACATAGACGGGAACGTGCTGTTTGCCGTTGTGAACGGCGATCGTGTGACCGACCATGTCGGGAATGATGGTCGAGGCCCGGGACCAAGTTTTAATCACTTGTTTACTGCCCTGGGCGTTGAGTTTTTCGATTTTTTCCATCAGGTGGCCGGCGACAAATGGCCCCTTTTTCAGTGAACGACCCATAATTTTCAGTCAAAAGTAAAGTAATAATTTCTAACCCTGGTTACGACGGCGCACGATCAGATCGCTACTGCGTTTTTTCTTGTTGCGAGTTTTGCGACCGAGGGCGGGTTTACCCCAGGGAGTCATCGGGCCGGAACGTCCGATCGGAGCGCGACCCTCTCCACCTCCATGCGGGTGATCCACTGGGTTCATGACGCTACCCCGAACATGAGGTCTTTGACCGCGGTGACGGGTACGGCCGGCTTTACCGAGACTGATGTTTCTCGCTTCGGCGTTACCGACTTTTCCGATGGTGGCGTAGCATTCACGCCGGATCATGCGTACTTCTTTGGAGGGGAGGCGGATGGTAACGTAATCGCCTTCTTTGGCTACCACTTGGGCGAAACCACCGGCAGCCCGCACCATTTGACCACCGCGACCGGGGACGAGTTCGATGTTATGAACTTCTGTCCCTAGGGGGATGCGACTTAAGGGTAGGGCATTACCCACCTCGAAGGGAGCGTTTTCTCCGGCGATGACGGTATCACCAACGCCTAAACCGGCGGGGGCGATGATGTAGCGTTTTTCCCCGTCTTTGTAGAAAAGCAGGGCAATGCGGGCGTTACGGTTAGGATCGTACTCGATCGCCGCTACTGTGGCGGGAATATCCCGTTTATCGCGACGAAAATCGATAATCCGGTAGAGGCGTTTATGGCCGCCGCCCCGGTGACGACTGGTAACGACACCGCGATTATTACGCCCTTGTTTGCTGTGTTTGCGATGAGTTAGGGACTTTTCCGGTTCGGTTTTGGTGATCTCCTTAAAGTCGGAGATGGCCGCCTGCCTTGTCCCGGGGGTTAAAGGTCTAAAAGAACGAATACCCATAGTTTAGTTTTCCGTTATCGGGTTTCTTGGTGGTTATACGTCGGGATAGAGGGCGATCGAGTCGCCAGCTGCTAGGGTCACGATCGCGCGTTTGTATTGGGGTTTGTAACCGAGGAAACGGCCGACGCGTTTTTTCTGACGAGAGGGGCGGCTGGTGTTCACTTTCGTTACTTTTACGTCAAACAACAACTCGATCGCCGCTTGAATTTCCGGCTTGGTCGCTTTCAAGGCGACATCGAAGACGTATTTATTTTGTTCTAGGAGTAGGGTGGCTTTCTCGGTGACGATCGGCTTTAGGATCAGATCGGCGAGTTGTCTGGCTTCAGTTCTAAGCACCATAGACCTCCTCAATTTTAGCTAGGGCTGCAGCGGTGGCGATAACTCGATCAGCTAGGATGACATCATAGACGTTGAGACTATCGGCGCGAATAATTTTGAGATTGCAGATATTACGTCCCGACAAATAGACATTTTCGGGAATTTCCGTCAAAATCAGCAGAATTTTTTCCTCTGGACTGGCTCCCCAGCGACTTAAGGCAGCGGTGAGTTCTTTGGTTTTGGGTTGGGAGAATTGTTCGGCGAAGCTTTCAACCACGATAAAGTTATCGGCCTGGCTGATCAAAGCCGTTCTCAGGGCTAATCTTTTCTCTTTGCGATTGACCTTAACCTCAAAATCTCTCGGTTTTGGTCCGAAGATGACACCGCCACCACGCCAGAGGGGAGAACGGATCGAACCGGCTCTGGCCCGACCGGTGCCTTTTTGCCGCCAGGGTTTGCGACCACCGCCGCGCACTTCCGAGCGGGTTTTGGTGGAGGCGTTACCTTGACGGGCCGCCGCTAGATGGCTGACGACGACACGGTGAATTAGGTGTTTGGCGGTTTCGGGTTTAGCGGTTTTCAGTTCCAGGGTGCCTGTTCCCGCTTCTTCCCCTTGCCAATTTTTGACTGTGTAGTTAACCATGGCTTTAATCTTTCCTTGCCCTATTTACCAAATTTCTTGGCGGGGGTGATGTTTAACAGGGTTCCTGGTTTGCCCGGGACGGCTCCTTTGATCAGGATTAGGTTGCGTTCGCTATCGATTTTGACTACGGACAGTTTGCGGATGGTCACTTGGGTTGATCCGTATTGTCCGGCCATTCTCTTACCCGGGAAAACGCGGCCGGGGGTGGTACCGGCACCGGTGGAACCGGGGAGACGGTGGTTTTTGGAACCGTGGGTCATGTTACCGCGTTTGAAGTTATGGCGTTTTTGATAGCCAGAGAAACCTCGTCCGATGGTGGTTCCAGCCACATCGACTAAATCGCCTTCTTGGAAGATAGCGGCGGTAATTTCCTGGCCTAAAGTGTAGGCGGATGCGTCCTCGAGGCGGTATTCGATTAAATGCCGCAGGGGGGAGACACCGGCTTTGGCTAAATGGCCGAGTAGCGGTTTGTTGAGGGCTTTTTCTTTGACGGTTTTGTATCCCACTTGAATGGATTCATAACCGTCGGTTTTTTTCGTTTTGACTTGGGTGACGGGACAGGGACCGGCTTGAACGACGGTGACGGGAATGGCGACTCCCGTTTTGTTGTCGAAGATTTGGGTCATGCCCAGTTTTGTACCGAGGATACCGATAGACACGGATTGTTCTCTTTATCTTTACTAGACGACAATCAAAAATAACGTGGCCGTGGCTATAGGAGCGAGAAAAATCTTTCCCGCTTTATCAGCCTGCCCAACTTGAATGACTTTTTTCGAGTTATTTAAGCTGGCATCCCGTTAAATTCGTAAGTAGGACTAGACAGGGTTGCTGGTTCTGCCTAGATTGTTGCTGGTCTTTGTTTCTTGGGGACTTAAAGGGTTTATCTTCAGTATCCCGGCGAAGACCGAGCGACCAAGGCGGTTCTGCTGGGCAGTGCCTTTAGCACCACCTAAGACCGATTTTGGCCACGATCAAATATCATATAACATTTGTGACTTTTTAGGCAAGGGTTTTTTTAGTCACCGGCAATGATCCTATATAGTCTGGAGGTTGAAGTCTAGGCTGGGTGCAGGGTGTAGGCTGTGGGGTTCTGGGAAAATCTCCTCGCTGTCACCCTTCAAATTGATTAACTTAATTCTCTCGTCTTCATTGCGGGGAAAGTCTCAAGGGTTTTCCCTACCCCCCACACCCTGTCTCACTTTCAATCTGCTTGTCACCCCTTCAGGTTTCTGGTACTTTTTTAGCCAAAAAATTTGCAAAACTCTTTCATAGCAAGGCTTAAACTGATATTCAGTAGATCGCAATTATATTATTTATCTTAATGGTGAGGCACAAAGTTTTTCTTTGGGGGAATCGGTCGTCGGTGGTCGATATCAAATTAGGTTACACTGCTTGATGGGGATTACTTTCAATGGGGAGGGGGATGACAGCATTGTACTATCATCCCTTGTTTGGAGGTTAAATCGCTTGCAGGTCTTTTTCTCCGGTACGGATGCGGACGATCTGTTCCACGGGGGAGATGAAGATTTTACCGTCTCCGATTTCACCGGTACGGGCTGCCGAAATCAGCTTATCGACGACCATATCGACTTGCTTATCTTCGACGACGATCTCGATCTTGAGTTTTTGGAGAAATTCGACGGTGTACTCGGAACCGCGATAACGTTCCGATTGACCTTTCTGACGACCGAAACCTCTAACTTCGGAGACAGTCATGCCGACGATGCCCGCGTTAACTAGGGCGATTTTCACCTCTTCCAGTTTAAAGGGTCGGATAATCGCTTCTACTTTCTTCAAAATATCTATCTCCTCGTTGCGTGACGATACCTTCTTGGCGAATTACCTGTTAATTCTAAACGCAGAATCCCGACAATAGCGCTTAAAGTCATGATTTCTTCAATTATGGTCCTTGGTCTCGGTCTTCTGTGGTGAAAAATTTCTGGGTGGGAATTAGCCCACCCGAAGCCATGAATAAACCAACTAGAGAGATAATCCTAACTGAAGACCAAAAACACCGTGAACTAGCAGTAAAATTAGGGCAATACTGCCGATATAGGCGTGAACAGTCCGGAAAAGTTCTTTTTTCCCGCCAGCGAAGCCAGTGAGGGACAATAATCCATTGAAAGCTAATAAACCGATTGCGATCGATCCCGTCCAGAAATGGCTGCTTTCAAGGATTGGATGTTTCTGCATGACTAGGGATAAAACACCACCGGTGTAACCGAGAGCGATAAATAAAAACAGCCAAGGGGCGAGTTTGCGGTGATCAGCCCGATTTTTGGCTACTACTTCCCCATCTTGGCTTAAACGGCTTTGCCAACCAGCATAGGCAGTATAACTACCCATAACTAAAACCACAATCCCCATCATGACTGGATGTCCCCAATGAACGATCGGTTCGGGAGTTCCGAGACTGCGAAAGGCAGCAGCGATCGGCTCTAGCGCATCACTTAAACTTTGATTCATCTTTGTTACCTAACTTTACAAAACCCTTTTGCCTAAGATTTTAGCCGATCTCTGGTCTGGAAAAACTGCGGTTAGCTGAAAAAATGTCAAGCCTTCGCTAAATTTCTTAATATTTCCGCTAGAGATGAGCGCAGAAATATAGAATAAAGGCAGGGGAAACCAGGGATCCCCACGGGGATTAACTCCTAGGAGGGCATTATGACTTATCTGTTCAAAGATCGGCGATCGGCTGGGAGACTATTAGCTAGTTACTTGACAGAATATACCAATAGTGCTGGGGTGCTAGTTTTGGCTTTGCCTCGGGGTGGGGTTCCGATCGCCTTTGAAATTGCCCAAAGGTTACATTTACCCCTGGATATGTGTTTAGTGCGAAAATTAGGTGTACTGGAGCGAAAAGAGTTAGCTTTTGGGGCAATCGGTCAGAATGGGGTGCGGGTAATCAATGAAAGTATCGTTGAAGACTTGCACCTATCGGAGGCGATGATGGAACGGGTAGCAAAGGAAGAAATGCTCGAATTAGAGCGACGGGATCGCTTGTATCGAGGTGAGCGACCCTTTCCGGTCTTGACGGGGAAAACGATTATTCTAGTAGATGATGGGATCGCTACGGGAGCAACGATTAAAGCGGCGATTCTGACCCTTAAATCTGGAAATCCTGCTGCTATTATTATTGCTGTTCCTGTTGCGCCACCGGAAGTCTGTGATCAATTAGAAAAATTAGTCTATCGAGTAATTTGCTTACATAAACCCTACGAATTGAGATCAATTTCTCTTTGGTACGAGGACTTTTCCCAAACCAGCGATGAGGAGGTGCAAACACTTTTAGCCAGCGTCGATAGTTCTTTGATTTCAGTTTAGGGAATTATGAATTATGAATTAGGAAGTGGGGAGTGGGAAGTGGGGAGACCACTTAGTGTGCGTTGCGGGGGGAGAGTAAATAACAGCAATCTCCTGAATTCAGAAGTCAAAATTGAGACTTCAGAGTTCTAACTTTTGACTTCTACGGCATCGGTATCAACGGTATTGGTTGGGGAAGAAACTTCAGTTTGATTATTTACTCTCCCCGGACGGCGATTGCGATAATCAAGAACTAATCGTGATAATTCCGTGGTTAAAAGGGTGAGGACAATCCCATCATCAATCCAACCAATAATCGGGAAAACGTCAGGAGAAATATCGAGGGGACTAAACAGATAAACCATAGTTCCCAGAATGATAATCCAACGATATTTAGGGTGACTGATTTTGCTGCTGTACCAGTTGTAAAAAGATTCAACAATCGGTTTCATTAATTTGTCCTCGTTCACTGGGATAATTTAATTGTGTCAGGTTCCACTTGGGGGTGATAGTGGGGTTTTGCCCCCCATTATGTAGGGTTATCCCCGCTAATTATCCACTAAAAATGCCCCGAAGAAAATTCACCTTTAGGGATGAGCCTGAAGTATTATTACTGGATGCTTAAGAGGGGAGATAGTGGCATCTTTATCCCCTATAATAGGCGATGACAAACTAATCAATTATCTGCCAGTGTAAGGATGGAAACCCTCTTTCATCTAGCTACTTTTACCTTTGTCTTCGCTTTTGGTGCCTCGGTGGGCAGTTTTTTAAACGTGGTCATCTATAGATTGCCCCAGGGGATATCTCTAGTTTATCCCCCTTCCCACTGTCCGAAATGTCACCACAGGTTGGGGAAAAGCGAGAATATACCCGTTTTCGGCTGGTTATGGCTAGGGGGTCGCTGTCGCTGGTGCAAAACCCCGATTTCTGTCCGTTATCCAGCGATCGAAACTTTTACTGGTTTATTATTTTGTCTGGTTTTAGAAGATTTTAGCTTTTCTTGGCAGACCCTCGGCTATTGGATTCTCCTCAGTTGGTTATTAGCTTTAGCTTTGATTGATTTTGACACGATGACGCTTCCCAACTCCCTCACCCAATCGGGATTAGTTTTAGGGATAGTTTTTCAGACTCTTTTAGGTTGGCAAAATAATCAAAGTGTTATCTATCTTTTTTCAGCGATCGCTAGTGCGGTTTTAGGAGTCTGGTTATTTGATCTGATCCGGTGGGGGGGGAGTTTTGCTCTCGGACAACAGGCCATGGGGGGAGGAGATGCGAAATTAGCGGCCATGATCGGTGCTTGGTTAGGATGGCAAGCATTATTAGTCACCGCTTTTCTGGCCTGCGCTATTGGGGCGGCGATCGGGATGACGGGCATTTTTCTGGGTAAAATGGCAAAAAAACAAGCTATACCCTTCGGTCCATGTCTTGCCCTCGGCGCTCTGATGAGTGTATTTTGGAGTGATAAGATCATCTCAGTCTATCAAACCATTTTTTTCCCTTTGTTGTAAAAAAGTTATCCTGTAATTAAATCTTGATACAATAGTTTTCCGTGTCTTGGATCACCGTCAGAACAACCCCGAGTCGTTGGGAAGCAGATTGGCTACAGGAAATGCTCAAAGCTCACGACATCCCCAGTCGCGTTATCGCTATTGGCCCTGGTATTTATTGCGGCCAAGGTCATCAGGCTGCTCTACAAGTCCGTCCCCAAGATCGCTGGACAGCACTTTTGTTATTAAGTCCTCTAGAGGAAAGTCTATAAATTGTCTTTATTTTAAACTATGTCTCTATTTGATTGGTTTGCAAATCGCCAAAAAACAGAACCCAAGGTTCAACAACAACAGGAACGAGAAATAGCCGATGGTTTATGGACAAAATGCCCAAATTGCGGCGTTTTGGCCTATACGAAGGATTTATTAGCTAATCAACTGGTGTGTCTCGATTGCGGTCATCATAATCGGGTGGAAAGTGAAGAAAGAATTCGCCAGTTAGTGGATGCTAATACTTGGAATTGCCTTGATGAACAGATTCGACCGACGGATCCCCTCAAATTTCGCGATCGAAAAAGTTATAGCGATCGCATCCGAGAAACCCAAGAAAAAACTGGTCTGACGGATGCTGTCCAGACGGGAATGGGGACAATCGATGGTTTACCCTTAGCTTTAGGGGTGATGGACTTCCGTTTTATGGGAGGTAGTATGGGATCGGTGGTGGGAGAAAAACTCTGTCGTTTGACGGAACGCGCTACCGATGAAAGTTTACCCCTGGTGATTATCTGCGCTTCTGGTGGGGCGAGAATGCAGGAGGGAATGTTAAGTTTAATGCAGATGGCCAAGATTTCTGGCGCTCTTAACCGGCACCGGGAAGCAAAGTTACTTTATATTCCCGTCTTGACTAATCCCACCACGGGAGGAGTCACGGCCAGTTTTGCCATGTTGGGAGATATTATTATCGCCGAACCGAAGGCTACTATCGGTTTTGCGGGGAAGCGGGTAATTGAACAGACTTTGCGGGAGAAATTGCCGGAAGGTTTCCAAACATCGGAATACTTGTTAAAACACGGGTTTGTCGATGCGATCGTTCCCCGTACCCATCTCAAAAAAACTCTCGCTCAATTAATTAGTTTACATCAGCCCTTTTTCCCCTTGTTATCCCCCCTGAACAGTCATCATCCATACAGTCAACCGGAGTTAATCCCCCTGAAAACAGCCCAAGGACAAATAATAGTTGAATCCCTGTAGGACAGCACTGAAGTTGCCAGTCCGAGCATTTGTACTAAAATTTTCCTGATCGGCAGTTTCAATTTAGTACATCCCACACTTAACCGGGTTGACAGTGATCGCAAAGTCCAAAAAATTCGAGAGTATGGTAATAAACCTTGAATTGGTGGGATTTTTCGAGTTTTTCTTCCAATTCGTGAACGGGACACTCATTAAAGACGATAGACCGACCGCAATGAATACAGGTAAGATGGTGTTGATCCTGCTGAACGGAACTGTAGAGGGATTCTCCTGTGACTAGGGTTCTCACCTGCACTGCACCCTGTAATTTTAGGGATTCTAGGGCGCGGTAAACAGTGGCTAACCCCATATTTTGGTCACGCTGACGGAGTTCCACAAACAATTCCTGAGCGGATACTGCCCGATTTAAGGTTTTGAGTAAGTGGATAATGCGCTCTTGCGATCGGGTGCGTTGGGATTTCATATCAAAAAGGTCAGCGATCAAATTTAATTCTATGCCAAAAAATTATCAGTGCTGTATTTATGTTACCCTGCGCCCTTCGGTTCTCGATCCGGCGGGTACGGCGGTAGAGTCGGGATTAAAACAATTGGGTTATGATACTGTAGCTGGGGTGCGAATTGGTAAGTATATTGAGCTTACCGTAACAGCAGCGGATGAAACCAGCGCTCGCGCGCAATTGGATCAAATGTGCGATCAACTATTGGCTAATCCTGTGATTGAAAATTATCGCTTTGATTTGCATTGTCAGGAGATAGGGGATAGAGATTAGGGGATAGGGAAATGGGGGAATGGGGAAATGGGGAAATGGGGAAATGGGGAAATGGGGAAATGGGGACATGGGGAAATGGGGACATGGGGAAATGGGGACATGGGGACATGGGGAAATGGGGAAATGGGGACATGGGGACATGGGAAAATGGGGAAATGGGGACATGGGAAAATGGGGAAATGGGGACATGGGGAAATTCACCCAATACCCCAACACCCATCTGATGAGAGCTTTCTGCACAATGAATTAACCAAGTTAAAAATTATGAAGTTTGGGATTATTGTTTTCCCCGGATCGAATTGCGATCGAGATGTGGCAACGGTGACGGAGGGGATTTTTCAGCAACCTACCCGCTATATTTGGCATCAAGAGACGGATTTAGGGGATGTGGATGTGATTGTGGTACCGGGGGGATTTAGTTACGGTGATTATTTGCGCTGTGGTGCGATCGCTCGTTTTTCGCCGGCGATGAAAACTGTCCGAGAAGAAGCCGAAAAAGGTAAATTAGTTTTAGGCATCTGTAACGGTTTTCAGGTATTAACGGAAATCGGGCTGCTACCCGGTGCCTTAATTCGTAATCGCGATTTACATTTTATCTGCGATCGAGTGCCGGTAAAAGTGGAAAATAATCAATCTGTTTGGACGCGGGGTTATCAACCGCAACAGCTTCTTAATTTGCCGATTGCCCACGGGGAAGGGCGTTATTATGCCGCAGAAGATACGTTAAAATCTCTAGAGGATAACGGACAAATTCTCTTTCGTTATTGTACTCCCACAGCAGAGGTGAATGAGTCTGGTAATCCTAACGGATCGTTAAATAATATTGCAGGAATTACCAATAAAGCAGGAAATGTGCTAGGAATGATGCCTCATCCCGAACGGGCTGCCGATCCGCTGCTCAATTTGACCGATGGTAGTCTATTATTTCGGGAGTTGATCAATTGTTGTTGACTAGACCTCTTGTAAAAATCAAAAATTGTTGTTAGGGTCAGTAGCCGGTCGTCAGTAGTCAGGAGAATTAAAAATGAATAATAATCAATTAAATGGTCTATTTACCGACTTTAGGCAATTTAATCCTTATTTTTGCCGTTTTTAAACCATCAAATAGTTGGGTTTTTAGGGGTTTAGTTGAAATTTACCGGATGACTGATAACTGATAACTGATAACTGATAATCCTGTGGCTGTTTTAAAAGATAATCGGGCTACTGTCCAAAAAGTTCTCTGGATCACCCTGCTGCTGAATATGTTGGTTATGGCGATCAAAGCGGGGGTGGGTTTGAGAATTAGTTCTTTGAGTCTGCAAGCGGATGCTCTCCACAGTGTCACCGATAGTGCTAATAATGTCTTGGGACTGATAGCGATGCGGTTTTCCTCTCCCTATCCCGATCGAGATCATCCCTACGGACATCTGAAATACGAAGCGATTGGAGCTTTAGCGATCGCTGCATTTTTGGGGATTGCCTGTTTTGAAATCTTGCAAGGGGCGATCATGCGTATTATCAAAGGCGGAAAACCCGTCGAGATTGCCGGTCCGGAATTATGGCTATTAATTATCGTTTTAGGGGTGAATATTTTTGTCACCTATTATGAAAGATCCGTGGGGCAGCGTGTCGGTAGTGTGATTTTGATTGCCGATGCTCGTCATACCATGAGTGATGTATGGGTGACAATTACAGTTTTATTGGGTTTAGTCGGGGTTTGGGTGGGTAATACGGCTAATATTTCCCAATTACAATGGTTAGATGTGATTTTGTCCTTTCCTGTTGCTTTTTTGGTGTTTAGCAGTGGTTGGAAAGTTCTCAAGGAAAATTTACCTTTGTTAGTGGATGAAATGGCGATCGCTCCTGAAGTGATTCATCAAATTGTCCTGGAGGTGCCGGGGGTGCTTAATTGTCATGCGATCGCATCTCGGGGAGTGGTGGGAAGACAGGTATTTATAGAAATGCACCTAATTGTCTCCGCTGAAGATGTGGAAACTGCTCATGCAATCACGGAAGCGGTAGAAGCAAGATTAAGTCAACAATTTAGCCCTGTGAGAATTTTAATTCACGTTGAACCGCCAGATTATCACTCCGATCGGATCACTTTTGATGAAGAAGTGTGAAGCAAAAAAGCCTAGAATAAGTAGCGAACTTTTGCTAGAGGTGGCCATGGCGACAGAAAATCAAGCTAGGAGCATAGTAATTACTGGTGGAGCAGGATTTATCGGCTCGAATTTTGTTCATCATTGGTGCGAGAATTATCCTGAGGATCGTGTCATTGTTCTCGATGCTCTTACCTATGCAGGCAATTTGCATAATTTAGCGACACTGAAAGATAGAAAGAATTTCCATTTTCTGCAAGGGGATATCTGCGATCAAGCTTTAGTTGATGAGTTATTTACCAGTGAAAATATCGATACAGTTGCCCATTTTGCCGCCGAATCCCATGTGGATCGATCAATTCTTGGTCCTGGAGCTTTTGTGCAAACTAATGTGGTGGGAACTTTTACTCTATTAGAAAGTTTTCGGCAACATTGGTTAAGTAATCATCAACCCGATAACTATCGTTTTCTGCACGTTTCCACCGATGAGGTTTATGGCAGTTTAGGAGTAGATGATCCTGCTTTTACCGAAACTACTCCCTATGCTCCTAATAGTCCCTATTCTGCCTCAAAAGCGGGGAGTGATCATCTAGCGAGAGCTTATTTTCACACCTACGGAATGCCGACAATTATTACTAATTGCTCTAATAATTATGGTTCTTATCATTTTCCTGAAAAGTTAATTCCTTTGATGTGTATTAATATTCTTTTGGGTAAACCTTTACCCGTTTATGGGGATGGTCAAAATGTTCGAGATTGGTTATATGTGCGGGATCATTGTCAAGCTTTAGATACAGTTATTCACAAGGGAAAAACGGGAGAAACCTATAATATTGGCGGAAATAATGAGGTAAAAAATATCGATTTAGTCAGGATGTTATGTGAATTAATGGATGAATTAGCTCCCGATTTACCTGTGAAACCTGCTCAGAATTTAATTACTTTTGTCAAGGATCGCCTCGGACATGATCGCCGGTATGCTATTGATGCTAGTAAAATTCGCACTGAATTAGGTTGGCAACCTCAAGAAACGGTAGAGGGAGGATTAAGAAAAACCATTCAATGGTATCTCGATCATCGGGATTGGTGGCAACCTTTGTTATCCAAAGAATATCAAGAGTATTATGGGAAAGTTTACGGTTAGAGAAGGGTAAAAAATCTAATCTTAATTTTGGGTGTGTTAGCTAAAACTAACACACTTATTACTTTAGCTAGATTAATATTTTAATTCTCAGTGATTAAGATCACAAAAAAATCACAAAAAAATAGTGGCTCTACCGAACCTGTCATGTAAAACTATTAACAACTTATGCTTGTAAAGCTTGTATAGTAAAGCTTTGAGTTTTTGTTAGATTGATATTTATCAACTTTAGAGCATTGCTGGACATAATAGGAGCAGAGCAGACTAAGACTGGCAATCTTTACTTTTTATTAGCAGCAACCATGGCATATAAAAGAAATTATCGCCGCCGCAAGAATCGGCCATCGGGAAGGACAATTCCAGGGATTTTCATCTTTTTAGTTTTAATGTCCGTTGGGATGGCATTTAAAAACCAAAGTTCTCAACTGCTCAGTAATTTTCAATCATTTAAACCGGCAAATGACTTAATTTATAATACTAATAATCTGCAACTTTCTCAGCCAATTATTCCAGGGAATAATCCCCAAGTTAGACAGGGAAATTATCAAAATATTGATCGTCTAGCTCGCAGCATCAATTATCAAGGAAATTCTCTATCAGAATTAGCAACAATTCTATCTAAATATGCCAAAACAGAAGCAGAAAAAGCCCGCATTATTTACGTTTGGATTACCCATAACATTACCTACGATGTGGCAAGTTTTTTAAGGGGTAATTACGGTGATGCTAGTCCTTATACTGTCCTCAAAAATCGTTTAGCTGTCTGTTCAGGTTATGCCAATCTTTATCAAGCTTTAGCAGAAAAAATGGGATTAAAATCAGCAGTTGTTATCGGTTATGCAAAAGGATTAGGCTATCTAGTGGGCAATTCTAGTGATGCTAACCATGCTTGGAATACTGTGAGAATTAATAATGCTTGGTATCTAATTGATGCAACTTGGGGTGCGGGAGTAGTCAATAACAATCAATTTCAACGGCAATTTAATCCTCATTATTTTGCTACTCCACCCGCACAATTAATTTATAGTCATTTTCCCGAACAAACCTGGTGGCAATTATTCCCGAAAGTTTATAGAAAACAACAATTTGATTCTTGGCCGATTGTGACATCACAATTTTTTCGAGATGGTATAAAATTAGTCAATCACAAGAGTTATGATATCCAGTCTTCAGGAATGACAGAAGTTATTTTACAAGTTCCTAATCACACCCAGATTTCTGCTCAATTGCAACAAAATAATTTACCCATCAATAGCCATTTACCCTTAATTCAAAGAGTCCATGGACAAGCAATAATTCAAGTTTCCTTTCCCCAAACTGGTACTTATGATTTGATGGTTTTCTCTAAAAATAAATCCGATCAAAATAACTTTAATCATGCTTTATCCTATCGAATTACCAGCAATGCTAGGGGTGTCCCTATCCCGAAAACCTTTGCTACTTTTGAAGAAAATAATGCCTATCTTTATAGTCCCACAATAGCCAAATTAACTAAGAATCAATTGGCAAATTTTAAAATAGAAGTACCCAATGCTTTAGCTGTGGTTATCATCGATCAATCATCGGGTAACTGGACTCCTTTAGCTAAGTCAGGTAATTTATTTTTCGGTAATGTTAAAGTTGGTTCAGGAAAGATAACTATCGCTGGCAAGTTTACCGAGGGTAATAACTATGCTAGTTTAGTTGAGTATGAGTAATTTGTCTTTGAGTCATTAAGGAGCAAAAAAATGAATTTTGATACTTTTAACAACTCTCGGAAAATCATTATCGAAGATGATAATAGTGTATTAATGTTTGAAGATGAAGAAGTTATTTTAGTGAGAAAATTTAGGGAAAAAATCCAAGCAGATTTTTTAAACTATATCGGCAAATATACTTCCTATGGAAGACTAACAACAAATATGGAAGATAGGTCTTCTCTATTTGGTCAAATTAATAAAATTGAATGGGTTCATTATCCGAGTGAAGGGAAGGATTGTAAATTATTAATAGTGGGGGAGAAAGACTGGAGAACAGGAAAAGTTAAAACTTATGGAGAATGTACTTTTTCTAGTGTTTTAGAAAAACTGCCTAAAAAAACACCTGAACGTCCAGATTATGATGACGAATTTCTGCGGGAATTACAAAAACAGGGATTTGAGCATTTCAATGAAACTCGTCAAATAAAAATTACCCTAGAATTTATTCCCGAAGAAAGCACAATTGAGCAAGAACCAGAATCACCCCTAGAGGAAATTCGGCAAATGCTGCGAGAAAATCCAGAAAAAACTAACTTCAATTCCTGAAAACCTAATTAGATAATAAGGAAAATAAATTAAAGCAATCACCTCTAGGCTGCCTCCTGCTGTAATTATCATGGCAAAAACTCCGAGAATACCGATTCCGATCGAAGTGAGAAAATATGTTTATCAAAGGGATAATTATCAATGTCAGAGTTGCGGTAAACCCGAAAAATTAGCCCAACTTTCCATAGATCATATAATTCCCTTAGCTTTAGGTGGCAGTAACGACATTAGTAACCTGCAAACCCTTTGTTTATGCTGTAATCGCCGCAAAAAAGACCATTTAGACCCTCGTTTTCGGCGTTATTTTCAATAATATCGAATGACTGCCGACCCTTTCCTTGATCGCCACTTGTGGAAATACCGCCGGGATGAGTTAGAATCGGAAAGAAGAATTTTTGAGTAACCATGATCAAATTACGTCTAAAACGCTTTGGTAAAAAACGCGAAGCCAGTTATCGTATCGTTGCGGCCGTTAGCACCAGTCGTCGCGATGGTCGTCCCCTAGAGGAATTAGGATTTTACAATCCCCGCACCGATGAAGTGCGTCTGGATGAAGAAGGAATCATCCGACGCTTACAACAAGGAGCGCAACCGACGGACACCGTGCGCAGCATTCTCACCAAACAGAAAATTTTCGAGAAAATCAATGCCTAGTACCCCCAATTATCTCGAACTGGTGAAATTTATTATCGAGCCGTTTTTGGAAGATCCGGCCAGTCTGAGATTGGATATCGAGCGCTGTAAGGAAAATGAACGTCTTTGGCTGCGTGTAGCCTTCGATGATGCCGATAAAGGCAAAGTTTACGGCCGGGGAGGACGCAATTTACAGGCGATTAGAACTACCCTAGAAATGGCGGCCGCAAATGCGGGTCGCTCTCTTTATCTAGAAGTCTATGCGGCCGAAAATGAAGGCGAACAGCGCCGCACCCGTCGTTCTAATGGTAACTTTGAAGGTACGGAAAGAAGACCGAGCAATCGCCGACCACCCGCACCCCGGCAGCTCAACAACTAACGAGCGATTTTAGGAAAACAGGGAAGGGGTTTCATCCTCGACCCTCTCCAGTTGCTCTAATTGCTGCCAAACTTTGGCGAGTAAAGTGGTTAATCCGGCTCCTGTCACGGCGGAAATAGTCAAAATCTCGGCATTAGTTATTTTAGCAAACTGCTTTTGGTAGTTATCTATCGTTTCCTCGTCCACAGCATCAATTTTGTTGAAAACCAGTATTTGCGATCGCTTTTCTAAGCCTCGACCATAGGCGGCTAATTCTCCTTGGATAATTTGATAATCGGCGATCGGGTCTTCTGCTGTCAAGGAGACAAGATGAATTAACAGGCGTGTGCGTTCGATATGGCGTAAAAATTCGTGTCCTAGGCCGATTCCTCGGTGCGCTCCCTCGATTAATCCTGGAATATCGGCGAATACTGTCCCGTCTCCCGTGGGTTTGCGTACCACTCCCAAGTTAGGAATGAGAGTCGTAAAGGGATAATCGGCGATTTTGGGACGAGCAGAGGAAACGGCCGAGATTAGGGTGGATTTTCCCGCATTGGGCAGCCCGATCAGTCCCACTTCCGCTAATAACTTCAATTCTAGGCGTAAATGACGTTTTTCTCCGTCTAAACCGGGTAAAGCGTATTCGGGTGCGCGGTTATTATTGCTTAAAAAGTGGCGGTTGCCTAATCCCCCTTTTCCCCCGGCAGCGACGATTAAAGTCTGTTCGGGAGTGACCAAATCGCCGATAATTTCCTCGCTATCGAGATCATAAACCACTGTACCACAGGGAACTTTAATAATGCGATCGCTACCGTTGGCTCCGGTGCAGTTGTTCGGACCGCCCCGTTTACCGTCATCGGCCTTAAAATAGCGACTATACTGGAAATCTAGCAGGGTTTGCAGGTTCTGAGTCGCCACAAAAATCACCGAACCACCTTTTCCCCCATTCCCTCCGGCCGGACCGCCTGCGGGGACGTATTTTTCCCGACGGAAAGCGACAATTCCATCACCTCCCTTACCCCCTTCCACTTCTATTTCGGCGCGATCAATAAACTGCATAAGATTAAGTAGTTAAAGTGAAAAAATGATCAAGCTGAAAGCTTTTATAGGTTAATATCTTGCCAATTTAAAGCTTCTGCAAATCCCTGAAAATGTTTGACATTAGTAGTAGCGATGACTAGATAACGACTCGGATATTGTTTTTTTAATAACTGCCAATGAGCAAGAATAATAATATCTACGTCAATATTGTAATTATCAGCCGTTTGTTTGCCAATCTTTCGAGTTTCTACCCAAATTTGTGACGATGCTAACATCACATCGGTATCTAAATTTAAAAAATCAATCACATTGCGTAATTCATTAAGATTATCTAGGCTATTAAAGGAATTTTTTTTGACCGATTCTAATAATAGGCTTCTTCTGACTTCATAATCACAGATATCGGAACTAACTACATAAACGCCTTTAGACAAAAGTGAATAAAGCCAGTCTTCGCATTCAGCTGATTTACCCGCTTTTTTAGGATGAGTTAATAAACCCAAAACCCCCGAATCGATAAAGACAATCATCCTTGGCTATAAAGCTTTGAACCCAAAGGACGAGCATTATCAATCGCGGTCTGAAAATTGAGCAAACACTGGGAAATTTCTTGGTCTTGCTCATCGGTTATTTGTGACCGTTTTTGTCGTCTTTGTTCTAAGATAGCCAAAGCCGAACGATTTCGTTTAATTTGTTCTTTTCGATCCCAATCCGGATAATTGACGAGTTTGGGTTTTAATTGATTCATCTCTTTTAAGTAGGTAGGTGTTAAAAATTGCCAGACATCCCCCTTATCAAGGGGGGAAGGGGGGATCAAAGACAGAATCTATCTTCAATTTAATTGATTCATCTCTTTGACTGGAAATTGTCTATCACAATCTTAGCCGATCCCTTGACCAAGAACAAGAGGTAACAGGCCTCCCCTTTCAAGAGGATGAAAATTCAAATCTTGCTGATTTCAAGCTACCGACGACCGGTGATAGTCACTGATAACTGATAACTGATAACTGAAATGATACCTCACAACTCCAATCACTATCCCCAAGATTTTTAGTACATTTGTTTGCTAACAAAAAAACTTGTTTCTGGGCGGGGAATCCCTACAATAGGAAACAGGATAATTAGTAGCAGATGAAAACCGATGGGACAGTTTTTTAAACAAACCTTCGCTAGTTGCTTGGGAACTTTATTGGGATTATTGGTGTTTTCGTCTTTAGGTGTGGGGGGATTGGCATTTTTACTGCTTTCCTTGCTTATTTCTAGCGATAGCTCCTCAGTTAAGGAAAAATCAGTCTTAGTTTTTAACTTAGCCACCAATATCAGCGATGCTCCTCCTAGTTCTAGTTTAGCCGATAGTTTGACCGGTGAGAGTGCGACCACTTTAAATTTGCGACAGGTGATAGCGGCGATCGAAAAGGCCGCCCTGGATGATAATATTGTCGGTCTGTTACTCTATGGTCGCGACAATATCGGTGAATATGGCTATGCTACCCTGACGGAAGTGCGGCAAGCTTTGGCAAATTTTCGCGAATCGGGTAAAAAAATTATCGCCTACGATGTGGAATGGACGGAAAAGGAATATTATCTCGCTTCCGTTGCTGAAAAGGTGATTATTAATCCCGTCGGGAGAATGGAAATTAATGGTTTAAGTAGTCAACAAACCTTTTTTGCCGATGCACTAGAAAAGTATGGTGTGGGGGTGCAAGTGGTAAAAGTGGGTTCTTTTAAGGGTGCGGTGGAACCCTATACCCGTCAGGATTTAAGTGTCCAGAATCGTCAGCAGCTGCAAACCCTACTCGATACAATTTGGTCTAACTATAGTTCCACAGTGGCAAAAAGTCGCAATTTAACCCCCCAACAAGTGCAAACTATTTCTGATACTCAAGGTATTCTGGAAGCAACCACAGCGAAAAAGGCGGGTTTTGTTGATGAAGTGGCCTATTTAGATCGAGTAATTGCTTTAGCAAAAGATTTGACGGGAGAAGCAAAAAATAAAACTAATGAGGAGGAAAATTCTGGCTCTTTTTCGCAGATTTCTCTAGCTAATTATGCTAGTTCTCTCGATGAGGGGGGAGATAGTAACAATCAAATAGCGATAGTTTATGCAGAAGGGACAATCGTAGAAGGTCAGGGAGATAGAGGCGAAATTGGTGGGGATAAATTGGCGAAAGAACTGCGAAAATTACAAGGGAAGGAGGAGGTGAAAGCGGTAGTTTTGAGAATTAATAGTCCGGGGGGAAGTGCCACCGCTTCTGAGGTGATTCTGCGGGAAATCAAGCGTTTAGATGCGAAAAAACCAGTAATTATTTCTATGGGTGATGTGGCAGCTTCTGGTGGTTATTGGATCGCCATGGGGGGTCAAAGAATTTTTGCCGATAATGATACGATTACTGGTTCCATCGGTGTGTTTGGATTATTGTTAAATATCCAGAAGATTGCTAATAATAATGGCATCGATTGGGATACGGTTAAAACTGGAAAATTAGCCGATATATCTACTATTACCAGACCGAAAAATCCCCACGAATTAGAAATTTATCAAGCGGCAGTTAATCGGTTCTATGATTTATTTATCGAGACGGTGGCCAGGGGGCGAAAATTATCCCCAGACAAGGTTAGAACTGTGGCCCAAGGTCGTGTCTGGACGGGAAAAGATGCGGTTAAAATTGGTTTAGTTGATCAAATTGGTGGTCTAGAAGCGGCAGTACAATATGCGGCCAAAACAGCTGAATTAGGGGATGATTGGAGTCTTCAAGAATATCCTCGATCGCAAAGTTGGCAAGAAGAACTTCTCTCTAATTTCTTGCAAACCTATCTTCCTCCTCTCACTAAAAATAATCACCCTTTGACGCAGGAATGGCAAAATTTTCAGCAGGAATTATTGAAGTTACCTACATTTAACGATCCCCATAGTGTTTATGCTAAGTTACTTTTTAATCTCGATTTTCGCTGATACTTAGGTAAAAATAATGCTCGCTAATTCTGAAATTCTTTGACAAAAATTTCTATGAATCGCCCTAATAGTGTTATTCTTGGTTTAGCCTATATTTTGGGATTATTATCTACAGGTCTGCTAGATTTTAGTCCCCAGTTAAACCGATGGCAAGAAGTGGTAATTAGAATTGTTATTCTTAGTCTAATTACCACGTTAACCACAATTTTTATCCGTCGTTTTTGGTGGCAAAGTCCCCCGAAAAAAATTTGGCTGATAGCGGGATTAATAGCTATATTTGCCGTTGTTTATCTGGAAATTCGCACTCCTTATCCCAGCGCAAACGATATCAGTCATCTTTTAAAAAATAATGTGGTTAACTCTATTAAAATCACGGGCAATACTATATCAGAAATTCGTCTCAATCGCCGAGAAAATTTACAATTTTGGTTACAAGTAAAAAAAGTTAGCTTGAATAATTTACCGAAGGAAAAATCCGAAGGTAAACTGTACGTTACTCTACCAAATCTAGCAGAAAATCAGGTTTATACTGGACAAGAAATAACAGTTAAAGGATTACTTTATCGTCCCCGTCGTGCCAATAATCCCAGTGCTTTTGACTTTGCTAATTATCTAGCGCGTCGGGGTGCTTTTGCTGGTTTAAAAGGGGAAATAATTATCGATAAAAAGTCACCGACTTGGGGAGTTTGGCAGATTCGTCAGCGCATTGTTGAGGCACAAATTCAAGGACTAGGCCAAGAAAAAGGGACTTTATTAAGTTCGATTACCCTCGGACGACAAGCGGTTAATTTGCCAGCAAAAATCACTGATTTATTTATTAAAACTGGATTGGCTCACATTTTAGCAGCTTCTGGCTTTCATGTGGCTATTTTGTTGGGATTTATTTTAACTATTACTCGCAATTTATCCCCCAAAAAACAGTTTATTATTGCCGTTACTATCTTAATAATTTACGGCACCTTAACAGGGTTACAACCTTCAGTTCTGCGGGCGATTTTGATGGGAATTGGTGCATTAATCGGTCTGCTTTATAATCGACAAGTTAATAGTTTAGGTTCCCTGTTACTAGCGGCTAACATTCTATTATTATGGCAACCTCTCTGGATTTGGGATTTAGGATTTCAGTTAAGTTTTTTAGCAACTTTGGGATTAATTATTACCGTTCCCTTACTGAAAAATAAAATTGACTATTTCCCTAATTTAATCGCTGAACCTATAGCTATTAGTCTAGCTGCCACTCTCTGGACTATGCCTTTATTAATGTTTACGTTTAACTCGATCGCTCTTTATAATATACCCATTAATATTATCACAACTCCCCTAATTACCCTAATTAGTTTAGGAGGAGTTTTTACTGCCTTTTTAGGCTTAATCTATCCCCCTTTGGGCAGTATCGGTGCTAGTATTCTCTATTATCCTCTAAAGTTATTACTGCAAATTACCAACTTTTTTAGTCTGCTTCCTTTTAGTACCTACTCCACAGGTAAATTATCCTTAGGAGTGATGTTAATTATTTATATTTGCCTTACCTTAATCTGCTGCAATCTCTGGTTTCGTCAACACTGGCATTTAGTCGGTTTATTTATCCTCACTTTAATTTTAATACCGATTATTTATCAACATTTGACTTTAACTCAGGTGACAGTTTTAGCCACCAAATCGCAACCAGTAATAATTATTCAAAATCGGGGAAATACTCTCTTAATTAATGGAGAGGAACCCGCAACAGCACGTTATACAGTTTTGCCTTTTTTGCGACAGGAGGGAATTAATCAAATACAAGGAGCAATAACCGTCAATAATTCGGCGCAATTCTCAACTATCAGTAAGGACATACCGATCAAAAAAACTATTACTTTATCCCAGTTAGAAAAATTTAATCTCGGCGAAATTACTGGACAATTGATCGGGAGAAATTTATTTAAATTTCAGGTAAAAAATCAATCTTGGCTCTGGATTATCAACCCGAAAATTCCCGTTAATTTATCCCAAAAACTCAGCCCGCTAGTGTTATTATGGCAGGGAAGCAATCTAGATAAACAATGGTTAGAGTCAATTCGACCTCAAACAGCGATCGCTGTCACTAATAATCTCTCCCGCAATGCCAGAAATCAACTAAGAAAAGCCCAGATTAAGACTTACTGGACCGGGAGAGATGGTGCAATTCAATGGACAGCAAAAAATGGATTTCAACCCTTTCTAATTAATGAGTGATGTGTATCACCAAAACTGAACAGGGAGCATGATGTACCACATAATTACTGACACTACCTAAGATTAACTCAGATAAACCCGATCGACCGTGACGACCAACAATAATTAAATCTATCCCTTCCTGCTGGGCAACTTGACAAATTTTCTGCCCCGGATCACCGATATAATAATCGGCCTTGGCTGTGATATTATCTTCCTTAGCTTGATCGACTAAACCGTTTAACCAAGCTTGTAATTCCCCTTGCATTTCTTCGGTGATTTGTTGTTCTAAGGCGATCATATCGGGGGGATAACCGCCACCATAACCGATCAAATTACCATAAATAAAAGTCTCCGTGTAGGGTGTCAAAGGTTTAGACAGACTATAAACAATTCGCAACTCACTAGCGTAGGTTTTCGCTAAGAGAATAGCCGCATTCAACACCTCTGGAGTAGTATCTTGATAATCCACGGCCACGAGAATTTTATTATAGAGTTTGTTGGTATCCCGATCGACTGAGAGTGTTTCCGTATTATTCATAGAATTAACCTCCTCGATAGCAGATAAAGTCAGGGTTGAAGTTGCTTTTTTTCCCATCGGCTGCTAAAAATTGCCGAAAGCTGATGACTGATAGTTGACGCTCCTCTACCTCTAGTGTGACATTTTTCGGATAATGTGGCTAAATCCCCAAAAAAATTAACAATTTACCTCACTGTCACCCCTGTGCTCACTTATGGCAGTTATCTTAATGGTTAGGTATGCGGTTTTCGTTTTGGGGAGACTCCGAGACGCTCCCTGATCTGGTCATACTTCATCTTTATGAGAAAAGCCATAACTAGAAAAATGGTCAATTAATGCCCACATCCAGCAGGTTATTTTGAATATTTTTTATTTAACCTAACCCAGTCATAGAAAGGCTTACAGCTATTTAAGTATTTTTGTCTAAATCTCTCATGGGGGAGATATTGGATGAA